>MNEA01000003.1 GCA_001917435.1 Acidobacteria bacterium 13_2_20CM_2_57_6
CGCCGATGGGCGTCGGCCGGACTGGGGTGCTAGCAAGATCGATTTCTCGAGGCACCCGGCGGAGTTGCTGCAGCTTCTGAAAACCGGTTCGGAGATCCAGCTTCGATGGTTGAGCGAACTGACGCGGAAGACGAAGCACTTCTTAGGCCAGTTATCACGTTAGGAGAGCCGTCTACGTACGCGGGCCCGGCTAGTTCCTGATCGAACGCCGTCCGAGCGGATCGTCGGCTACTTCATGTGCTACTATACTTTCTGGGGAAAGGTGTAGGACTTGTTTGACTGCGGCAGCTTGCTGCCGCTTTTCTTTTTGGAGACCCACTTTGCCTACTGCCCTCGTCGCTGAGCCAAAAACAAGTTTCTTAGAATCAACCCCTTACGATTGCAAATTTCGTAAGGCCTTTCTTTTGACATTCATGCAAATTGACGGGGGTGTGGGGGTACTTCGGAATTTCCGGCCTAACGAGCACGTTGCTCTCTACTCCGCAATCAGCAGGTTCTGCGCGAAGGGCCACTCGGTGTCGATCCACTGCCCGTCGCAGCAGAATCCCGTGCGTGCCGCCATCTCTGGAATTTCTTCGGCTTGATATTTGTGCGAACTTTCCGTCCAGATGGTTTCGTCTTCGTCGAGCATGAGTCGCAGGTTGGCAGCCGGAACATGCACGGTCTGCCTGCGAGTCGAGCGCAGATGCATCTCGACCCGCCGCTCCGCGAAATTCCAGAGCGCCTCGTGCCGGAAGCAGCTCAGATCAAAATCCGCGCCCAGCTCCCGGTTGATGCGCGCCAGCAAGTTTAGATTGAACGCCGCGGTCACGCCCGCGGGATCGTCGTACGCCAGCATTTGCAGCTCAACATCTTTCTCCAAGTCCGTGCCAAGCAGCAGCGCATCGCCAGGCTGGAGAATCTCTCGCATTTCTCGTAGAAACGATTCTCCTGCATCACGATCGAAATTGCCGATGGTGCTGCCCAGAAACAGCACGAGCAGATGATCCTGCTCCGCCCGCCCTTCGGCGACGGTGCGCAATCCTTCCAGGTACGGTTGTTCGTGGCCCACGATGCTGACTAGCTCGATCTGCCCAAGCTCTTTTTCACACGCCGCGAGCGCAAACGGCGAAATCTCGATAGGGTAGTAGTACGTCATTTGCCGCTGCGAGAGCGCTTCCAGGATCCACCGTGTCTTTTTCCCCGAGCCGCTGCCGAGCTCCGCCACGTGAAGCGGCGATGGCAATCGGCTCACAATCTCTCCCGCATACTTTTCCAGCAGGCGCGCGTCAGCTCGCGTGAGTCCGTACTCCGGCAAAACACAAATGGTCTCGAACAGCGCCGAGCCCACTTCGTCGTACAAGTATTTTGAAGGCAGTTCTCTTTGCCCCGGCTTGGTGAGGCTCTCGCGAACATCCGCAGCGAATGCAGACACATGCCGGAGCGATAGTGCAGGCGTCGCCATTGGATTCTCCCAGGCTTGGGCTTGATTAGTCCTCGACACAACGGAACGTTGCGTAGACGTACGGATAATGCGGTTGGAACCAATTTCGGAAAGATCGTCGCAGCATGCACGCTGCGGTGCGCGGCGAGCCGCCTTTCATCACGTAGTGCTTGCCGTCAAAGAAATTTGCGGAGTAACCCGGATAGAACGGCATGGGCGTGAATCCTGGAAACGGCGCGAATTCCGTCCTCGTCCACTCCCAACCGTTGCCTACAAGATCGTGAACACCAAATGCGCTGGCGCCCGCGGGATGCGAGCCCACCGGCGAAGGTTCCCACGATTTGAAATTGAAGTTTCCTTTGGACGCGCCCGGCGCCTCTTCGCCCCAAGGATAGCTGCGCTCCAATGCGCCGTCTGGCGTTCCATATGCAGCGCGATGAAACTGCGCTTCCGTCGGAAGTTTGCGTCCGAGCCATTTCGCGTACGCTGTGGCCTCGGCGTGGCTGACGTACACGGGCCACTCTAGCGGCAATCGAATCTCGCCGAACATCGTCCGGTACACCCAGAGATTGCCTTCGCGCCGCCAGAACACGGGATGCCCGACGCCTTCCTTCGCTTTCCAGGCCCAGGCTTCTTCACTCCAGAGCGAACGGTTCTCGTAGCCGCCGGCCTGCACAAACCGCAGAAAGTCGTGATTCGTCACGTTGTAATTGTCGATGGCGAATTCATTCACCGCGACTTCATGCGCCCCAAATTCGTTATCCCATCCGAACTCATCGCCCTGGACGCTGTCCAGTCCGAGCGTCGCGGTTCCGGCTGGAATCTCTACGAGATGTGACTTCACTCGATGCGCCTTCCACCCAGCCCGGTCCGCTCCGCTAATCTTCCGGTCGCTCGGCAGCCGGTGCAGCATGTACGCCAGCGTCTCCGCATGCATCAGCCGGTGTTCGATCGCCACTTCCAGCATGGTAATCAGCTGCGGGTGCCCTTCCTCCGGCCGTTCCAGAGCGTGCTCGATCGCGCGATCTAATTCCTCTCGCAGACGCCGGTTGTAGCGTTCAACTTCTTCGTGCGTCGGCCAGTCCGCCGCCGTGTCGGAGGGCAATCCCCCGTCCACGGGGTCAATGCCAAACGCAAACAGGTGGTCGAACGTGCGCTGAAAAGACCGCAGGCCAAAGGCGCGTTGGGCCAGCAAGTTCCAATCGAACGCTTCGACGTGTCCTACATAGAAAATAATGCGGTGCCTTTCGGGGATGGGCCGGTCGTACATCGCTTCTTCGCGAACGACGCGGAATATCTCATCGGTGCGTGCACGAGCTTCAAGCAGTCTGCTGTGAAGGTCGTGCCGGATGCGGACCGCTGTGGCGAGAGCTCCCATGGCCTTGTACCCCTATAGTTGGATGCACCTTCTGCGCGAAGGATGCGCCAAAATTCAGCGCCCAGGGGCTTGGGTAGATTAAGATGGTCGCTCCGTGATTTGTTGCTGTCAATCGAAATGAATACGAAAATATCAGCCGCGGCCACGAATAGGATCGAATTTCGCGGCGTGTCGTTTCACATAAACGATATTCTTAAACGCTTAATCGTTTCCGGCGTCTCGTTAGAGATTCCTCATGGTGAGACGCTGGTCCTCCTCGGCCGCAGCGGCAGCGGCAAGACCACGCTCCTCAAATTGATGAACGGGATGTTACTTCCCACGAAAGGAGAAGTCCTGGTTCAGGATTGCTCCACCAGTTCTTGGGATCCCATACGCCTCCGCCGCGGCATCGGCTACGTCATTCAGGACGCTGGTCTCTTCCCCCATTTCACGGTCGCGGAAAATGTCGGCCTCGTGCCCAGCCTCGAAGGTTGGGACGCCTCCCGCACGGCCGCGCGCGTCGAAGAAATGCTCCACCTTGTCGGCCTCGATGCGCGCGAATTCGCGCATCGCCATCCGCGCGAACTTTCCGGCGGCCAGCGCCAGCGTGTTGGCGTTGCCCGCGCTCTTGCTGCCGATCCTCCGATTCTGTTAATGGATGAACCGTTCGGCGCGCTCGATCCGGTTACGCGCGCCGAACTTCAGCGCGAATTCAGCGCCCTAGTCCGCCGTCTTGGCAAAACGATCGTCTTTGTCACTCACGATTTGCGCGAGGCGCTTCTCCTCGCTTCGCGCATCGTTCTGCTTGAAGCTGGCCGCATCGTGGCGAGCGCCGCCCCGCAGGAATTTCTTCGCCTCGACCATCCCGAAGTCCGCGCTTTCACGTCGTCGCTCACCGTGACGCCGGGGGCTTTCGCGTGAATCCGCAAACCACCTGGTCTTTCTTCATCGATCATCGCGACGAAATTGTCGGCGCCACACTCGACCACCTTACGCTCGTGATCATCGCCATGCTCATCGCCATTTTCATCGGCGTTCCTCTCGGCATGTTTATCGTACAGCGCCCCGCGTTGCGCGCCATCGCGCTGGGCGCGGCAAGCATCTTCCAAACCATTCCCAGCCTCGCGCTCTTTGGCTTCTTGATTCCCATTCCGTTTATCGGCGGCATCGGCAAGCGCACCGCCATAGTCGCTCTTGTTCTCTACGCGCTTCTGCCCATCCTGCGCAACACCTATGTCGGCCTTACCGGAATTGACCCCGCGGTCCTCGAAGCCGCCGAAGCCATGGGCATGACGCGCGCGCAAATCCTTTTCCGCGTCCGCTTTCCACTCGCTCTCGCCGTGATCCTGGCCGGTATTCGCACCGCTACCATCATCACCATCGGAGTCGCCACCATCGCTGCCGCCATCGGCGCCGGCGGGCTGGGCACCTTTATTTTCCGTGGGGTCGCCCTCGTCAGCGATTCCCTCATTCTAGCCGGCGCCATCCCTGCCGCTCTCCTCGCCCTGCTTGCCGATTTTCTCCTGGGCCTCCTCGAACGAAAGCTAAAGGTCTCCTGACATGTGTCGCGCTCGTTTCCGATTTCTTTGTTTTCTGTATCTTCTCAGCTTCACTTACTTCCTCTCTGCTTGCCATCAAGCCCCTCAATCGAAAATCACCATCGGCTCCAAATTTTTCACGGAGCAAGTCGTTCTCGCTGAGCTGCTCGCCCAGCACATCGAAGCGCGCACTGGCATCCCCGTCACTCGCAAAACCAATCTCGGCGGCACGCTCCTCGTCCACAGAGCCCTCCAAGCTGGAGAGCTCGACCTCTACGTTGAATACACCGGCACCGCCCTCACCGCCGTCTTGAACGAAACGCCGCGAAGTGATTCCGCCGCCGTCTACAATCGCGTCAGGCAACTTTACTCCGAGCGCTTTCACCTCGAAGTCACCGAGCCACTCGGCTTTGAGAACACTTTCGCCATGGTCGTTCGCGGAGACGACGCCAAGAATCTTCATCTTCAGAAGATTTCCGATATCGTTCCCTTCGCGCCCAAATGGCGCGCCGGTGTCGGCTATGAATTCCTCGAACGCCCAGATGGATTTCGCGGCTGGAGCCATCGCTACAATCTGCATTTCGCCGAGTCACCCAAAGTCATGGATCTCGGCCTCATCTATCGCGCCCTCGTCGATCATCAAGTCGATATTGTGGCGGGAAATTCCACGGACGGCCTGATCGATTCCCTCGGCCTCGTTGCTCTCTCCGACGACGGCCACTATTTTCCGCCGTACGATGCCGTTCCCATCGTGCGGCAATCCACGCTCGCCCGCTTCCCACAGCTACGCGCGGCACTGGCAGATCTCGCCGGCAAATTGTCTGCGACAGACATTCGCCGCCTCAATTACGCCGTCGACGCACAGTACCAGGACGCAGCTGCTGTTGTGCGCGCCTTCCGCGCTTCCAAAAATCTTTGAATGTTTGTGATTTATTCGGGATTTGTTCGCCCAGGCGCAATGCCTCTTCTCCTTTGCGCCCCAAAATAGTAGACGAGTCCCACGGCGGGCCTGATATCGTACCTCCCCTGAACTGCTCCCGCGGCATTGAAGTAGGAAGTATGCAGAGCGTCCACGCTGACTCGCATGGCCATGGCGTCCGTGAACCAATATTCGTAGCCGCCACCGAAGGCCCACGCAAAATCGTAGACATATCCTTTTGTAGGTACACCGTTGATGGGAACGATGCCTGTGACTCTGGCGCCTCCAAATAATCCATGGGCAAAGGTAACCAGGTGCCGGTCTCTCCGAGGATAGAACACCGGGCCAACGAGGTAGTCCAGGACATCGGCGTGGTGCGTTGTGCCGAGAACGTTCGCGGTGCGCGAATATCCCAGGTCCGCCCTGATGCCCAAGCGAGGAGTTATGCCCTCGGTGAGGCTCGCGACCGCGCCGTTCAAGTTGAGCCCCGTTGACAAAGGCGTCGTGCTCCTCATATACGAATATCCCAGGCTCACATCCATCACCGGCGCGAGTCCGGCCGGTGCCGGTTGCTGCGCCGAAGCCTGGAGAGCGGAGAACAAAAGACAAAATAAAATTTTGTCGGCAATTTTCATGGGATCACAGCGGAACAGGGATGTGCATTGGGATTCGTTTCATGTCCCGCCGGTTTCCCGCAAACGTAGACCTTCCTCGTTGCGCTCCTCATTCTCACAGTCTTAGTACGCGGACGGACTTCGTTCCATCCAGCGAAACCCTTCATTCGCCTCAGGTGTCTTACCTAATTCCTGTGCTTCGATTAGCCGCCACCTTGGCCACGGATGGGAGGGATCACATGAAATTGATGGGTGTTCTAATCAGAGTAATGGCGCCCGTGATTTTTACAGTCAGACAAGAAGGGAAGGAACCCTCCCCATCGGAAGGGCGGGAAACGCATCAGCGACGGAGCCTTGTGAGTCTTTAGCGTTTGCTTTGGAGAAGTTCGCAATTCTCGACGCACTTCACAAACTGCATCTCGATTTCGGCTTTCTTGTGAGGAACGTTGCCGGTGGCTTCCGGCGCAACGATCAGCGATTGCGGGCCATCGGCCAGATTGAACGTGCATTCGAATTGCAAGGACTGGACGCCGCGCTGCTGGCAGGGATTCTTCTCCAGGGCAGGTTCGAGCATCTCCGGCTTGGCATGCAACTGGTTGGCGACATCGGACGGCAGCATCGCCACCACCATCGGCACAGGGGACTTGATCTTGATGCTGACCTGCGCACCGTCATGGTCCGGCGTGAACCCGCCATAGACTTTCAGGAACGATGTCAGCTGGTACTTCTCTTTGACCTGCCAGGTCCACCGAAATTCCGGCTGGACACAGTTCTCCATACATAGCCAGCGGAAGTATTGGACGTGCACGTCGTTAGGCGCTTTGAACTGCCGCTTGGCGGATTCCCGCCCCGCCATTACCGCCGCGACTCCCGTGATTCCCGCGCCCACTGCGCGCTCGACCCTGCTACTCGGATCCAGCACCGCGCCGAGTTCGGCAATCACCACGTGATCGGCACTGGGACTATATCGCTCGTCACGAATGACGAGGGTCATCGCCACCGGGGGGACGAAACAGGAATACCGGGTTTCCACCACATGTTCCCTAGTGCACAACTGTTGCAAGTTGTTCAGGAGTTCGCGATGCTGCAGCGCTGCGTTCCACTCTTCCGAGTGCGCCAGAAAAATCGTGACCGGCAGCTCCGATTTGATATCCACCTGCATGTTGCGGCCGTCTCCGCTCGCATGATACGTCTGCCCGGCGTGATAGTTCCCGGGGTCCAGCCGCACATCTTCCTGATTTCCGGGCTGCCAGTTGAAAACGCGATCCGGTTGCTGGCCAGACGACGGTCCAGCGAAGGCGCAGGTCAGCAAAAGTGCCAAAAGGGCGGGTGTTTTACAGTTTCTCATAGTAATTCCATTGAAACTCCAATGAATTACGTCCGCAAGGCTTCCGTGCCAAAGTGTCTCGTGGGAGTATCCTGACCGATAGGACAGTTCACGCAAGCTTAGCCATGAATGTCTAAAAGGGCGTCACCTGCGCCGCGCGGGCGCGCCTCTCCGACCCTAGCGGCGGACACTCACTAAGGCGGCATCGGCTTCGTAGCCCTCATCTTGTACGGTCTTCTGCGCGGCGGCGGCAACTGCCTTCTCGTCCGCATTTTTGGGCAGACTGCAATACCGCCGAATCACTTCTTCTCCATTCACAATGCGAACCAGCCACTTGGCCTTGCTTGCGTCCCAGGAAACTTCCACTTGATCCGCGCGCATATCTGCCTCCTACTGCGCTTCAGGCTGGCTTCTCCATGCGCGGCCTCGTCCCATGGACTCCGGACTCGTTCCGCGCGCACTCCGAGCCTCGCGCTTCCTTTTGCACACCCTCCTTATACCACTCGGCTAGCCCTTGTTGTACAGCCACCCTGTCGCTCGGCCGGTTTGAACGATGTGCAATTTTGAACAGACGAATGTTGAGCCGGAGCCATACTTTCAACACTGATAGAGTAGTGGAGAAAAGGCCCGCGATGGCACCCCTTAGACTGCCTCTGAGGATGTCGTCGCGGGCGTCCATTTCACGCTGATTCTCGGTTTCAACCGCCATTCATACTGAATTTTCTCAGGGACAGCACCGAATCCATCCGATTCGCATACCAATTCTGCGCGTTGTGGAAAGAAACTTCTGGTAGAATTGCCGCCATGAAAAGACGGACCTTGCTTCAATCCCTTCCCGGGGTAGCGCTGCTTCCAACGGCGGACTGGTTTGCCGCGGCTCAAGAGAAGGCGGGCTCCATGGCATCCGCAACCACGGTCTACGAGCTTCGCGTCTATCACGTTTACGAAGGCAAACTCGACGACCTGCTGCGGCGCTTCCGCGAACATACTACCAAGCTGTTCGAGAAACATGGCATAAAAAACGTGGCCTACTGGACGCCCACGGATGATCCGCTCAAAGGCAAGACGCTCGTTTACATTCTCGCCCATCCCAGCCGCGAGGCCGCAACCGCCAACTGGCAGGCCTTCCGCGACGATCCCGAGTGGCAAAGCGTGCGGGACAAGTCCGAAGCCAACGGCAAGATTGTGGAAAAGGTGGATTCCACATTTATGGTGATGACGGATTTTTCCCCCAAGCTTTCATAAATCCTTCCGTTTGTGAGGTTTCCTCCCGAAGTTGTGGAGATTCCATTTTTATATTCCTCTGCAAGAATATGTCTTGACAAGAATATGCGTATTGAGGCATATTCGTTCCGCGATGATGGAAACTCTCCGAGCGCTGGCCGAGCCCAGCCGTTTTCAAATCGTGGAACTCTTGCGCGACGGGCCGCGGCCTGTAGGGGATTTGGTCCATCGGCTGCGCCTCCACCAGCCGCAAGTCTCCAAACATCTGCGGGTCCTCAGTGACGCAGGGCTAGTGGAAGCCCGCGTTGACGCGCAGCGCCGTATTTATGCGTTGCGTCCCGAGCCGCTCCAGGAGCTGGAAGTGTGGCTGGAACGGTATCGCCGTATTTGGGAGGGCAACTTCCAGCGGCTGGACGCCCTGCTCGAAGAACTGAAGGACGAGGAACGGAAGAGCAAGGGGAAAAAGCGTGTACCCACAAAACGATAGAGAGAGCACGGATGATGAACTCTGAAACCTTCAAAGTAGCTACACCCAGCGACCTTGAAATCGCGATGACGCGCGTGTTCAACGCGCCGCGGCGCCTGGTCTTCGACGCCTTGACCAAACCCGAACTCGTGAAGCAGTGGTTGCTCGGGCCGCCAGGCTGGTCCATGCCGGTCTGCGAGATCGATTTGAGGGTGGGAGGCGCATACCGTTACGTATGGCGCAACGCCGCCAAAGGAAAGGAAATGGGATCGGGAGGCGTTTTCCGCGAGATTGTGCTGCATGAACGGATCGTGTGTACCGAGTTGTTCGACGATGCGTGGTACGCCGGTGAGGCGCTGGCGACGAACGTCCTGACCGAGCAAGGCGGCAAAACTACCCTCATACTTACAGTGCTTTACCAATTGCGCGAGACGCGCGACGCTGTCCTCAAGTCTGGCATGGAGAGCGGAGTGGCCGTGAGCTACGACCGACTCGAGGAATTGCTGGCATCCCAGGGGACTTCTGTTAAGGAAAAAGGAGCGAGCCCCTCATGAGCGATGTGAATCCTCCGTGGCGTTTTGGACGAAGTATTGTGGCCGTGCTGGTGGGCATGGTCGTGGGAATTGCAATCACGCTTGGCACCGACGAGATCCTGCACATCGTCGGTGTCTTCCCGCCATGGGGCGCGTCGATGATCGGCTTCGATGGAGCTCTTCTGCTTGCAACGTCCTATCGCACCGTCTACGGCGTACTGGGCAGCTACATCATGGCGCGGCTCGCCCCCGACAGGCCGATGCAGCATGCCTTAGTGGGTGGATTCCTTGGCCTTGTGGTGAGCATTGCCGGAGCCGCAGCGACGTGGAACAAGGGGCCTGCGTTCGGGCCTCACTGGTATCCTCTCGCGCTCGTTGTGCTGGCGATGCCACAGGCCTGGGCGGGCGGCAAATTCCGAATGATGCAGTTGCACGTACAGGCGCAGCCGTAGAAGCAGGAGCCTCGAACCGACAAGGAGATCACTGATGAAGAACAACGGAACATTGCAGGTCGCTATGCCTACGGAGCGGGAGATTGTGATGACGCGGGTCTTCGATGCCCCGCGACGCCTGGTCTTTGACGCCTTGACCAAGCCCGAACTGTTCCAGCGCTGGTTCGGCCCGCGAGGCTGGTCGCTGGCGGTTTGCGAAATTGATCTGAAGGTGGGCGGGGCGTGGCGGTCTGTATTGCGCGGCCCCGGCGGCAGGGAGATGGGAATGCGCGGCGTTTTTCAGGAGATTGCGCCGCCGGAGCGATTCGCTAGCACCGAGTCGTTCGACGACTATCCGGGCGAGTCGCTGAATACGCTGGTCCTCTCAGAACAGGGAGGCAAGACCACGCTGACGATCACCGTCCAATACCAATCGCAGGAGACTCGCGACGCGGTAATCAAATCCGGCATGGAGCACGGCGCGGCAGAGTGCTACGACAAGCTTGCCGAGCTGTTGGCGGCTGGAGAGGTTCGCGGTATGGAGAAGAAAGCAGAAGCATAAGCATAACCGGCGCGCACTGCTCCTAATGCCCTCACGGTTGAGATTAGAAATTCTTAAACCCAAAACTCAAAGGACATACTGGCATGAAAAAAGGCAGCGCAGCCCCAAAGAATATAGACGAATACCTCGCGACCGTCCCGGAACCCGCGCGCGGCACCTTGAAGAAGATCCGCGCGGCGATTCAGTCGGTTGTGCCGCGGGAGGCCACGGAAACCATCAGCTATGGGATGCCTGCGTTCAAACACAATGGAGTGCTCGTATGGTTCGCCGCGTTCTCGAAACATTGCAGCTTTTTCCCCACTGCCTCAGTCATCGAAGCGTTCAAGCACGAGCTTAAGGGCTACTCCACGTCCAAAGGGACCATTCAATTCCCCACGGACAAGCCTCTGCCGGCCGCTCTTGTGAAAAAGCTGGTGAAGGCGCGCATTGCCCAGACTGGAAAAAAGAAACGGCGCTAATCGGCTAATCATCGCCGACGCCGGTCATTTAATGTATCTGAAAAACCCGATATCTATTTCCTTTTGAACCCTGCGATGTCTCCTTTGACTCATGCATCCCAGCGGCTTAGAATCGCGCGCGCTGGAGACGGTGAGCCAAACGAAATTCATTAAGGGAGAACAATCGTATGAAAAAGAGCCGGTATCTTTTTGTAGCAGGAATTTGTTTGTGGTTCGCACAGACGCCTCTCGTAGCCCAGACGCAGGAAAGGGAAGCAAAAGCGGCGGAAGCAAAGTCAACCGATAAATGCGACGCGGCCACGTCGAAAGAAGAATCATCGGTGACTGAGCACAGCATCAAGATCGGCGGCCAAACAATTCCCTACAAAGCCACGGCCAGCACTACGCTGCTCAAGAACGAAAAAGGCGAGTCCACTGGATTGATGTACTCCGCGGCCTACACGCGCAGCGATGTGAAGGACTTGAGCACACGCCCGGTGGCGTTCCTCTACAACGGTGGACCGGGTTCGGCCACGATGTGGCTGCACATGGGGGCTTTTGGGCCCCGCCGCGCGCACACTGTTGACGGCACTTTTACGCCTCCAGCGCCGTACAAACTTGTGGATAATCCCGAAAGTTTACTCGACAAGACCGACCTGGTTTTCATTGACGCGATGGGCACGGGCTACAGCCACGCGGTTTGCAAGGCGGAAAACAAGGATTTTTACGGGATTGACGAGGACGTGGAAGCGTTCGCGCAATTCATCGTGACTTATGTAAGCCGCAACGACCGCTGGAACTCGCCTAAATTTCTAATCGGCGAAAGTTACGGCACGTTCCGCTCGGCGGCGCTCGCTAATTACCTACAATCGCGAGACACCGTACACCTGAACGGCATCGTGCTGATCTCTTCCGTTCTCGATCTCTCTTCACTAACCTTCGCGCCCGGGGATGACCGGCCGTTCATTTTTTACCTACCGAGTTACGCGGCCACGGCTTGGTACCACAAACTCCTGAAGGATCGCCCCGCTGATCTCCCGGGATTTGTCGAGGACGCGCGCAAATACGCGCAAGGCGATTACGCCTCCGCGCTCTTCAAGGGAGGCCAACTTTCCGCCAGCGAAAAAGCCTCCGTGGCCAAGAGAGTCTCCTATTTCACCGGACTGAGCGAAGACTATTTGATTAAGGCCGATCTGCGCGTCAACCTGAGCCAATTCCGCGCGGAACTGCAACGCAGCTCCCGGCTGACCACCGGCCGCATTGACGCACGGTTCACCGGTTATACCTACGATTTACTCGAGGAAAATGCGCAAGGCGACCCCGAAGGACCCGCCGTGGGAGGCGCGTTTACCGCCCTGATCAATGCTTACAATCACGACGAATTGAAATTCGGGAAAGATAAGGTCTATCACAACACAAGTGGCGCCGGCGGGGGCGGGTGGAACTGGGTCCGCAAGGAAGGGGGGCAGCGACGGTTTTTCCCAGGAGCACCAAACGTTGATCAGGATCTCGCCCAGGCCATGATCACCAACCCGCGGCTGTTAGTGCAGGTCGAGAACGGCTATTTTGATCTGGCCACGCCGTTTTTCGCCACGGAATTTACGATGGAGCACCTAGGACTTCCCGAAGCGCTGCAGAAAAACATCAAGGAGGACTACTACAACGCAGGACACATGATGTACCTGCACGATCAGGACCGCGTCAGCCTGCACAATCAGATTGCCGGCTTCATCGATCGAGCGACGCAGCAGTAGCGGTACGAGGGAAGAGGAGCAACGAGGCTTTCGAGCGTTGTGATGGACGACTCGCTGGATCAGTAGGTCAGGGACCAGCCCACAACGGTCATCGTCAGCACGAGCAACAGCAATCCGGTGCTAACGACGCTCAAGACTCTGCCGTGGCCCAGCAAGTAGTCTCGCGATTCGGGGTCGATGCAGAGAAGGATGGTAACCACGGTCACGACGCCCCAGGCAAGTAGGACCGGCGCGGCGGCGTGACGGCCGATCATATCGAAGAATTGCGCCGGAGGCTGGCCCGCCGGAATCCACCAGGGTAGTAGCGGAGCAACACCAGCGGCCAGAGAGAACGTCAGGAGTTTCCGCGTAAACCAGCCCTTGAGTTTCGGCCGGGCTTCTTTCCATACGAAATAGTCCCAGGCGAGCAGGCCGATGGCTAGTGGCACCCAGCCATACAAGGCGGCCTTCTGGTTAAACCAGTACCATCCGCGAAACAGCACTTGCCCGTGCTTGGCCATCGCCAGGCGCGGCAACAGAAACAGGCCAAGAATGCTGTTGCACAGCACGGCCACAAAAATCGTCACCAAACTCATGAATTGAAACCAGTACCGCGTGGGCACTCTTTTACAACGAGTACACACGGACTGTTTGGGCAGGAAGTTCAGTCCACAGCGGTCGCAATACACGGCTACTCTCCCACTGGAAGGGATTCAACCCCACAATCGTCGACAGGTTACAGCGTTTGCCGTTCCAAAAACTACTGGTCAGAGGGTCAGTTTTGGTCTCGGTGCGTCTACTTGCACACAACGTTTTGTTAATCAGGGAAAAACCGAAGTTTAAGTACTCAACGGAACCAGGAGGGCGGAGCCCCCGCTTTGCGGCCCTGGTCTTGCAGTTCCTCGAGTTGCCTCTGTAGCTCTGCTCTGTGCTTCTCCAACTCCTGCAGTTGCCCATTCCTATCGTTGATGTACGCGACGTTATCCTTCATTCCGGTGGCGATATCAAACCCCCCGCTGCCAAGCTTCTTGATCTCGTCTTTTTTCTGCTCCATTTGCCGCTCTGTTGCGGCTATGCGGTCCAGCAGGCCCCGGGCTTTTCCGCGCCAGTATTCCTCGTCCTGGCCGGACATAGGCACCACACCCGTTTTCTTCTTTCCATTTGGCTTGCTGGTCCCTGCGCGGACGTCGCCCGCTGGTCTATCTTCTCCAACGACGGACACGCCATTGCCATGCAGGCCTGCCAGGTCTTCTTCGGTGTACACCTTCTTTGGCTTAGCTTTTCCTTTTTCCGCTTTTCTCACCGCGTCCTCTGCGGATTCTTCCTTTTGCGGCGGCTGCGATTGCGTTTGTGATGAGGATTGTTGTGACGGGCGCGAAGAGGGGGAAGCATCCGATTGCGACTGGCCGAAATTGACGGCCGGGGGCCCCATCAGAGCAGGGAGGATCCAGAGAATCTTCTTGAATAGACGGCGCCCGTTTTCCATGATAAACCTCGCGCTGGTGAGCTATAAATCGAACGCTACGCTCGCTCCACGGCACGGTCAAGCCGAATCGATTTCCTGAAACGCAAGAAGCGACCGTTCGCAATGGCTTTTGGTCCGATCGAGTTGCCCGTGTGAAACTCCGTTTGATACAGTGCCTATTCAAGGATTAGAAAGCATTAGGTCCTTTGGTGGAGACGATCATGGCGATTCCCAAATATGCTCTCGACATTCTGGTTTGTCCCGTTTGCAAAACACGCGTAGAACTCTTGGGCGACGGGTCCGGCTTGAAGTGCGTCACCTGCCGGCGGGTCTACCCGGTGCGCGATGATATTCCCGTCATGCTGTCGGAAGAAGCGAAGGTCGCCGAGGAATAGCCCATCGTCCGACAGAAAATCAAAGAGACTGCATGCCCACCAATATTGCCGACGCGCTCCCCCGGTTGAAGCGATTGATTCCGCGCCTGCGCGGGAAGCGCATCGGCGTGCTTGGCGACCCGATGCTGGACCGCTACCTGTGGGGCACGGCGTCGCGGCTTTCGCCGGAAGCGGCGGTTCCCGTCGTGGATTTCGTGGAGCAGAGCGAATGCTTGGGCGGTGCGGGGAACGTGGCCGCCAACATTGCCGCGCTCGGCGCGAAAGTGGAAGCGTTTGGAGTGATTGGGAATGACGAGGCCGGGCGTGCGCTGCAAAAATGCCTGCGCGTCGCGAATATCTCGGCCAAAGGCGTCATCGCTGATTCCAAACGCGTCACCACGGTAAAAACGCGAATCATCGCGCGGCACCAGCAGGTGGTTCGCGTGGATCACGAGCGCCGCGAGGCGCTCCGCGCCGAAACACAAGAAAAGGTCCTCCACTTGTTATTTACGGCGCTGAAGAAACTTGACGCACTCGTGCTATCCGATTACGACAAGGGCCTGATTACGGACGATTTTGCGGACCGCGTGTTGAGCGCCGCGCATCAATTGAACGTCCCGGTGTTGGTGGGCGTGAAGACGCGAAAACTCTATGCGTATCGCGGATCGCGCGTGGTCACCTGCAACGCGAAGGAGGCGAGCCTATTGGTAGGCCGAGTGCTTGGAGATGAGAGATCCTTCGAAGAAGCGGGCCGGTCTCTTCTCGCGCACTTCGGCAGCGGCGCAGTGGTAATCACGCGCGGAGAAAAAGGAATGAGCGTATTTGAAGAGTCCTCGCCTCGCCATCTGCACATTCCGGCGACGGGTTTTGAAGTGACCTACGCGCGTGTAGGGCAGCCGGGAATCGAGCGCGGCGCCACTGGCAGGCAAGTCTTTGACGTTACGGGTGCGGGGGATACCGTTCTGAGTGTTCTGGCTCTCGCGATTGCGGCCGGCGCGCCGCTCGCCGATGCCGCCATGCTCGCAAACACTGCCGCCGGAGTCGTCGTGGGCAAACTTGGTACGGCAAGCGTCAGCCCGCAGGAACTTGTTCACGCGTTGGACGACATTCGCCGATAACCAAGGCGAGTCCATTTCTCTGAGGGAACAGCTAACGTCATCAGGGAACGGGGAAGCTGAACGATTTGTCAGAAGCCAGAACCCAAACCTCGACGACTTTGGTCCTGCGGCTTTTTTCCGTGTCGGAAGTGTCCGGCATTGGCGTGAACGGGCTGACTTCGACGGAAACGGCGATGGCGTTCGAACCTTTGGGCGCCTTGGCGTGAAGGATGCTGTAGCTCTTCACCGGGCCAAAATAGCCCTGCGGTCCCCAATCAGCGAGAAAATCCTTCATTGAGTACGTCGGGCCGGGCTTCCAGAGTTGGTAGGCTTTCGCAGTATCGCCCGCAATGAGCGCGTCGAAGAAACGCTCCGTGGCCTTCTTTTCCGGGTAGTAGCGAAACGTGAACCACAGTGCGACAATCGCGACCACTGCAAGCGCCGCGATGGTAAAGGCCATGGCCCTGGATTTATCTGGTTTATCGGCAGGTGGATCGAGAAGTGACATTCAGCAGTCTCCTGCCCCGCGAGCGTCGGAATCAAAGTTGCCGTTGCGCGGCGCCATCCCAGCGCCGCACACCAACAATAAAATTTTAACAGAGTCGGTGCATGCGAGTAAAAGGCGGAGAATTGAATTGATTGACGCGGATCAGCGCCTGATTGCCCAACCGACTTCGTAACCTCTGAAACAAGCTCAGCCTTCGAGGGCGCCCGCGGAACCGGCGGGGAGCTCAATCTGGTATTTGGTGCGGGCCTTTTCGGCGTGCTGCTCGAGGGCTAGCCCGATCAGCTTGTCGATGAGTTCGCGGAAAGGAATGCCGCTGGCTTCCCAGAGCTTCGGGTACATGCTGATGGAGGTGAAGCCGGGAATAGTATTCACTTCGTTGAGATAGATCTTGTTGCCTTTTTTCTCCAAGAAGAAATCGACGCGGGCCATGCCGCTGAGTTCGAGGGCGCGAAAGGCGTCTACGGCGTACCTCTGAATTTTCTGCACTTGCACCGGCGTGAGGTCCGCGGGAATCAGGAGCTGCGTGCCTTCTTCGAGATATTTCGCGGCGTAATCATAAAATTCGCGGTGGGGGACGATTTCGCCGGGGATGGACGCTCGCGGATTGTGGTTCCCGAGCACCGAGACTTCGATCTCGCGGGCGACTACGCATTGCTCGACGAGGATCTTCATCGCGAACTCGCAGGCCAGGTTCAGTGCGGGCGCAAGTTCTTCGCGGGAGTGGACTTTGGTCATGCCCACAGAAGAGCCGAGCGTTGCGGGCTTCACGAAAACGGGATATTCGAATTCCGCTTCGATCGCGCTTTGAATTGCTTGCGGTTTGCTTTCCCACTCGTGACGATGGACGGTTATCCAAGGTACGACCGGAATTTTCGCGACTTGGAGCAGCCGCTTGGCGACGTCCTTATCCATGCCAATAGCGGAGCCGAGAACTCCGGCGCCGACAAATGGCAAACCGGCCAGGTCCAGTAGCCCTTGAATCGTGCCGTCTTCGCCGAAGGTGCCGTGCATCACGGGAAAGACGACGTCAATGCGTTGGCCACCTCCGCTACCGTCCAGCCTTACGAGGGCGGCGTCGGTGGGGTCGGCGGTCATCATGACCCGCTGGCCGCCTTTCAAGACTTCCGGCAACATTTTTTGCGCGCCCGCACCGACAAGCCAGTGGCCTTCCTTGGTGATGCCGATGGGCACGGCTTCGTACTTATCAGGGTCGAGGCCACGAATGACGGAGGCAGCGGAGGCGAGCGAAACTTCGTGCTCGCCGGAGCGGCCACCGAAGAGGATACCAATGCGAAGTCGTTTTTTGTTGTCGGGGGTCACGAGTCGTTCTCATTCTGCCGGGCTATGCAGCGATTCAAAGTTAACAGTTTTCAGTTATAAGTGAAAAAAGGCGATTGGTGGAGCAGTTGTTTTTGTCCGCGTTCTGAATTGACAACTAATAAGTGGTCACAGGATCTTTTGGCCGAGGCCGGAGAGGACGAGCTCGACGCCGAGGAGCGCGGTGCGGTTGTGCTCGTCGAGAATAGGATTGATCTCCACGACTTCGAGGGAAACCATGGACTCGGTATCCGCGATCATTTCCATAGCGAGATGCGCTTCGCGGTAGGTCACCCCGCCGCGGACGGGAGTGCCGACACCGGGAGCGTCGGCGGGATCAACGAAATCCATATCCAGGCTGACGGCGATGCCCGCGGTGTCGTCCATGGCGTACTTGAGGGCTTCGGACATGACGTCGCGCAAACCGCGTTCGTCAATATCGCGCATGGTGAAGACGCGAACCCCAGACTTTTTGACGATTTTGCGTTCCTGGGCGTCGAGGTCGCGGGCGCCGACGATGACGATGTTGCCGGGTTCCGCTTTGGGCTGGAAGCCGAGGAGGTCGACGAGCTCGGTGGCGCCATAGCCCATGATGGCGGCGAGGGGCATGCCATGGACGTTTCCTGAAGGAGAAGTTTCCGGCGTATTCATATCGCCGTGCGCGTCGAGCCACAGGTAGCCAATCTGCTTTTTGTCTCTGCGGAAATAGTTGGCGACGCCGGCGGCTACTCCCGCCGCGATGGAATGATCGCCGCCAAGAACCAGTGGCAGAAAACCCTCATTCAAGGACTTTTCGGCAGCGGCGGCGACATCGGCGCAGGTCTCGGCAATCTCCTGCAAGTACTTGGCACGCTTTTCGCCGACGGGCATTTCTTCCGGCTGTTTGACGGAGAGATTGCCGATGTCTTCGACCTGCAGGCCCAGCTTCTTGAGGCTGGACTGGAGACCTGCTCCGCGCAAGGCGGAAGGTCCCATGTCCACGCCGCGGCGGCTCTGGCCGAGGTCCATGGGGACGCCGATGATGCGAACTTTTTGAGGCATAGCTCGACTCGATTCGTTAGAAGTAACGAGTGCTACCGACTAACCGGCGCACCTGTCACCTTCAAAAGCGACGCCCTCGGAAGGTAGCCGCTAAAACGGATGCCAGCCGGAAGCTGGCACTACAAGCAAGATGCTGGAACGGCTGGAAGCGAAGCTAACTACCCCGCCCTAAGGATACACGCGGTAAATCATGCGAGGGAAGGGGATGACCTCGCGAATGTGTTCGGTGCCGCAAATCCAGGCGACGGTACGTTCGAGGCCCAGTCCGAAACCGGAGTGAGGAACGCTGCCGTAGCGCCGCAGGTCGAGATACCACTGGAATGCTTCTTCGGGCAGGCGGTGTTCGCGAAGGCGCCCGACCAACACATCGTAATCGTGGATACGCTGGCTGCCGCCGATGATTTCGCCGTAACCCTCGGGAGCAATCATGTCAAACGCGAGGGCGAGTTCGGGGCGCTGGGCATCCGGCTGCATATAAAAGGCTTTAATCGCAGCGGGATAGTGATGGATGAGCACGGGCCGGTCGAAGGAGCTGGAGATGATGGTCTCCTCATCGCCGCCGAAGTCGTCGCCAAATTTTGCGGGATTGCCGTTCTTGTTGAGGACCGCGACGGCGTCTTCGTAGCTGATGCGCGGGAACGGCGGCTTCACGTTTTCCAGCTTGGTGGTGTCGCGCTTAAGCGTTTCAAGCTCGCGCGATTTGTTCTTGAGGACTCCTTGTACGATGGCGCTGACCAGGCCTTCGCCGAGCCCCATGATTTCCTCGAACTCGACGTAGGCGGCTTCCGGCTCGAGCATCCAGAATTCGGTCAGGTGTCGGCGCGTTTTGGATTTTTCCGCACGGAAGGTCGGCCCGAAGGTATAAACCTTACCGAGAGCCATGGCGATCGCTTCGGCGTAGAGCTGGCCGCTCTGGGTCAGGTAGGCTTTCTGGTCGTCGATGTAATTGACTTCAAAAAGCGTGGACGTGCCTTCGCACGCAGCCGGCGTGAACATGGGCGCGTCCGTGAGCGTGTAGCCCTGGCCATCCATGAATTCGCGCGCGGCGCGGATGGCTTCGGCGCGAATGCGAAGGATGGCCGCCTGGCGGGGAGTGCGAATCCATAGGTGGCGCTGATCGAGCAGGAAGTCGACGCCGTGCTCTTTTAATTGGATAGGGAAGGGCGTGCTCTCCGGAACTCTTTGGATAATTTCGATCTTGCTGACGCCGATTTCGTAACCGCCGGGCGCGCGTTTTTCCGCGCGGATTTTGCCGGTGACGATGACGCTGGATTCCTGTGTCAGGCCTTTCAGCGATTCGAATGCTTCGGGATTCTCTTTCAGCGCACAGACGCCCTGGATGATGCCGGTGCCGTCGCGGAAGATCGGGAAGAGCAATTTGCCGGATTCGCGCAGGTTATAGAGCCAGCCTTTGAGCGTAACTTCTTGGCCGTCATACCTGCCGACCTGCTCGATGGTGATGGCGGTCATCTGGCCCGTTTCATTCGCGACGTTCATTTCGCGGAGGCCCATGCCTTTTCAAAACGGTCCATGGACTTGCGGGCGGCGGTGAGTTGCTCCGAGGCGCTTGGCGCTTCAGGGCCGGTCTTTTCCTTCAATTCCAGCAGCAGAGGCAGATTACGATCCGGTGCGGACTTAAGGAGTTTGATGGCAGCGGGCCAATCGATGGAGCCGTCATAAGGCGGAAGGTGCTCGTCTTTCTCTCCGCGATTGTCGTGGAGATGGACGGAAGAGACAAAATCACGCAACGGCGAGAAACCTTTTTCGAGGCGCTCATTTTCGGGGAAATCGGCGAGATTCGCGTGCCCGATATCGAAATTGAAGCGCAAACCGGCCAGGCGAGTCTCGTCGACAAAATCGCGGAGGTAACCAGGATCGCCCATTTCGCTGGTGGTGTTCTCAACACAGATTGTGACGCCTACGTGGTGCGCGTGCAGGATGAGGTGTTCGAGCGAACTGAACGCGGCGTCGCGCTTGCGGGGATCGGCGGTTTCGCGCGCGCCGCCCATGTGAAGAATGAGGCGTGCGTAGGGCAAGTCCTCGGCGACGTCAATGACGCGCTTCAGCTCGTCCATGGCTTCGACGCGGCGGACGCGCTCGATCTCACAAATGGAAAGCGGAGTGCCGCTCTCGCGCATGGCGCTCATGTCGCGGCTCGTCGGAGCATGCAGGGAGACAAGCTGCAGGCCGTGCTGCTCGATCGCGGAGGTCATCGCTTGGATTTCCGGTCTCATCGCGTATTCGAAATGGCTGCGGGTGCAGAAGATCTCGATGCCTTGAAAGCCCGCCCCGGCGATTTGTTCCAGGAGTTCGGGTGTCAGTTTTCGCGATACGAACAGGTACGTTGAGAGTAGTCTCTGCATGATTTAGTGGCGTTCGCTGGAATATTCTACAGCGGTCTCATCGTAAATCCCAATCGACCGCGATGAGCAAAGAATCTCAACCTAGAAAGTCGCACGCATAAACTGCCCGTGACACTTGGGTTCCCGCGAAAGCCCCGGACTCGCAGTGACACTCTAGGAGCCCAACTCAAAACCTCAACTAGTATCCCACGGCTGCGCCGTCGTGGCGTGGATCGGCTGCGCCCAACCGGTCGCTGCTCGCTGGGTCAATCGCAATCGCATTGACCAGTCCCATGTGTCCGACGCGATGAGTGGCGTGGCCGCGGGCGTTCAAGGCGCTCTCCAGACTATCTGGAAAAGAGCGCTCGATCAAAATGCGATCGGGGACCCACTGGTGATGGAAACGCGGCGCATTGATGGCCACCTGCGGCTCCATGCCGAGGCGCATCCAGTTCAGGATGCTAAGGAGCGTAGCGGAGATAATTGTGGGACCGCCGGGGGAGCCGGTGACGAAGCTGAGCTTGCCATCCCGGAGCAGGATCGTTGGCGTCATGGAGCTAAGCGGGCGGTGGCCGGGCGCGATGGCGTTGGCTTCGGATTGCACGAGTCCGAAAAGCGAATTGGGCACCCCCGGCTGAGTCGTGAAGTCGTCCATCTCGTCATTCAATAGAAAGCCGGCGGAACAGGTGACGTGCGAACCGTAGCTGTCGTTGAGCGTATACGTGCTGGCTACGGCGTTACCGGCGGCGTCAACGACGGAAAAATGGGTGGTGTGCGGACCTTCACCAAGGCTGACGAGCGTTTCCGGGGAAGGCGCGTTGCTTGCGGCGACGCCGCAAGTGTGAGGGTTGCCGGCTTTGATGGTTTTGCTCGAAGATGCACGCTGTGGGTCTACTGTGGAGAAAACTTCCTTGGCGTAGCAAGGATCAGTGAGTCCAGCGACGGGAACGTTCGAGTAGTCGGGGTCGGCAAGGTAGGCCGCGCGGTCGGCAAAAACGCGGCGCATCACTTCGGCGACCAGGTGGACGCTTTCGACGTCGTCCCAGCCTTTGAGCGGAACGCTTTGCAGCATGTTCAGCGCTTCGATAACAGCGACACCACCGGAGCTGGGCGGAGGCGAGGTGAGGACTTCCCAGGCGTGGCCATTGTTTTCGTACTTCGCGCGCAGAACCTCGCGGACTTTCGGTTGGTACTTGGCCAGATCGTCGAGAGTAATGAGACCGCCGAGCCGAAACATATCGTCCACCAGCATGTGAGCAGTTTCGCCACGGTAGAATTCAGCAGCGCCATTCCTGGCGATACGCTTAAGTGTGGTCGCCAGCTCCGGCTGGAGGAGGGTATCTCTGGGATGAAACATTTTGCCCTCGTTCAAAAAAATCCGGCGGCTGACGGCGAAGCGCTGGAGGGCAGGGCGTTCTTGTTCGAATTCGTGCGCAAGCCTCTCGCTAATGGGAAAGCCCTCTTCGGCCAGGCGAATGGCCGGAGCTATCACATCGCCGAGCTTCATCGAGCCGTAGGATTTGAGCGCTAGAGCGAGGCCCGCGACGGTCCCGGGCACGGCCACCGAGCGATAGCCGATGACAGAAGCTTCTTCGTCAAGCTTGCCATCTTTGCCAATGTACATGTCGCGCGTGGCCTTACCCGGTGCCACCTCGCGGTAATCGAGGAAACTTGTCTTGCCATTGGCGAGGCGAATCAACATGAAGCCCCCGCCACCGATGTTGCCCGCAGCGGGTTCGACCACGGCAAGAGCGAAAGCCACTGCGACGGCTGCGTCCACGGCGTTGCCACCGCGCTTCAGGATTTCGACTCCCGCCTCCGAGCCGAGCTCTTCATCGGTCGCTACCATGCCGTGGCCGGCACGAACAGCCTGAGTTGGCCAACCGCGGGCGTCGCGAGGGCGATCGCGGAGTTCCGCGGCAGCTTGGCCGCGAGCCAACGCCGGTGTCAGGCCACAGAGGAAAACTCCGAAACAGAGCGTATTTCTTATTCTCATGGTGGTTCAAAGACACTAAGTGATTCGCGGAATACCGTCAAGGCGAGCGCCCAGTGGGCTGAGGAGGAATAGACTCAGCATGCGGGAAGTCTACTGGAATCGCGAGTGCGTATTAATCGCGAGCCCGCAAGCCAAAGTATTTCGAGTATCAATCTTCGCTGAGGAACTCGACGGTAGGCGGGCCCGGCAGAAGTCCGGCCTTGGTGCCTCGCTTGATCAGCTCTTTTACGGCCTGCCGGCCCTTTTCGCCGTACCCGAGCGTCCATTTGTTTACATACATGCCGACAAACTTGTCGGCCAGTTCGGAATCCATCTCGCGGGCGAATTGCATGGCGTAGTTCAGGGCTTCCTCGCGATGTTCGAGGCCATACGAAACGCTGTCGCGGATCGTCTTGGAGATTTGCCGCCCAACTTCCGGGCCCAGCGCGCGGCGCACGGCATTTCCGCCTAGCGGAAGGGGCAAGCCCGTCAACTCCTGCCACCAGATGCCCAGGTCGAGCACGCGGTGTAGCCCCATCTTAGGGAAGAAGAGCTGCCCTTCGTGAATGAGAAGGCCGGCCTCGACTAAATCTTTCTGAACGGCGTCGATGATTTTGTCGAACGGCATCACCACCGGTTCAAAATTCGGCTCATACAGTTTAAGAGAGAGACAGGCGGAGGTCTTCAGACCAGGAACGGCAATGCGCTTTCCGGCAAGCTCGGTGGGCTTCAGGGATTTGGAAGAAACTACAATAGGACCGTAGCCTTCGCCGAAACTGGCGCCGCAATCCAGGAGGATGTATTTGTCACGAAGGGCAGGATAGGCTGCAAAACTGATGGCCGTGACGTCGTACGTTTCGCTCAGCGCAGCCTCGTTCAGCGACTGGATATCCGACAGGATGTGAGTGTATTTGTAACCGGGCGTGGCAAGCTTATGCGTGGCCAGAGCATAAAACATGAAGGCGTCATCGGAATCCGGAGAATGCGCCAGCTTGATCTCGACCGTTTCTTTCTCGGTTTTCGAGGCTGCTTGTTGGCCAGGCATGGGCGTGTCCGTTTCCTTTTCCGGTGCGACCCCGCAAAGTCAGGTACTTTCGCACGCAACCTTGGAGCGGTCGTCTCGCCCTAGCTTTGGTTCCTCCCAGAGAGACTTTCCCGTAAACGAGTGGGTCTATCGGAGACGAACGGGAGAAAAGGTGCGCGTCGCAGGGGCTTGCTTGGCGCAGGGCCGGGCGATTTCTTGCAAGGGAAAGCGTAGCACATCGGTGTCCAACGAACAATTGGCCGGAGTACCGGGGAAAACACGCGTGGGTCACGTCGAGAAGTGCAGACAGATAACGATGGTCTTGATGGCACAGAAAAACATCAGGCTGCGATCGCTACAGCGAAGAAACCATGCGGGCGATGGCGTCGTCGAAGGACGCGTGGCCGTCCAGATAAGGCTGCCAGAATTTCTGCAGCAGCTTGAAATACTCGTTCCAACCGCGTTGATAGAGGCCTTCGCGCAGCGCGTACGGAGTGTAGCCGCCGCCAGGGGTGCCATCCTGGTCGCCGGCAGTGGCGCCGGAGGTGCCAAGTACGGGGCGAAGCACCTCCCCCGTGGTGTAGAAAACCAAAGCATGCCAGAGGTCCCGGGGAATGGCTTTGTCGCGCTGGCGGCACTCGCGGATGATGGCCGCCTGCACGGGTTCGGCGATGCCGTGCGAACCTTCGTGGAACAGAACTTCAAGGGCCGCCGCACCCTGATTGCGTGAATCCAGGCTGGAAATGGTGACGCGCAACGGATCGGCGGTCGTGTAGGCTCCGCTCCAATTGGCGTAGCCGGTGAGGTCCACCCGGATTTTCTCGCGTGGCCACCGGGCCTGGTAAATATCCGCGAGCCGTTCGGAGAGGCCCACGCCCTGTTCGCGGACGAGCGGAGCGACGCGCATGATCCAGCGGCGGTTGGCGCGATCGTGCTCCGGCCAAAGATGCGCGCGGTAAACAGGCGCAGCGGATTCCAGGACCTGCGTCAGCTTCGCGGGCAAGCCTGCGTCGCAGAATTTTCGCTTCCGGCCGGACAGCTCATCGCAGTCCTCGAAATCGCCAAGTTGATCTTTTAACTGGATGAGCTCGGTGGAAAAAAGCAGATCCTTGGAGGCGTAGTTTGCGACGTAGTAGGCGACGGCATCATCCCAGATGTGCTGCTCGGCAGACGCGAGCGCAGGTTTTGCATCCCGTGCGGTGTTCAGAGTCGGACCAGAGGTGCTGGCGCTTTGGTCCGACGGCGCGACGGTTCGCAATTTGGCTTCGTGATAAAGCGTGTGATGAAGATTAATCCAAAAGCCGCTGTGAAGCTCGAAGACGGGCAGCGGTCCGTACGTGAAATTGCTCTGAGGCCGGGCTGCAGAGCGAATGGGTGCGAACAGTGAGAGTGCGGACAGAAGAAGAAGGAGTCGCACTGGAGGTATTCCGGACATAGTGAATCGCACGATAGTAGCGCCAAGTTTCCCCGCGTACAAATCCATAGGAAATGCTCCGCGCGCTTTGTACGTCAATTGGACGAACTGGATGTGAATCTATTCCACCTTGGGGTCTGTTTCACTGCCGACCGCACCTCGCCGGTCGGCGGCGTGCAATGCACCGTTCGAATCACGGAAGAAAGAGCGGCGTCCGGTGCGCCCGTATTGCAGCGGAGTTGCCGCCAGCTCGTATTTTGCCGGAGCGCCGAGCGTGCTCGCCCCGACAATCACGTAGCGAATGGTGTAGCCGTTTTTCATTCCGTTCGCGAGATCGGAACCCAGGAGCCCAGCGGCTTCGCCATTCGCTTTGCCATGGAGCGGCGGGCCCAGGTTCGCCAGAGACTCGGGCAGGCGCAAGTATTTATTCCGGTAGGCTTCGACCGCATCCGCAACTTTGTTCAGAGTTTGGAGGGCGCTCTTTTCCGTTTCTTCCACTTCGGCGGCATCCCATTCCACTTCCAGCGCGGGAAGATCCAGGAGCAGGAGACCGAGCGAGAGCAGCTTCCATTCCCCATCCTCGCGAACCAGCCCCATGACGATTTGATGGACGCTCGCGCCGGTCGTGTCCGTGGCGTCGCGGAGTTCCATCGGAAAAAACACAATATTGTCGCGCTGGTCAGCGCCACCAATCTGCATTTCCGTGGTGACATCCGGAGTCTGGCAGCGAAGAATGGGGTGCCCGGCGGGATTTGCTGACACCGTGGGTTTGCCCGGTTCATTCAGCAGCACGAAGCGCTTCATGAATGCGAGGCGCGCGGGCGGCGTCATGCGGGAAAACGCCTCCCTGTTGCGGGCCGTAAGAAAACGAACAAACTCAGTTTGATTCTGGGAGCAAGCCGCGGAAAGTGCGGCCTTCAGTCCGGCGCTGGGTCCGCTAACATTTGTCGTTTCGCTGAGAGCGCTCAGGGAGTTGCCGTTGGGCTTTCTGCCGGCCTCCTGTGCGGGCGCGCCGACAGCTCCCAGCAGAAAAGCGCAGCTCAGGAAAAAGAAGTGCCTGAGCGCATTCGATTTAGCCGATCTCACGTCAATCCTTTGCCGCGCTCAGGATCGCGGCCAAATTCTGCGTGAAGCTGGAGCGCGGCAGAACTTCATCGCATCCGGCAGCCTGTGCTTGGGCGGCAAGATCTCTTTGCACGTGCGACAGAAATCCGACCACACGAATGTCTTTCCGCGCTTGCCGCAAGCTTTCAATCGCCGCGATGGGCTGGCTCCGCGCATTCAAGTCCACAATGACCAGTTTTGGCTCGCTCGCCATCAATCCCATCAAGGCTTCGCCATTTGCCGCCACTTTCACTTCCACGCCAAGTTGCTTGGCGGTCTCCGCCAGCTTCATCTGGAAGAACAAATCGTCCATCAGCGCCACGACTCTTCCCATTTCGCTCCGCCTTTTCTCAACCGTTCCCAGCGTCTGCCTTGATAGTATGCGCCCATCCTTCCCAATAGAGCGCGCTTCCCGGTAAGATGCGGCTTCGCACTTAAACGATGAGCGCTCATCCTGAAGACGCACGGCTCGCCTCCCGCGGCCGTCGCGATGTTACTCTCTACACCCGTCCGGGATGCCATCTCTGCGACGAAGCCAAGTCTGCCATCGCGCCGCTGTTGCGTGAATTTGGCGCTACCCTCCGCGAAGTGAATGTGGATGCTGATCCTGTTCTAAAGGAACGTTATGGTTGGGATGTTCCGGTGATCTTTATCGGCTCGAAGATAGCGGCGAAGCATCGCGTCGATTTGGAGCAGTTCCGGAGGCAACTTCAGGATGCTGGAGGAAGCTGAAATCTCAAAGTGAAATTTCGCAAGAAAATCGGTGATCCTAATGGCCGCTGCCAGCCTCATGCGCGCCGACAGTCTCATCCGGCACCGCACCCTTGCGGCCCTTGACCCGGTCGTAAACGCTCAGCTGGCTGACGGAACCGAGCGCTTCGTTGTAAAAAGTCGGAATGCCCAGAGCCGTGCGCAATTCTTCATTGAACTTCCGCAGATTCTGGAGATGCGTCGCGAGCGCCGGCAATTTCAGTCCGTCGTCGGTGAGCAAAAACTTCTGGTAGCCCGCGTCCCACAACCGTGTGAACTGGCCTTTCAGCATAATGGTGGGGGTTACCGTCATTTGGTAAAGATCGTCGGGGCCTTTGCGGAACTCCGCGCCGCAGCCGTACTTTTCGACGCGCACCACGCCGCGCGTGCTTCCCACTGCAAATCCCAGCGCTGCCAGACTCTCGATTGCTTTTGGTGAAAACCGCTCTTCGACATTCCACATGATTCATCCAGACTAATGAATCGCCGGCAGTCTGTAAAGGGACCTAGATCACGCCATATCTCCGAGCTAGGCTGGCGCATCTAATTCGGAGTAAAATGGTCGGATATCCCGTGGCCCCTGGGGCCGGAGGAGCTGTCTGGAAACTACGCGTTTGGCTACGACAGGACACATCGCCGCATCTCCCCGCGAATCAAAGGTTCAGCAGGGAACTCAGTCTGGCGCAGCCGGAGAATCGTTGCTAGACCGCATTGGGAATACGCCTTTGCTGCGGATCGAGCGTGTTGGCCAGGAATTCCCGAATGTCGAGTTTTGCGCCAAGGCGGAGTGGTTCAACCCTGGGGGATCGGTAAAGGACCGGCCGGCGCTCAGCATGATTCAGGCGGGCCTCGCCAGCGGGGCCCTGCAGCGGGGCAAGACCATCATTGACGCCACCAGCGGAAACACGGGCATTGCCTACGCGATGATCGGCGCCGCACTGGGTTTCCCCGTTCAGCTATGCCTTCCAGACAGCGCGTCGCACGAACGGAAGCGGATTCTGGCCGCACTTGGCGCCGAGCTGGTAATCACTGCCGGTGACGAAGGCACTGACGGTGCGATTCGCAAAGTGCACGAGATTGTTGAGCAAAGCCCTGAGAAGTATTTCTATCCGGATCAGTACAGCAATCCTGCGAATTGGCAGTCGCACTATCGCACCACGGCCAATGAGATCTGGCAGCAAACCTCCAGCCGCATCACGCATTTTGTTGCAGCGCTCGGCACGAGCGGCACGTTCGTAGGAACGACACGGCGGCTCAAGGATCTGAATCCCGCAATCCGCTGCGTTAGTTTGCAGCCGGACGCATCCTTCCACGGACTGGAGGGATGGAAGCACATGCCGACAGCCATCCGTCCGGCGATTTATGATGACGCGCTCGCCGATGAAAATTTGGAAGTCTCCACGGAAGACGCTTACCAGCTCGTGAAACGGTTGGCGCGCGAAGAAGGCTTGCTCGTGAGTCCTAGCGCGGCGGCGGCATTGCTGGGCTGCTTCAAGGTTGCGGCAGGAATCCCAAAGACCGGTCACGCCGTGATAGTCACTGTTTTTGCGGATTCCGCGTCGAAGTACTTGAACGAACGCTTTTGGGACGAAGAATAGTTATGGCGGATGCGACGGCACTCTGGATCAGTGGACATCTCGCGGAAAAGATTCGCGCGCATGGCGCTGAGACTTACCCGCACGAATGCTGTGGAGCGCTGCTTGGGCGCGATTTGAGCTCTGTCGCTGGCAGTGATCGAGGAAGTGGTGCCGAAGCACCTGCCCGGGAAATCTTGCAACTCTTTCCTCTCGTCAATCGTCGTGACGATTCGCCGCGCAACCGCTTTTCGGTAACGCCGGAAGACGTCCTGGCGGCGGAAAAAGCAGCTCGCGAGCAGGGCCTCGAGGTGGTTGGCTGGTACCATTCGCATCCCGACCATCCGGCGCGGCCGAGCCTATATGACCGCGACCATGCCTGGCCCTGGTATAGCTACATCATCGTGAGCATACAAAACGGCGCGCCGCAGGACATGACCTCCTGGCGTTTGAACGATGACCGCGCGGAGTTTTCGCCTGAGGAGATTGAGATTCGCCATCGCGCCGCGGTGTAAGCCGGTGGTTGCATCCAGCACAACGGAGAAATGAAATGCCCGTGAAAGTAATGATTCCATCGCCGCTCCGGCCCTATGCGGGAAAGCGCGATTCCGCCGAGTTCAATGCCCGGACAGTCGGGGAAGCTCTCGGCCACCTGACCACGGAATTTGGCGACCTGCGCAAGCATCTTTTTACCGAAGACGGCAAGCTGCGCAGCTTTGTCAACGTCTACGTAAATGATGAGGATATTCGTTATCTGGCGAAAGAGAATACGCCAACGAAGGACGGCGACACGATCAGCATTATTCCTTCCATTGCGGGTGGCGTTCCGACAATGGAATTAGCATCGTAGAGGAGCAAGGAACAGCTATGGCCACCACCGCACAACCGCAGACGGGTGCAAAACCGGCAGCGAGCCTTACCAACGAAGAGATTCTGCGTTACAGCCGCCATCTCATCATGCCGGAAGTCGGCATGGAGGGGCAGCTGAAGCTGAAGAACGCCAAGGTGTTGCTCATCGGCACTGGAGGACTCGGCGCGCCACTTGGTTTGTATCTTGCCGCCGCGGGCGTCGGAAAACTCGGGCTGGTTGACTTTGACGTAGTCGACTTCACCAATCTCCAGCGTCAGGTCACCTTTGGCACCAGCGATGTCGGCAAGCCAAAGAGCGAAGCCGCACGTGCTCGCCTGGCGAACCTCAATCCGGACATTCAGATCCAGTCGTTTGAGATGCAACTAACCAGCGCCAACGCGCTCGAACTTTTTAAAGATTTCGATGTCATCGTTGACGGAACCGATAATTTCCCGACCCGGTATCTCGTCAACGATGCTTGCATCCTACTCGGGAAGCCGAACGTGTACGGCTCCATTTTCCGTTTTGAAGGGCAAGTTACCGTTTTCGGCATGCCCGATGGACCGTGCTATCGCTGCCTGTATCCTGAGCCGCCTCCACCGGGCCTTGTGCCTTCTTGCGCGGAGGGCGGTGTGCTCGGCGTCCTGCCCGGAATCGTTGGTTCCATCCAGGCGATGGAGACGATCAAGTTGATCCTCGGCCGTGGTGACAATCTCGTGGGGCGCTTGCTGTTGTTTGATGCGCTCGGCATGAAGTTCCGCGAACTCAAGCTCCGCAAGAATCCGAATTGCCCTATGTGCGGCACGCATCGCACGATTACCAAGCTGATCGACTATTACCAATTCTGCGGTGTGCGCGGCGAAGAAGCTCCCGGCCCGGCCGTGCAAGTACCGGAAATCACTCCGCGCGAACTCAAAGCTCGCCTCGATCGGGGAGATGATTTGTTCATTCTCGATGTGCGCGAACCTCACGAATATCAAATCTGCAATCTTAAGGGGCATCTGCTTCCGCTCGGGGAGCTGCCACGGCGTGTTCACGAACTGGATTCCTCCCGGGAAATCGTCGCGCATTGCCGCAGCGGAAAGCGTTCCGCCGAAGCCGTGGACTTCTTGCGAAAGGCGGGCTTCCGCAAAATCCTCAACCTCAAAGGTGGCATCCTCGCCTGGTCCGACGCGGTTGACCCGTCCGTTCCAAAGTATTGAAAGTATTGAATCGCATCCACTCCTGGCGCCCGGCTAATGGACTCTTTTCACCATCTGGTTGCAATGAAACGGAAATTTTCTTCGACTTTCCGCTTCCTAGAAAGCTATATTTGGAAAGCGGGAGCTTGCTCCTGCCTTTCCTTTCTAGGGGCAGCAGTCGGGCTCTCCGGGCCTAACACAGTCGGAATAGCGTCCTTTAGAATCAATCACTTACGAAATGATCTTCTGTAACCCCTTTCTTTTCACATTCATACAAAAAAATGATGGGGGGGTGGGAGCTTTTGTGCTTGTTGTTGCACGGGAGTACGGGCATACTCTGTGTTCTTCGAGAGAGAAATGGCGTCCACGAAAATAACAGTCAATCACAACGGGTCCATCCGGATCGAAGGGGACTTCGAGATTGTTGATCCCGATGGAAAGCCCTTCGGCCTTGCGGGGCGTTCCGTCATCAGCCTCTGCCGTTGCGGACACTCGGCAAACAAGCCTTTTTGTGACGGTTCGCATAAGACTAGTGGGTTCGCCGACACCGTAGCTGCTCGGGAACTGCCTCCCCCCAAGCCGAAGCTGTAGGGCAGCCGAGGTCGACCTGCCGACTGTTTCAGATGTTGAGAATGTCTCAGACTGAGACGGCCGTGAATTCCGCAGTGATACTGCCCACTCGCCCGGTAACTCTAACGAAACAAAAATGATAGCATCTTAATCTGCGAAATTCAGGCATTTGCAGTGTCTCGCAGCTATCCCCAAACTTCTTCCGCGATTAAAGCCAGATTCTTAAACTATTTGATTTCAATGAATTACGAGCCATAATTTTCAGGCAGAAAAGGGCACAAACTTGCACTCCTCGTTAGTTGGCAGTTTTTCTTTGGCATTTGGGGGATTTTGTGGGTGTTTGGGGCACGATCATAGGGTTTCTCAGCGGCGACCGCGATTCGGTTGCCACGCGAAATCTTCATAAGCGTGTCTTGGTAGCATCTGGCGCGTTGTCGGTCGGCCTCTTTCTTGCTGTTATCTTTTACCTGCGGCAAATCAGCGTTGCGGGCTCCCCACAGGGCTATTTGTATTTGGAAGTGGGCGGCACTCTTGTTAGTTTCTGTTACGCCGCCAATGCCCTGGTGCGCTTCCGCGGCACGCACGACCGCACGGCTCTCATCCTGGCCTTCGGATTCGTACTGTCCGGGATCATCGAAACCGTCGGGTGTTTTGGCCTAAACGATTGGCTCAGCTCCGGTGCCCTCGCGCTTTCCCGAATCCCTATGGGCTGGATGGTGAGCCGGACTCTGCTGGCCGTCCTCTTACTCGCCGCCATCGCCGTTGAGCGCTACATGCCCACCGCACGACAGCCAAGCAAGGAAACGGCCGCCGCGCTGTTGGTTGTGGCCCTGGCTGCGTACATGACGAGCGCCGCGTTTCTTGCTGCTCCGGCAGCTCCCATGGCGCATGCCGCAAACTTTTTGTCCCGTCCTTGGGATCTGCTTCCCGCCGGGTTATTTTTGATCGCCGCAATCTGTTTTCGGGAGCGCCTCAAAAACGACAGGGACAAAAAAAGCCCGGCAACGCTCTTCGATCACTCTCTCTTTATCGTGGCCTCGCTCAATGTGGTCTGTCACGCATCAGCGGCATTTTCCCGGCAGCTGTTCGATGGGCCGTTTTTTCTGGCGGAAGTAAGCAAGACGATTAGCTACGTCGTGATGCTCTCCGGCGCGTTGCTGGATCAGGCGCGGCTTTTCGAACAAGTGCGCTCCATGGCAGTCACCGATCCGCTCACCGGCCTGTCGAATTACCGCCGTCTCATCAGCGTTCTTGAAGCGGAGCTCGACCGTTCGCGCCGCACGCGGCGCCCGTTCAGTGTCGTGCTTCTCGATATGGACGGCCTCAAGATCATCAACGATCAGTACGGACATCTGACCGGGAGCCGCGCGCTTGTGCGCATTTCCAAGATTCTCCGCAATCATTCCCGGGCGATCGACACTGCCGCGCGATACGGTGGCGACGAATTTGCGCTGGTTCTCCCGGAGGCGGGCAAGGACATTGCGTCGCGCGTGGTCTCGCGAATCCGCGAGCGCCTCTCCGCTGAGCCCGAGCACCCTCCACTTTCCGTCAGCGCCGGTGTCGCCGCTTTCCCGGAAGACGGCGATTCGCCCGAAAAACTTCTGGGCGCGGCGGACCGCGCGCTCTATGCCATGAAGCACCATGGCAGGAGCAGCGTTCACAATCTTACGCGTATTGCCGCGTGCCTGTGAGGATGAGCAGAACCATGCCTCACGCGAAGAGATTTGCGTTTCACAGAGCCGAAAGCCGCATCCCGATGGAAATTCCCGTTCTGATTGATGGCCATCGCGAGGCGCCCGGCTCGGAATCGACTTTTACGGAAAACGTGAGCGCGCGTGGCGCTCGCGTGGTAAGTGCGCGCCGCTGGCAGCCAGGGGAAACCCTGGTATTCGCCTCGCGCACTGGAGAGTTTCGTTCCTCGGGCCGCGTTGCATACTGCCAGCCATTGCAAGGCGAAGGCTTTGCGATTGGCGTGGAGTTCCTCGAGCCAAAGGGGCGATGGGTAGTTCAATCCCCAAGATAGCTTGACGTAAATATAACGGCGAGCGGATAGGAGGGAGCCGACTGGAACAAAAAGAGAAGGCAGAAAACTGGTGCAAAATTTATAAGAAGGCTTGAAGCGCTTGGCGGAGTTCAAAAGTTCTGCCAAGCGCTTCATTCTTTTCCCCACTGTATCTCAGGACCTTATCAACGTGATGGAACGCGAGCGGGTTTGTATCGGGAAAAAATCCTTCCGCACCGAGTTTGAACGCTCAGCCCTTCTTCATCTCCTGGAAAATTTCTTCGTAGACGTGAACCGTGTTTTGAACCATGCGGGCTGCTGAAAATTGTTCTGCGATTGTGCTTCGCGCTCTCTGGGCAAGTGTGATGCCCAGCGATTCATCACTCAAAATTCTTTCCATCCCAGCCGAGAAGAGTTCCGGATCAGGCCGCGCCGCCAGCAGTCCGTTGTCGCCGTCTTTCACGTACTCCGGTACGCCCCCGCTCGCCACGGCCAGCACGGGAAGCCCCCAAGCCATCGCGGTCAGAAGGGAAGTGCCGAGCGGCTCGGCCAGCGACGGAAACACAAAAGCATCGAGCGCGAGGTATACATCGGTCACATCCTCCACAAATCCGGCGCAGATTACCTCGTCGCGCATCCCCAGCCGTTGCACCAGTGCTTCCAGGGCAGGACGACAGGGACCGTCACCGGCCAACAGCAAACGCGTTGCCGGAATCTTTGTGCGTAATCTAGAAAGCGCGTGTATGGCGATTTCCTGGCCCTTTTCGGGCAGCAGATATCCGATGCAGCCCAGAAGTTTTTCGTTCCCGGTTATGCCCCAACGCTCCCGTGCCTGGCGGCGCGCTTCCGGCGTTGGCGAAGGCGGGACCTCTACCCCTTCGTAGACAACAGCTATTTTTTCGGACGGCACGCCCGATTCCAGGATGCTTTTCTCCACGAAATGGGAAATTGCCACAATGCGCTGCGCTATTTGATAACGCCGCCGCGCGAGTCCAGTGCGCGAGAGCGGATACGCCACTCTTCGCGAGACCGCCACGTGAGTACGTTCTTGCCCCCTAGCCAGCCACGCGGCGGTCAGAGCGTGTGGTTCATTGGCATGGAGAACATCGTAGTTTTGTCGCGAAAGTAATTTTCGCAAGAGAAGAGCCGCGCTGGCACGCCGAGCATTCTTACCGACCACGTGTACTGGGATGCCCGCTGCCGCCGCACGGCGAGCGAGCGGTGATTCCCGCACTGAGAGAAGTTGGGCATCATGCCCGAGTGCGCGGAGTCCCTTTACGGTCAGCAACGCCTGACTTTGCCCGCCGCGCCATTCCCGCTCGAGGTCCACATACAGGATCCTCATAATGGTTTCGTTCCGCCATCACGCCACGCGGAATCCCTGAGCTCTCCCAGTTTTTTGAACTTCAGCCACGTACTTCGCGCGGCCATCCGCGAGATGACCCATCCGCGAGAGCCGTCGAGAAACCCAAGGTGCAGCACATAACTGTTGAACCAATTCCAGGGCGTCGCCAGCCACAGCGCTGCGCGCCAGTTCCGTCTCCCGGCAGCGCACATCTGCTGCGCGGCAAGCGTGGTGTACCGCTCGACCTTCTCCTCGTGTTCGGAGAAAGAGCGAATCGTGTAATGAAGCAAATCTCCGCCAAGGCGCCCCGGTCGGCCCTCGAACGACAGCGACTCGTGCACGATCCCCGAAAAGCGCGCCAAATCGCGCCGGTAGAGGCGCCGTTGACGGTCCGGATACCATCCCGAGTGCTTGATCCAGGCTCCTACGTACCAGGCGCGCCGCGCGAATTCGTACACTGCGCAGCCGGGCTCTCCTTCCTTCCAGGCGAGCAATGAGCCGCGCAACTCATCGCTTAGCTCTTCATCAGCATCGAGTGAAAGAATCCAATCGTTGTTCGCTGCCGCGGCCGCACTATTTTTCTGCTGCGCAAAATTCGTCCAGGCGTTCGTGATTACCTTCGCCCCGTACTCTCGCGCAATTTCCGGAGTGCGGTCGCGACTTCCGCAATCCACGATCACAATCTCATCGGCAACTCCCCGGACCGATTCCAGAGCTCGTGACAAGTTGTGTTCCTCATTGAGCGTAATCATGCAGGCGGAGAGACGGATCATCGGACTCCGGATTATCTGGAACTCGGCTAGTATCTCACAAAGCTAATGGGGGAATCGGCCTCGAACGAACCACCTGGAGGAGAATGGAAGCCCGCCTATTTCTTCTGGAAATTCACGCGAATCACGCTGCCGCCGATTCGAAACTCGGTTCCGTCCTGTAGCATGGCCGCACGCACGCGCTCTTCGTCCAAAAAAGTGCCATTGGTCGAATCCAGGTCCTTGAGGTTGATGTACGTGTCCCGCACTTCCAGCAAGCAGTGATGCCGCGAGATTTCAGGATCATTCACCGGAATATCCGCGCCTTTGCGGCCCAGCACAGCACGCGGGTTTGTTAAGGTATGACTTTCGCCCTTCGATGGGCCCGACAGAATGCTAAGCACAACTTTCGCTTTTTCAGGTAGCCGCAATGCCGGATCGGGCGGCGGCAAATTCAGATTTGAACTCGTGGCATTGGCCCTTGCAAACGAGGGAAGCGGAGACATCACCACCGTGGAATCCACACGCCGCTTAATCTCCACAATCGTGGTCTTCCCGCAACTCGAGCATTTGAATTGCACCTTCGTATGGCCGCCGAATTGCCCTTCCTTCAGCAAGTGCTCCGCGCCACAGTGAATGCAAGCCGTCTGCATGCTTTAGAATTTAACACCATCTGATGCCATTTGGAGGACGGTCAGCATTCTCTCGAACGGAACGGTAAATCCACGCTGTGCGCCGGTGGCCTGCGACTGCGGCACGAGCTCCCAGCCCTACAGCGATGCGCTCTTGTGTTACGATGATAGGTTCCAAGCCAATCCAGGAGAACGTGTGTGTCCGAACATATTTCGCGGAAAGAACTAAAACAGGACAAAATCAAGGAAACCATCGAGCATGGCGCTGAAGCCGTCATCTCTCACGGGCAGTTCACGCTCATCGTTGTGTTGGTAGCTCTGTTTACGGCGCTAGGTTACGGTGGATGGAAGTTTTATATCGACCGGCAGACTGTGCAAGCATCTGCCGCCTTCGATACGGCGATGAAGGCGTACCAGGGCCGCATCGCTTCGGCTGCTGACCCCTCAGATCCCAGCGCGCCTTTCTTTCCTGACGAGTCTGCGCGCGCCCAGGACGCCATGCAAAAGTTCGTCAAGCTTGCCGACAAATATCCCAGCACGAATCCCGGTAAGCTCGCGCGCTACTACGCCGCGCTTTGTCTCGAGGACCTCGAGCGCCAGAATCAGGCGCTCGAAGAATTGAAGAAGATCGGCGGGTCCAGCGACAAGGAGCTGGCGGCCATGGCGCAATATCAGACGGCGATCATTTACTCCCGAACCGGCAAGTCCGATGATGCCATCAAAACCTTTCGCGTTTTGGTGGACAAACAGAGCGCTCTTGTGCCGCGGCCGCTGGTGCTCCTGGAACTTGCCGGCCTCCTTCGCAGCTCCAATCCAAAAGAAGCCGTTAGCATCTACCAGCAAATCAAGAAGGAATTCCCGGACACCACCATTGCGGACCAGGCCGACCGCGGCCTGGATACCCTTTCGCCGAAATCCTGATTTGCTTTGGGTCTGAGCGTTCGCGTGGTTCAGTCGGAATATGACGGAGCGGCCCATCGAATCAGCTACCACTCCTGCTCCCTGGGCGATGCGCGCGGAGCGTTCCCGCGGCCGGCGTTATCCGGAACCGTCCCACCCTTACCGCAGTGACTACGCGCGTGACCGCGATCGCATTATTCATTCCCGCGCGTTTCGCCGCCTCGAAGCCAAGACGCAAGTGTTCACCACGCGCTACTCGGACCATTTTCGCAACCGCCTGACGCATACGCTGGAAGTTGCGCAGATTGCCCGCTCCGTTACTTCAGCGCTCGGATTGAACACCGAGCTTGCCGAAGCGCTCGCTCTCGTCCACGACATCGGCCATCCGCCGTTTGGCCATGCCGGTGAACGCAAGCTGGACGAACTAATGCGCGCGCATGGCGGCTGTTTCAATCACAATCTGCACGCGCTGCGCATCGTTGAACGGTTCGAGCAGCGCTACCTCGATTTCCCAGGCCTGAATCTTACATTTGAAGTTCGCGAAGGTATCATCAAGCATTCGCGCGATTATTCCGCGGCGGACTTTCCGCAGCTTGCGGAGTACCTTCTCGATTTGCGTCCTCCCCTCGAAGCGCAACTCATCGACTGGGTCGATGAAATTGCTTACAACACTGCCGATACGGACGACGCGCTCGAAGCCGGGCTTCTGGATCTCGCCGTTTTGTGCAAGGAAGTTTCGTTTTTTGGTGAAGTCTACGGGCAAGTCGATTCAGTCCATCGCGGCGCCCGTCAGAAGCTCATTTTCAATGAAGCCCTCAAACGCGTTCTGGATGCGCTGGCCACTAATCTTATTGAGACTACTCAGCAGCGTGTTTTGGCTTTCAATGCTTCATCCGTGGAAGACATTCGCCGTGCGCCAAAGCGGCTTGCTGGCTTCAGCGAAGCTGCGGAAGCGCGAAACCGCGAGCTTAAGCGCTTTCTTTTCAAATATATTTACAACCATCCTGCCATTGCTGAGGACCGCGATCGCTCCGTGAGATGTCTGGAAGAACTTTTCATTTATTATTCAGAGTCTCGAGGCGCGATGCCCGCATTTTATGAAGAGCTTGCCCAAACGGAATCGCGGCACGTCATCGTTTGCGATTACATTGCCGGCATGACCGACCAATTCCTTCTTCGCCAGCACCACGAACATTTGGGCAGTCCTCCCGGCGACAGTTCTACTCCGTCGCGTTGATCTCATGAGAATTCATCTACCAAACTTGAAACGGGATGCCTCGCTTTCTCAAGAACGAAAAAGCAGAGCGCCCCGCGACGATAAAGAGTCTCTAGTCGACCGACGGAGAGGTTCGATCTTAGAATCGAAGAAACGGTCCGAAGGCCACACGCGGATTGTGATGCGCGCTTCCGGCAAAGTACATTTCATCGCCTGCTTCAAGTCGTAGACCCACTGGACCAATATGCCCTTCCAGTCCAGCGCCCGGATAAAGCGTTCCGCTCACGTTATTCGCGCGCAAATTGTTTACGGAGCTTACAAATCCCGAGAAGCTGGGGTTCCTGGGATCCAGCCTGAAATTAATAAATCCTCCCTTCACTGTCAGGAAAGGGCGAATCGCACCGTGGCCAGCCACAATCTTGGGGCCAAAGAGCCCATGCAGGACTCTGAGATTGCTGGGCACAAACGTGAAGCTGCTGGGATTGCTCGGGTTCGTAAAACCTTCGGCAAAAGCCTGTTCGAAATCATAATTCATCTCACCTTCCAGCATGACGTGCGAGAACGCTTTGTAACCCACTCGCGCTCCCAGCCCCGCCATGTTGGTTTTTGTTTGCGAGATGCGGAAATAATCACCATAGCCGCCCACTTGAAGGTGATCTTGCGCCTTGGCCAGCGGCACCAGCCAACCTGCCAGAAATAGCAGAAGTGCGACACGCTTCATTCGTGTTCTCCTTGCACAGATATAGTAGGAATTACAAAAGCAGGGGCTGGCTTCGGGCCGGGATGAAGCTTGCGCTCCTGTCGTTTAGATGAAATCTCGCAACACAGAGTTGCCAGGGCACTTAGAGGCCTTTCACGATCAGGCGCGGGCCAGGGTCAGCAGGAGCGTCAGGTAGCGCTTCAGTTTTTGCGTGATCAGAAAATTCTCCTTCACGTGTTCGTGACCGTGCTCCCCCAGCCGCGTGGCAATCTCCGGATGCGAAAGCAAAAAGCGAATTTGATACGCCGTGCCTTCCACGGAATGCGCCAGCAATCCCGTGTGTTTGTGAATGATTTGAATGGGAATCCCGCCCACCGCCGAAGCGACCACCGGTTTTTTTTTCCAAAGCGCTTCCGAGACCGTGAGCCCGAATCCTTCGCGTAAGCTTTTCTGGAGCACGATGGTCGATGCGCGTTGCAGGGCATTTACTTCCAGCGGCGCCCATGCCGGCAGCTCTAGCACTTTGATGTCAGGGTCACCATCCGCTTCTCGCAAGACTTCCTTTAACACCACAGCGCCCTCGGGATCATCGGAAGCGCTGCCTCCAGCGAGAACCAGTTGGCAATCGAAATATCTCTTCACGATGCGGTAGGCGCGAATCACCCCGACGGGGTCCTTTAACCGGTCGAACCGGGATATTTGCGTGAGGATTGTGCGCTGAGGATCAATGCCGTAGCGGGCAAGCACTTGAGCGATGAATTCCCGATCCAATTCCCAATTCTTTTCCGAGAGCGGATCGATGGCCGGGTAAAAAAGGTACTGCGGGATCGGAAGCTGCCGCGAGAATTCCGGCGACGAAAACATGGCGCCGTCATATTTCGAAACAAATTGCTCGAGAAAATCCCAGACCGTTCGGTTAGGGTGCGACAAGTCGATGTGGCAGCGCCACACCCAATGATTTGCTCCCGGCCTGCGCGCCTCAATCAGCGCCGCAGGTTGCGGGTCGTGGATGACCATGAATTCGGCATCCAGCGGCAGCTTCTCGCGATTCATCTTGTTGTAGGCGAGAAAAATATCGAAGTCTCTTTGACTGGCATGGTACGGCGCGCCATGCAGTGCGTTGTGAAATGCCTTGGTTACTTCAAAAAAATCCTCGCCGCCGCCCATCACTTCCCATTTGATGTTCAGGTCCAGTTCTTCCGCCAGCGGGACCAGGCGAGTGAGGATTTCCGCTACGCCGCCGCCAACGGCCGTCGAATTGACCATCTGGATGCTCCGCCCGCGCAATGGACTTGCCAGCGCTCGCAGCTCCTCGATTTCACCCGCGCCAAGCAACTCGGCATAATCATCCAGCGGAATGCGGCCGAGGGTCAGCGTGTCGCTCATGTTTTTCTCCTTTCGCGGTCGATCAGCCGGAGCAACTTAGAGCGCGCGCTGTCCAAAGTGTTGGTGTAAATATCAATGTGGTTTACGCTGTCAGCGAGAGTTCGCAACCCCAGCCCGTCGGCAAGCCAGTGCGAGAAGTCGTTGGTCCGCAGCTGGACCCTCAATCGCGAAGAAATAAAATGAAAATAGAAACTCGAATGGCTGAGGTGCGCGATCCCATCGCGAAATTCATCCAGCGTTCGGGCGTTCCGGCCGAGCGGGACGGTGACTTCCACGCTCTCGCAAAAATAGAATCGCTCCAAAGCGGATTGGCCCGCAAAGTGTGAATGCACCGTGCAATAGTCGGCGACCACGCGGCATAAATCACTTCGTAGCGCGGCGATCGAAACATAGTCACGAACGTCAAGCACAGCAAGTTGCTCGGCAAGGTCGTTCCGGTTGGTGTCCGAAAGCACCCATTGGGCGAAATCGTTTGAGAACCCTTCCGTCAGGAAGTGATGGCTGCCCAGCGTTTGAAACGTGTGATGAAAAATCGATGCGTCGCTGCAGTGCTCCAGGCCAGTCAATAGTTCCGCGAGCGTGCCCGCCGATTGGTTGCCGATTCGCGTCAGGTAGGAAACGGTAACGAATTCGAACGGGGTTTCCGCTGCGTTCACGCGAAAGACTCCTTCCTCCCGAACAATTCGGCGGGGCTCCCGCAGCGGTGCAAAACTGGAAGTGCCACTTGATCTGGCCGAATCATGTCGCCTGGGGCGCCTCCAACCGCTCTGTCAAATCAACGCGAATCTCCGTGAGGTCGGACAGAAGATTCGCCGCCCAACGGTAGATGTTGTGTTCACGCACGGTGTGCCGCATCCGCTGCATCCGCCGGGCTTGCTCCTCTTCCGGCATCTCCAACGCGCGATGAATGGACTCTGCCAGTTGTGAGACGTCGTAGGGATTGACGAGCAGCGCGTCCGAAAGTTCGTGCGCCGCGCCTGCAAAAGTGCTGAGGATCAGCACTCCTTGCTCGTCTTCGCGCGACGCCGCGTATTCCTTGGACACCAGATTCATTCCATCGTGCAGCGAGGTCACCATGCAGAAGGACGAAGCGCGGTAAAACCGCGCGATCTCTTCGTGGGAATGGTGCTTCTTGCGAAACACGATGGGTTTCCAGCGCGGCGTCTGGAAGCGCGCGTTGATGCGCTCCGCTTCTACACTGACCTCATCGAGAAAATTCTTATAGCGCTCAATGTCCGTGCGGCTCGGGGCACCGATCTGCACGAAAGTCAGCCGTTGCTGGTAAGCGGGATTGATCTCGAAAAAACGCTCCAGGGCGCGGAAGCGCTCGAGGATTCCCTTGGTGTAGTCAACGCGATCGACACCCACGCCGAGGAGCGAGGCCTCCACGCGCATTTCGGCGCACAGCGCGGCGCGCTCTTCGCCGGAGCTGCGCCACCCGCTCACCGCCTGTGAATTCTCCGGAAACGCCACGCTGATGGGATAAGGCCGCACGCGCGTGATGTGGCCTTGCCGGTTTACCGCAAAGCGATCCCACTCGGTGAGCGCTTCGAGCGCGCGGTCCACTGTTTCCAGAAAATTGTTGCAGTGCGATTGAATGTGAAAGCCGATTAGGTCTGCGCCGAGCAGTCCGTCGACCAGCTCTCGCTGCCATGGACAGATTCCAAAAACCTCCGCGTTTGGCCAGGGAATGTGCCAGAAGATCGCCACTCGGGCGTCGGGCCGCGCGTCCTTGACCATTCGCGGAAGCAACGCGAAGTGATAATCCTGCGCGAGGAGTATCGGCGATTCGGTGCCCTGCATTTCTTCCAGAACGACATCCGCAAACCGCCGGTTGATTCTTTGATACTGCACCCAGTCCTCAGGACGAAAGATGGGACGCGTATGCGCAATGTGCGAGAGCGGCCACAATCCTTCATTCGAAAAACCCTCGTAGTAGCCCTTGTCTTCTTCGTCGGTGAGCCACACGCGCCGCAGGGTATAACTCGGATGATCGGGCGGAACACGCAGATGATCGCGAACATCCACCATTTCGCGGTCAGCGTTGCCTGAGCCGTTGGCAATCCAAGTTCCGTTGCACGCCAGCAGGATGGGCTCGAGAGCGGTGACCACGCCGCTCGCGGGCACGATCGTTTCGATCGATTTGTCCTTTTCGTTGAAGACGTGCATGTACGGTTCGCGGTTGGAAACCAGGAACAGCGGCTTCTCCTGAAGTTTGTTCCGCAGACTGACGCGCAGGCGTTCGGCCGTCCAAATCGAGGCGTTCGAATCGCGCAAGCGTGCTTCTACTTCTGCAACCGCTCGCGCGGTGTGCAGATCGTTCGCAAGGTGCGTCACCTCGCGATGCAGTTCATCGAGGATTTCGCCTTTCGGGAGCGCTGGCACTGCGCTTGGCTGTCCGGTCCGAAGCGTTCGCAGCCAATTGGCGGTGCGCGTCAGTGGCTCCGTAAAAGTCCAGCGGACAAGGACCAAGGCAAGTCCCGAAATAAGAAGCGTCTGGAGCAATGCACTGACCAGGGAATCACGAAGCGTGCGCGAGACTTGTTTGTCGATGTAAGTCGTGTCGTGGAATAGAGCCAGCACTCCGACGACTTCCCCGTTACGGTGGAGCGGCAAGGCGTAGATTTGCACGGGAAATGCTTCTTCCGGAGTTAGTGAAGGATTTTGCTCCGCGTTCAGAAATTCGCCCACGCCTGCGTTTTTCTGGAAGGCCCGAGTTGCAGTCGCAGGCCGCAATCTAAAAGCCGGCGACAATCCGGATGTGATCGCCAGGGGGGCGCCCGTGTTGCTATATACCGCGACGCCCTTCAAGTGCTCGCGCTCGCCGAAGCGCTCGACCAGGCGTTGCAGGCTCTTGTCTGTCGCGCGCTCTAGTAACGGTTCAACGCTCTCCTGCAGACTCTCGCCAAGAATCTCCGCCCGGCGCGATAAATCGTTGCGCAGAAGCCGTTTCTCCGTACGGACTTGATAGGTGGCAAAAAGCAAAGACACTGAGGCAACGCTGACGATCAGGGGTAGGACGATTTTTAGAGTTGTGCGCATGTGGGACCCCCGACAGGGATGCACAGAAAAAGGCCGCGGGGGCTGGGTGCCGACGGCTACAAGTGATTCAAGACTATGGATGACCGGAGCAATTATGGGCACGAAGCGAACCAAAACGACAGGCATTTCCACAGCACTTGCTAAGGCTATTAAAATCAATTTGTTGCGTACGGTATCGTGTAAGGCTCAGGAACGATACCTTCGTACTAGTCCTATGAAATTCTTGCCTCCTCGTCCTTTGCAGTACAGGATTGACCCTAACCGCACTTGAAAGTAGGATTTGCCTGCGATTTTGTTAGTTTGCAGAAACAGCGCGGATTTAGCTCAAGGAGACGTCGTGTACTGTTCCAAGTGTGGCGCATCAATGGCGGATGGTGCCGCGTTTTGCTCGAATTGCGGACAGGCGTTTGCGGTTGCCACTTTGCCACCGCACTCGCCAGTGCTGGCTGCATCGCTTGCGGGACCAACAGCGAGTGGCGCCGTGGCCATTTCCCCTTACGCCGCCGTGCCGTGCGTGGAGTACGCCGGATTCTGGCTCCGTTTTTTGGCGCTCCTCATTGACAACGTGGTGATGGGCATTGGTTTTGTCCTGATATTGATCCCGTTGATTTTTTTGACCGGATTGGGCGGTCTCCTCAGCCAGATTCATCCTGACGAAGAACTAAACGATGCCGGCATCTTCGTGCTCATCGGACTCATCTTCCTTGCCGCCACAGTCAGCTTGGTCTTTACATGGTTGTACCACGCGCTGATGGAGAGCTCAGAGTGGCAGGCCACGGTGGGTAAAAAGGCGCTCGGCCTCGTAGTGACGGATATGGCGGGACAACGTGTTAGCTTTGCCCGCTCCACGGGCCGGCACTTCGGCAAGATCATCACCAATGTGATCCCCGCGTTCATCGGGTACATTATGGCGGGCTTTACGGAGAAGAAGCAGGCGCTGCACGACATGCTGGCAGGCTGCCTGGTGCTGCGGCGAAACGGCTGAAGCCAGCCCGAGAAAGCCGCAGTTTTGATTCTAGATTGTCCTGGGGATACCTAGCCGCAATTTGCCTTTTCCTTGTGAGCCAGTCTAGAAGTCTCGGTTGATGGAAACCGCCGCAAAGCCGTCCACTGTGCGAAGCATTCTCCAACAGCGCTGTCCGCGCTGCCGCGTTGGCGGAATTTTTCAATCTTCCATTTTCCGCGGATTCCCGAAGATGTGCGAGCGCTGTTCTGTCTGCGACCTCAAGTTCGAGCGGGAACCTGGCTATTTTCTGGGGGCTATGTACTTCAGTTTTGCCTTGGGCGTCTTGATTATGGCGGCAATCGCTGCACTACTTTGGTTTCTGACGGGGTGGTGGATCACCAAGGTAACCATCTGGGCCGTTGTGCTGTTCTTACCGTTCGCCCCGACCATCACGCTCTTGGCCCGCGTATTGTGGATTTATCTTGACCAGACCGTCGATCCTGAACCCCTGCGCTAGGAAGCCTCTCCGGCTCTACAGCAAATCAATCGCGATTTTTCGTAGTTGGCACCATTCCCTGAACCACCTCGCGAACTTGACGGATGACCTTGCGATCCGGTCCGTCGGATGCCAGCTTCAGATATGCGTCCAAGTCATGCAGCTGCATCGCATACTCGTGTCTCCGCCCATGAACATCCGCCAATGCCAGATAGGCCGATGCCAGGCCGGGATTCCGCAGCAAGGCTTGGCGAGCGCTCTGTTCCGCTTCATCAAGGCGGTTCAGGCCAAAGAGCACAACACTCAGCATGACGTGGCCTATAGCTGAGTTGTCATCCACCTCCAGTCCTCTGTCGATGACCTTCTTTGCTTCGGCGTAATCTCCGAGCCGGCATAGAACGAAGCCCAGGGAAAATTGCGCCCATGGGTATCTCCCTCCGCTGAGATCGATTGCTTTTTGGAATGCCTCCGCTGCTTTCCGGTTGTTACGCAGCCTCAGCTCCGCCACGCCCAAGTGGTAATACGCTTCGTAATACTCCGGAAACACTGCGATCGCCCGAGCGAATTGCGTTCGTCCGCCAGCCGCATCAAACTTTTCCAGACGCTCCAATCCTTTGTCGAAAGCTGCGCGTGCCCTGCCGGGTATCTTCAGTTCCCGCACGGATACGGTGTAATCCGTACTCCCTCTAGGCGGCCGGTTGATGACCCTAAGATGAAGCTCTACTGGCTGCATCGGTGCACTTAACTCGAGGTTTGCGCGCGTTGGCTCATAGCCCGCCTCTTCCAACACAATTTCGTAATTTCCAGGCGTGAGGCCCTGCATCTCAAAGCGGCCGCTCGAGTCCGTCAAGACACCGGCAAACGAACCACCAGCTAGCGAACGGACGCTCACGATAACACCGCTGATCGGAATGTTGCTGCCCTCTGCCAACACGGTCCCGAAGATCCCTGCTGTTTGCGGATCAAAACCGGCGAGTTGTGCGCGCGCCATTGGTGCACAAACGAGGACACCCAGCAAGAACCCACGCAACGCGCCTTGCTTGGTCCATCGCAAGGCTCTGTCGAGTTTGCCGGGAATAGGTAACGCTGGGCGTTGGTGAAGTGTGCACAGACTTCTTTGTGGCACTTTCCACTGCCCGATAAGAATCCGCTGCTCGAGTCGTTGCACCACGACTGTTTATGAACGCCGGCCAGGGGGATTTGCTAAGGAGGTGCGGTCAGTCGCGCGGAACTGGCGGGGTCTGCAGCGCGGGCCGTTGATCCTGCATTTCGTGGCCCTTCACGTCCTGTCCGCACTTTACCCTTTGCCTGAGACTTTACAATCCAACAGGAACCTCAATTACGTTTCCGGCAGAAGCCGAATTTGAAGGTCAGGTAATGTCCCGAGAACCCCGGCTGATTACCCGGCCAGCCGGTACTAGGCAGGGATGGTGACGAACAGGTTGCAAAAAAGCGAAGGAATCAGCGGCGCTTCCTTGACTTGGCGGGAGGCCGACTCAATAATGGTAAGGCATGAGCGTACGCGCCGGAGGCGCTGAAGACATGTTCCTTGACGTTAAGGAATTGGCCGTTCACAAGCTGCGCATCCGGAAGACTTACGCCCCGGGCAGCATCGATTTTCATTCCGCGGAAATCAAGCAGATCGAACCGCTGGAAGTGACGGCTATGGCGGAACTGCTGGAAGGCCAGATTCGGATCGATGGCACCCTCGAAACGAAGATCGAGCTGGTATGTGCGCGCTGCCTGGAACCGGTCGTGGAAGAGGTAAGCCGGACGTTTGACCTCTTTTACGCGCCGTTGCCCAAGGATATCAAGCACAAAGAAGACCGGCTGAAAGACGACGACACCGAGATTGGATTCTACGAGGGCCCCGGACTTTTTCTGGCGGACGTGTTGAAGGAGCAGGTGCTGCTGGCGTTGCCGTTAAAGGTCATCTGTCAGAGCGACTGCCGGGGGCTGTGCCCGAATTGCGGTGCAAACCTGAACCACGAAGAGTGCCGCTGTGAGACCCACGCGATGGACCCCCGAATGGCCCCTCTCGCGCGCCTCAAGCAGGAGTGGCTCAAGAAACAATAGTTTCGCAGGGCTGACAAGCCCGATATAATCCGCCCATTGGGGCCGGAACGAGGTGTAGTGCTATGCCTAACCCAAAACGAAGGCATTCCAAGAGACGAACCAGCACGAGGCGTGCGCACGACTTTTTGTCCAAGCCCGCGCTGGCCAAGTGTCCGAATTGCCACGAAATGAAACAGCCGCACCAGGTTTGCCCGCATTGCGGACACTACAAGGGCAAAGCGGCCCAAGAACCGGCGTCCTAAGGATTTCGGAGTTTCTCTCGCTTCGTCTGCGGACAAAATCCCATGATCACCATCGCCGTTGACGCTATGGGAGGGGACCATGCGCCCCGCCCCGAGGTCGAAGGGAGTGTGCTGGCCGCGCGGGAGTTGGGAATTCGCATTTTGCTCGTCGGCCAGCCAAACGTGGTGCGGGCGGAGCTGGCGAGACACGCTTCTCCCAACCTGCCCATCGAGATCGTGCCGGCCGGTGAAGTGATTACCATGCAGGATCACCCCGCCCAGGCGTTTCGGCGGAAGAAGGACAGCTCTGTGCACGTGGCGGCACGGCTTGTGCGCGAGGCCAAGGCCGATGGAATGGTTAGCGCGGGTAACACCGGCGCGGTAATGACGGTGGCGAAGTTTTTGCTTGGAACGCTGGAGTCCGTGGATCGCGTAGCCCTGGCGGCGCCGTTTCCCAATGCCAAAGGCGGCGTTTCCGTGCTTCTCGATGTAGGCGCAAATGTCGATTCGCGGCCCGAGCACCTCGTGCAGTTCGCGGTGATGGGCGAGGTCTACTATCGCGCCACGTTCGGCAGCAAACGGCCGCGCGTGGGCTTGCTTTCAGTCGGTGAAGAGGAAATTAAGGGCAACGAATTGACGCGCGAGGTCTACACGCGGTTGAAGAAGAGTTCGGTTCATTTTGTCGGCAATGTCGAAGGCGGCGATCTGTTTTCCGGCAATGTGGATGTGATTGTGAGCGACGGATTCGTGGGTAACATCGCATTGAAGATTTGCGAAGGCCTGGCGTTCCAGATTTTTGGGTTGCTGCGGAAGTCCATGAACAGTTCGCTGGTTTCGCAGGTGGGCGGAATGCTTTCGAAAGGCGCCTTCAAGGCCTTGCGTAAGACGATTGATTACACGGAGTACGGCGGCGCGCCGCTGTTGGGCGTGCGCGGCGTTTGCGTGATTGGGCATGGCCGTTCGAACGCCAACGCGGTGAAAAACGCCATTCGCGTAGCCGCGGGGCTGGCCCGCGCGCGCATGAACGAGAAAATCGAACAGGAGCTCTCGTCCGCGGCCGTCCTCGCCTGACGGCTCAAGAGAGGATTTAGCTATGGGCAAAGTCGCATTTGTGTTTCCCGGACAAGCCTCGCAATACCCGGGCATGGGCAAAGAGCTGGCCGGAAAATATCCGTCAGCCAGGGCCGTTTTTGAGGAAGCCGATAGCGCCTTAGGCTTCTCTATTTCAAAGATTTGTTTCGAAGGCACCGAGGAAGAACTCAAGCTGACGGCCAACACGCAGCCGGCTATTTTGACTTGCTCCGTTGCCGTGTTGCGAGTGCTTGCGGAGAAGGGTCTGGTCCCGGATTTCGTTGCCGGGCACAGCCTCGGGGAGTATTCGGCGCTGGTAGCTGCGGGCGCGCTGAAGTTCGCGGATGCCGTGCAGTTGGTGCGTAAGCGCGGAGCTTACATGCAGGACGCCGTTCCCGCACGTGTAGGCGCGATGGCCGCAGTTATGGGTTTGTCTCCCGCGGTTGTTGCGGACGCTTGCAGGCGCGCGGCAAATGGTGAAGTTTGCACGCCAGCGAACCTGAATTCTCCGGAGCAGACGGTCATCTCCGGCCACTCTGGCGCCGTGAAGCGCGCCGTGGAAATTGCCTCGCAGCTCGGCGCCAAGCGAGCCGTGATTCTGGCGGTTTCTGCCCCTTTCCATTCGCCTCTAATGATGCCGGCTCAGGAAAAGCTGGAAAAGGATTTGCGAAATACACAATTTTCAAAATTGCAGGTGCCGCTGGTCACCAACGTGGATGCGGACACCATCGAAACCGGCGACGAAGCACGCGAAGCGCTCATCCGCCAGGTCACCATGCCGGTCCGTTGGGAAGCGTCCGTCCGGTTGCTGATCGATGAGGGCGTGAACACCTTTGTGGAAGTGGGTCCTGGGCGCGTCCTGACCGGTTTGCTTCGGCAGATCGAGCGCTCCGTGTCAGCGCTGAACGTCGAGGACGAGAAAAGTTTGGCCGCCACTGCAGAGAAAATCGCTGGCGCCAGGTCCGATGCGGCTTAGTGGCGCAGGCTTCAGCCTGTGCAGGCAAGGTTTCAACCCAGAGGAGCGCGGCACACTCTAAGACTCTGCGCCAAAGATTAAATGTTTAGTCTGAAGGATAAAGTCGCGCTGGTTACGGGAGCGTCGCAGGGCATCGGTCGCGACACCGCGCTGGCGCTTGCGGAAGCTGGTGCCAAAGTCGCCGTTGCCGCGCGCAGTGAAGAAAAACTCACAGCGCTGGTCAAAGAAATTGTCGCCGCGGGCGGTGAAGCGTTCGCAGTGAAGATGGACGTGGCCGACGCGGAACAAGTAAAAGCCGGCTTCAAGCAGGTACTCGACAAATTCGGCCGCCTGGACATTCTGGTGAACAACGCGGCCATCACCCGCGACGGCCTGGCCCTGCGGATGAAGCAGGACGACTGGGAAGCCGTCATTCGAACGAATTTGACCGGCGCCCACCTGTGCATCCAGCAGGCCCTAGGAACCATGATGCGTGCCCGCGCCGGCCGCATTATCAATATTGCTTCTGTGGTCGCGCAAATGGGCAACGCCGGCCAGGCCAACTACGTTGCCGCGAAGGGCGGCCTGATTGGCCTGACGAAGGCCATTGCCATCGAGATTTCTTCGCGCAACATCACCGTGAACGCCGTCGCCCCCGGCTTCATTAAAACGCCCATGACCGACGTTCTTGGTGACAAGGTGAAGGAAGAACTGAAAACGCGTATTCCGCTGGGCCGCATGGGTTCGGCCCGCGATGTAGCCGCCGCGATTGTGTTTTTGGCCAGCGACGAGGCCGGCTACATCACCGGCCACGTCCTCGACGTGAACGGCGGAATGTATCTGGCGTAGAGGAGCAAGAAACTAGAAGGAAGTTTCGCGATGTGGGTCACTGCAACTGACGAGAATCCTCGGCCTTGGAGATTCCGAGAGGCCTTGAAAGAGAAGGCTGGTTTGACGGATAAAGAGATAGACAAACTGTTTGCAACCTCGGATCACCTTAATCTCGTCGAATTGGGAATGGCCCTCGAAGAGGCGTACGGAATAGAAATTTTGTACGAAGATCTGTTGATTCCGCCAGATGAGCAAGAAGGTCATCCGCAAAGTTGACCTTGGGCGGCGGGCTAAATAGAATGGGCAAGTTGCTCAGAGGGGCCCAAACCAACGATTTTGGCGCGGCTGTACTCCGCGCGCGTAGTGCAGGCAAATAAGCCTGGAAAACGAAGACACAAGTCTATAGACAGGGCGATTTAACGATCGCGGAGGAACAGGAATGGCCAGCGTAGAGGAACGCGTTAAGCAGATTATCGTCGAGCAACTCGGCGTGGATGAAGCGGAAGTCACCCCCACGGCGTCCTTCGTGGACGACTTGGGTGCGGATTCGCTCGACCAGGTGGAATTGGTGATGGCGTTTGAAGAAGCCTTCGGCATCGAAGTGCCGGATGAAGACGCCGAAAAAATGACTACCGTCAAGGACGCCGTCGAATACATCGACAAACACGCCAAAGGTAAGTAAGCCACGGAATTCACATCTCAACAGGGAGCATGGAAGAGTTGACTCGCCGAGTGGTGGTCACGGGTGTTGGACTGGTCTGCGCGCTGGGTATCGGCACGGAGGAAAGCTGGAAAAACCTCCTCGCTGGGAAGAGCGGCATTGGCCTGATCACCCAGTTCGATACGAATGGCTTCGACTGTAAAATCGCCGGCGAAATCAAAAACTTCGATCCTTTCCAGTGGATTGAGAAAAAAGAACTGAAGAAGATGGGCCGCTTCATCCAGGTGGCGCTGGCCGCTGCGGATTTTGCCGTGAAGTCTGCCAACTGGAAGAAGGAAGACTCAGACCTTGACGAAGTCGGCGTTTACATTTCTTCAGGAATTGGCGGGTTTGACATCATCGAGCGCGAGCACTGGAAGCTGGTCCAAGGCGGGCCAGGCAAGATTTCCCCCTTCTTTATTCCTTCCGCAATTGTCAATCTTGCTTCGGGACACATCTCGATTCGTTACGGTGCGCGCGGACCGAATTCCGCCACCGCCACGGCCTGCTCCGCTTCCGCGCACGCCATCGGCGATTCCTTTAAAATTATTGAGCGCGGCGCTGCGGAGATGATGATCTGCGGTGGCACGGAAGCCACCATTACGCCCATGGGCGTGGGCGGATTCGCGGCCATGAAGGCGCTTTCGACTCGCAACGACGATCCCGCGCGCGCCAGCCGCCCGTGGGATGCCGGCCGCGATGGCTTTGTCGTGGGCGAAGGCGCCGGTATTCTGACTCTGGAATCTCTGGAGCACGCGCAGAAGCGCAATGCGCCGATCCTCGCCGAGATTGTCGGTTACGGAATGTCCGGCGATGCTTACCACATCACGCAGCCCGCCGAAAATGGTGACGGCGCCTACCGCGTGATGCGTGCGGCGATCAAGGATGCGAAGCTCTCGCCGGACGACATTGGCTACGTCAATGCGCACGGCACTTCGACTCCCATCGGCGATGTGATCGAGACGCGTGCCCTGAAAAGGGTTTTCGGCGAACGCGCGAAAAGAGTGCCCATTAGTTCCACGAAGTCCATGACCGGACATTTGCTGGGGGGCGCGGGAGGTTTGGAAGCCGGCATCAGCGTGCTCGCTCTTCGCGATCAGATTCTGCCCCCTACTATCAATCTGGAGACTCCCGATCCCGAATGCGATCTGGACTATGTGCCGAATCATGCGCGCAAATCGTCGTTTGAGTACGCGCTTTCGAATTCGTTTGGTTTTGGCGGCACCAACGCCGCGCTGATTTTTAAGCGTTGGTCCGGCAAATAACTTCCCTTCTGCGTGTCACGATTAGTTTTAGAGCCAGAGAAGGAACAATCTTGTGAACATCATCGTGTGCATCAAGCAAGTTCCCGCGAAAGATGCGCCTCTGGCCATCGCCGGAAATTGGATCAAGGAATCTGACATCGGCTTCGAAATGAACGAGCCGGACAGCTACGCTCTTGAAGAGGCCTTGCGGCTCAAGGAAAAACACGGAGGGGAAGTCATCGCGCTATCGATGGGCCCGGAGCGCGTGAAGCAAACGATCAAGGAAGCGCTCGCCAAAGGCGCGGACCGCGCGATTCATGTTATGGACAACAATTTCGCGCAGCTCGATCCGCTGGGCTCGGCGAAGTCCCTGGCCGCTGCGATTCGCAAGGAAAAGGCCGATTTGGTGCTCACTGGATTGCAGAGCGATGACCACGGCTTCGGTCAAACCGGCGTGCTGCTGGCCGGCCTGCTCGATCTTCCGCATGCGACCATCATCATGGCCATCGAAGTCAACAACGGCAGAATGAAGTTGAAAAGAGAATTGGAAGCCGGATGGTTTCAGCACATCGAGTGTCCGGTGCCGGCAGTCCTCTCGATTCAATCCGGCATCAACAAAGTGCGCTACGCGACGCTGAAAGGCATCATGGCCGCCAAGAAAAAAGAGATTGCCACGCTCACGCGCGAGTCCCTCGGTGTCTCGCATGAGCCCACTCAAAAGATCGAAAAAATTTACGTCCCTACAAAAACGAAGAAAACGGAATTTCTGACCGGCACTCCCAAAGAAGTAGCAACAAAGCTCGTCGAAAAATTGAGATTCGAAGCGCGCGTGATCTAGCCATGAAAATACTTGTCATCACGGAGCTCCGGCAAGGCAAGTGGAACAATGCCAGTTTCGAGACGCTGGCGGCGGCGCAGCAAATCGCCAAAGATACGTCGAGCGCGGTGAGCGGTCTGGTGATTGGAAAAGGTGTCGCAGCGTTCGCGAACGAACTGGCCGCGAAAAATGTCGCCGAAGTCCTGACCGTCGAGCATGACCTGCTCGAAGCGTACACGCCCGATGGCTATTGCATTGCGCTCAAACAAGTAATCGACAGCGCCAAGCCGGATTTGGTTCTGTTTCCGCACACCTATCAGGTGCGCGACTTCGCGCCGAAACTTGCGGCTATACTCGGTAAGGGCATGATCGGCGACTGCATCGGTTATCGCAATGAAAGCGGCAAACTCATTTTCGTTCGCCAGATGTTTCAGGGCAAAACCGCTGCCGACGTCACGTTTACCGGTGCGGCGCCATGGTTCGCCTCATTCCAGTCGGGAGCGTTTCGCGCCGATCTGCTCGCAGCGCATCCTTCCGGAAAAGCGCCCGTAAACTCTCTGGCCGTCTCGCTGAGCGCGGAGCAGATTCGCACCAAGCCGCTCGACCTCTTCAAGGAAGCGAAATCAGCAGTAGACCTGACGCAAGCGCCGCTGATCGTCGCCATCGGCCGCGGCATCAAAGCCCCCGAAAATATTCCGCAAGCCGAAGCGCTGGCGAAAGCGCTGGGCGGCGAGATCGCCGCATCGCGTCCGATTTGTGATGAGGGCTGGCTCCCCATGGAGCGCCAGATAGGCAGTTCGGGGCAGACCATCGCGCCGAAACTCTATCTCGCCTTGGGCATCAGTGGCGCGATTCAGCACGTCGTCGGCATGAAGGGCGCCCGCACCATCGTCGCCGTCAACAAGGATTCGAACGCTCCCATCTTCGAAATTGCCGACTACGGCGTGGTCGCCGACATCTTCGAAATCATGCCCGCCCTGACAGAAGAGCTGCAAAAACTCAAAAGCGCGTAGGACACAAGGATGGATTTGAGAATTCTCTTCGGCCCCTCTACAAGGCGGAGCTTAATTGGTTTGCTGGTGCGCCCTCTTTGTAGCGAATTACCCCACTTTGGTCCGTGAAGAAATACAGCCCGTTGCCGCCATCCATTGGCTGGGCATGAATCTGATATCGATCGATGCTTCCGTTTACGGGGGGAATTTCCGGAAGATAGCTGAACTTATAGTGATTTTTCGCTCCCCAGGCGAGCGTTTCATCGATCAACACACTCGTGTATAAATCTTGGAGAGTTTCCGGGAATCCCTTTAATGGATGAGCCGTCGCATATTCATGTAGACCGTTGTTCAGGATACGAAGCGAACCAATCGCTGAGTCCACATACCCCAGGTTCCGTGCTGGAAGGAGTATGCAGGACAAAAAGAGTCCTATCAGCACAATTCCGACAAGCACTAAGCTCGCTGCCACAATCTTCTTCATCGAGGAACAGCCTCCATACACCAACGACGGCCATTTCATATGATAATTCACAAGACTGTTTGTTAACGGCCCGCGTGCCCGGACAAACAATGCGCATGTCGGTCTTGTATTTCCACTCTGCTAGAATGATTCAGTGACCGTACAGCGCGAGCAACTGGAAGCGGACGTATTGATCGTTGGCGCCGGCCCCGCTGGCCTTTCCTGCGCGTTGCATCTCGCGAATCTCATCAAAAAGCACAACGAATCCAGCGG
>MNEA01000090.1 GCA_001917435.1 Acidobacteria bacterium 13_2_20CM_2_57_6
ATTCGCACCTGGGCGATTTCATCGAAGACAAGGCCGTGGTTTCGCCGTCCGATGCAGTCATCAACCTGAACTTGAAGGAACAGACTTCCTCGGTGTTGAAGACGCTGACGCCACGCGAAGAAAAAGTCATCAAGATGCGTTTCGGCCTGGACGACGGCAGCGAGCACACGCTCGAAGAAGTCGGGCAGTCGTTTGCGGTCACCCGCGAACGCATCCGGCAGATCGAAGCCAAGGCGCTGCGCAAGCTGCGTCACCCGTCGCGTTCGCGCAAGCTGCGCGCGTTCCTTGAGGGTCCCTCGCGCGATTACCTGTAAGAAGGTCAGACCGTTTTGAGCGTAAGCGCGCCTTAGGATTTGGGCGCGCTTTCAGCTGTTGGATTCGCGTGATTCTTCGGTGGAAAGTACTTCTTTACGCCTCCCGGCTGGGTTAGAAAGTGAAATTTGATCCAGACGTTGTCTTCTTCGCCGTTCTTCAGTCGGCGATAGACCCAAGCGCAAGGGTAAGACTCCCCGCTATGGTCCTCGTACATGATGGGAAGCGCATTCTCACCAGCTACGTCGGAATCTCTAACCCAATGTGCCGGATGAATACGCTTCATTACCTCTCCAATGTAGGCGCCCCATAGATGGGCCGCATCAGTGATTTCTATTTCCGTCATGGGATGTGTCTTTTGCATTTCGTATTTTGTCGCGAGTATTTTTTCCACCTCTTTGACGGAATCAGGACTGTAATCAAGGGTAACGCCGTAGCTTGAACCTGCGCGCTTCACCGCTTGCGCCGAGAGCGAAGCCATGTACGTGTCGATATTTTCAGCCAAGTCGTTTTTGCGGGACTGTCTGCACGAAGAAAGCGAGGAGTGTGATGCCCAGAAGAAGGATCGCGATGCGAGACATTCAAGTCAACTCCTGACCTTTTCTTGCGGAGTCCGCAGAAATCGCGTCAACAGGCGGATGATCCAGACGGCTACGAATGCGAGAAAACCCGCGAGGATATACCACATTCGCGAAATATCAGGCCGATTCTGCGGGTCCAAATTGGACTTGATGGCGTAGTCGAAAGTAAGAATGATGATCAGGAAAACGGCCCAGCCGAACCACGCAAAATAGTTGTTCAGGAATGCCTGCGTTTCGGCGAGACGATCTGGCGCCAGCCAATATTGTTTGTTCGGAAGATTGATCAGTTGAGGCGGCAGTGCGGAAATAATGCGCGAAATTCCAAATCCAATTACTGCGGCGAGAACACTTACGCCCACAAATACCGTAAAGAAAGCCGGTTTGCTCTGCCAGCCGTTGGGGATGCCGCGCCCGTTGAAGTGGGAAGCCACGACATCGGGAAGCTGCGAATAGTACGACGGAAAATGAATGACCGAATACACCGCCAGCGCCACAAATGATAATTTGGGCAGCCGCGAATCCATATAGCCTCTACGTTCGAGACTAGCCGATGCCCCGCGGTGCCGGCGAAAAAACCTGACCTGCGATGCGAATCGGTTAGTCCAAAGTTGCATGTATCGCGATCCAGCGCGCGTATTAGAATGGTGACGAATGGTTGGGGGCGGATGAAGAACACGCAAAAGATTACCGCGATTGCATTAGTCCTGCTCTTGGGCGCGACGGTTTACGGGATAATTCGCACCACAGAGGCTCCCAAAGCGCCATCGTTGCAAGGTCCGGGGAAACACGGCGCCGCCACGGAGGCGTCCTTTGTCGATCAGTCGCCGTTGAAGACTGCGCAGGATCTGGCGCGGCTGCCCATTACGTCTGAGGAACAGCCTCTAGCGCAAGATGCCCTGCGCGTTGCCGATTATGAAGTAGACCTGGCGTTCGCTCAGGCGCTGCATGACGTCAAGGAACATCCGCCCGCCCTTTCCGAGGAAGCCAAACAGATTCAAGCGCAGCTGCAAAAGGCAGAAAAAAACCTGGAAGCCGACAAAGCGCGCGTGGAGCAGTTGACCGCCGCAGAAGCCAAAGCCACCGGAGACAAAAAGGACGAACTGGGAGACCAGTTGGAATTGATGGAGGCTCAGGTCGAACTGGATGAAGACGAAGTCGACGACGCGAAAAGGGATTTGATCCGCGCGGGAGGCGATCCCCAGGATCGCATCCAGGAGATGGTTCAAGAGCACAAGGCCGCGGCGCATAATGTGCCGGCTGTCGCGGCACAAAGCGCACTCGTCGCGGGATGGGGCCTGATCCACCGGTACCAGGAATGGTCGGCCCTGCACCAAAAGCAGCTCCAGCTGTGGCGCGCCAAGCAAGCTGCCGAAGATGCGGCTGCTGCGCTCTCCAAGCAGCACGACACATTGGAAGCAAAGATCGACGCGGAAAAATTAGCCACACCGCAGCTCGCCCATCATTCCAAGAAATCCAAACAGGTATCTCCGGCGAATACGCAGGCGCCTGTAAATCTCGAAGACGGCGCATTGCTCGAGAAGACCAAGCAGATTTCTTTCGACCAACGAGCCCTGACGACCTACGACAAACGCATCGACGCGCACAAACAATTGGCGGATACCTACGGGCAGTGCATCACCATCGTGGCCTCGCGGCAGCGCGCGGAGGTACGCCAGGCACTGTGGGGAGTCCTCGTCATTTTGGCGATCCTTCTGGTAAGCGTGTATTTCAGCACATTGATGGACAAGGTTGTTAGCCGGCTCACGATGGACCGACGTCAGATCCAGACGCTTCACACCGTCACTCGCGTAGCGGTGCAAGTGACTGCCGTGCTCCTCATCCTTTTGGTGGTTCTCGGTCCCCCTGGGCAGCTTGGCACGTTCCTGGGGCTCGCGGGCGCGGGCCTGACGGTTGCGCTGAAGGACTTCATCGTGGGCTTCATTGGGTGGTTCGTGCTGATGGGGAAAAACGGCATTCGCCTGGGCGACTGGGTGGAGATCAACGGCGTGTCCGGAGAAGTCGTCGAGCTAGGGATGTTTCATACCGTGCTACTCGAAACCGGAAATTGGACCGACACCGGCCATCCGACCGGACGTCGCGTGACCTTCACGAATAGTTTTGCCATCGAGGGCCACTACTTTAATTTTTCCACTTCCGGCCAGTGGCTTTGGGACGAATTGCAGGTGGTTCTTCCCACGGGACAGGATCCCTACCCGATTATCGATGCAATTCAGAAAAAGGTCGCGGAGGCTACGGCGGACAGCGCGAAGCAAGCCGAGAAGGAATGGCAGCGCGCCGCGCGTTCTCGGGACATGAGTTCACTTTCCGCTGCGCCGGCCATTAATGTCAAACCAATCATCGGCGGTGTCGAAATCGCCGTGCGTTACGTCACGCGCGCCAACGAGCGCTACCAGTTGCGCGCCAAACTTTATCAAGCGGCCGTTGATTTGCTCGGCGGAAAGAATGTCCATCTGCCACCATCGCCTGCTCCCGCGCCCTCTTCTGATTAGCGTCCAGACAATTTAGGAAGGCCATCACTAGATCCTGCTTCTTGCGCGAACTTGTTCCGACGTCAGGCCAAGTGTTCTAACCGGTCATCGCATGAGTTGGCGCGCACGAATGGCAGAAACCGTCGCCCCCGCGTAAAGCAGCGCCAGCAGCGCGTACCCAGCGATCAAGCCGGCTCCCTGCGCCACCCATCCGAGCGCAATACTCATGGAAAGCTGCACAACAGTCGTTAGAATCGCCATCGCGGATTGTGTGCGTCCCATGAAATGCCGCGGCACGATGGACATCAGCGAAGACTGCGCTACTACGCCGCCTAGCGCGCGGCAAAATCCAAACAGAATCTGCATCGTTACTGCACCAATGAGGAAGGCGACGAACGGAGTCGCCATGTGACCCACTGCTAGTCCGGCGCACGCGGCTACATAAAGGGGCATGCGCAAAACCGCGGGAAGCTGGCTGGCTAGCAATCCTCCGATGATCGCGCCGGTTGCCCAACCAGCTTCAAGGAATCCTAGCCCGCGCGGGCCCGCATGCAGGATGTCGTTTGCCAGGGCGACAAGCACGACGTTGGCGCTTACCACTCCAGCCATCATCACGGAATGCGTGATGCCCAGCGCGCGCACCAGAGGCTGTTCCTTGAGGTACGCGAAGCCTTCCTTCATGTCCGCATAAACGGCGAGGGAAAGGCCGGCTTCCGCGACTTCCGGATTTTCGCCGGTTTCGAGCGCCTCGGCGGTTGCCTCGGTCGCTTCGTCATATTCACGAGGATACTTCTGATGCATCCGCGGCGAGACGTAGCCGCGGCGCACCTGATACAAGCAATAGGCCGATACAAAATAAGTCGCGCCGTCAATTGCCAGGATTCCCGCAATACCGACAGAGTTGTAAAGGAAGCCGACGAAAGCTCCGGCGATGAGCATGCCGCTTTGCACTCCGACGAGTACCGCGGCGTTCGCGCCCGTGAATTGGCTGGGCGGAATCACTTCTTGCACCAGCGCGTTCACCGTGGCCCAGTACATCGCCGATCCCGTCCCGGTGATCAGCGTCATTGCATACAAATGCCAAAGCTGCAGATGGCCGCGCCAAGCGATATATGCAGTCGCCAGCACGAAAAAGCCGCGCATCAGATCGAGCAAGACGCCCAGGTATCGCCGGTCGAGGCGGTCAATCAAGACGCCGCCCAGGAAGGGAACGAAAAGCCCCGGGATGGTCATGACGACGACCTGCCAACTGACCTTCACCGTGGAATGCGTCACGGCGAGGATGTACCAGCTCACGCCTGCGAAGTTCATGCCGCTGCCGAAGAGCGAGACGAACATGGCAAAAAAGAAATAGCGGAAGCCGCGTTGCGCCCAGATCAGCTTCCAGTCGACGGTGTTTGTAATCGCGGTTGCCATGGAACCTCATAGCTTACTATTGTGTGTGTCGCCGAGGGTTGCCGCAGACTGCGGCGAGTCACGGTCAACAACAATTTGGCCGGCGAGGCAGGTACTCTCCCGATGGGAAACGAAGCGAGTTGCACGATTCAGTTTGGCAAACAGCGGTCCGAAGGGAAGGCGTTGCTGGAAACGAGCGAGGTACTTTTTCGCGGTGACTTCCGGTTGAGGATTCCTTTTTCCGCGGTCAAATCGGCAAAAGTTGTCGACGGTGAACTTCGCCTTCAGACTGCTGAAGGCCTCGCGGTTTTTCATCTTGGCGCGGCCGCTGAAAAGTGGTGTGACAAGATTCTTCATCCGAAGTCGCGCATGGAAAAACTCGGCGTGAAGCCGGGAGCACGAGTGTCTTTGTTCGGCGAGTTCGAGCCGGAATTCCTTCATGAAGTCATGAAGCTTACAGAGACCGTGAACAGGGGGAAGATCGCGGTGAACTCGGAGTGGATCTTCCTTGCAGCTGATTCAAAGCAAGAGCTCGGCACCCTGCCGAAAATTTCGAAAGCGATGAAGGGCGCGGCCGCCGTCTGGGTCGTTTACCCCAAGGGTCAAAAGCACATCACCGAAAATGACGTGCTCGCCGCCGGCCGCAAGGCTGGCTTGAAGGATGTGAAAGTGGTGGGCTTTTGCGCGACGCACACGGCGCTGAAATTTGTCATCCCGCTGTCTAACCGCTAGTCGGTTCTTAGTTCACAAGTGGCGGCGCAAAGCGCAACATTTTTGCCGAGATCTTCAGCGTCATAGAAGACTGGCACTTCCATGTCCTCATACAATTCCCACGACTCGTCGGTCCCGCCGCCTCTGACGAGCCGCCCTGTGGCATCCTTGAACTCGTATCGTATTTTGCTTTGCCGACGTTTCCCACCGCTCAGCTCTTGGTGAGTAACGATGGCGATGGCGAGTTCTCCTTCGCTCAATAGCTTTCGATCTCTCCGGGCGCTGCGTATTGTCGTTATTCCAATGACCGACCATATCAAAGCGAACAGTAGGAGGGGGCCAAGGTCGCGAAGAGTGACGAGGGGGCTAGAAACCGCGATCTCGTCCCGCACGATCGGAAATTCGAAGTAGATTATGAACATCCACGAAATTGGAAATGCGATAGTAATTACGCGGGCTACTGGCTTGAGGCGTATCCGGCGAGGCTTTGCTAGGCTCCACAGGTATTGATGCGGATTGGCGCGAGCCTGTTTGATACTTTCCTTGGCGGCCATAACCGAAGGCAGTGCATTCGCGTAGACCGCCGTAGGGTGTGAGGCTTCAAGCATTCTCAGCTTCCGCCAGGAGGCAAAGGCTCCGCCGACTAAGAAGACGGACAAGAAGAGAAAAGGGAAGAGAGTGAATCCGGATTTAGATATGTAGCCGACGAAAGCAAAGAAGGATGCAAATACCAGCAAGGTCCAAGGCAGTTGCCTTAAGGATTTGCGCTCTATTTCTTTTGCAAGTTGCAAGTTCCAGCCACAGAACGAGCAGTATGGTTTCGAAGTGCCCCAAAAACCAGAACCACCAATCACCTCCATTCCGCACTTGGGACACATCACCTTTTTCATATATGAAATGTATAACTCTCTCGCGTTTGCTTATCGAGAGAAAGTTTCACGATTCTGCGTTCCTGCGTATCGCTTCTGGACTTTCAACTTTCGACTGTCAACTTCTTTTCCGGCGCGCTAGAATCCCCTCACTGAAATATTCCTTGTTGTTCGTGCGTAGTGCTTCCCAGAAAGCAGTTCTACGCAACCTCGTGGTGGAGGAAGTTAATGGCAACGACAACTGCCGTTCCCCCGGCTGCGCCTGCGCCGCAGCCCCAGATGAGCGCGCTAAGCCGCATCGTGGGCGTATTTTTTTCTCCGGGCGCCACCTTTAGGGATATAGCCCTGGGGCCAAACTGGATCGCGCCCATGATTCTACTGATCGTGATCTGGTTCGGCCTATGTGCCACACTCGTCAAACGCGCGGATTGGGTCGACTATACCAAGCAGCAGATAGAGAAAAACAAGTTTGCCGCCTCACAGATCGAGTCTTTGCCAGAGGCCCGGAAGGAGGCCGCATACGAACAAGGCGCTCAAAGATCGAAAATCTCCCAGTATGTAAGGGGAGTTATCGGCTGGCCGCTCTTGATCCTGTTCTCAGCGGTCATCAATTTTGCCGCCTTCAAGCTCATTGGAGGAATCAGAACGAATTTCGGGACGGCGTTCGCCATCACGGCTTTCGCCCATCTTCCAATGTCGCTTCGAGAACTTTTGGCAATTCCAGTTACGTTCTTGAAAGATCCCCAGAGCATCGATCCGCAGAACTTTTTGGCGTCGAATGTAGCGGCTTTCCTTGGAGATGGTGCTCCCGTTTGGCAGCTTATCTTTTTTGGCAGCCTGGACATTTTCTCGATCTGGTCAATCATCCTAATGGCGATTGGGTTTTCCGCCGCAGACCCAAAGAAAGCGCCGATTGGGAAGGCTCTTGGAATTGCGTTCGGAACGGCATTCTCCTTTATTCTACTCTTCACCATGATTGCGTGGATTTTCCTCTGATAGACTCGCCATGTGAGTTTTTCCTTTGAAGTAGTCAAGACCGAATCCTCCGGCGCGCGCCGCGGCCGCCTGAACACACCGCACGGCTCAATCGAGACTCCGTTTTTCCTGCCGGTGGGCACGCAAGCCACGGTGAAGGGCCTGCGCAACGAAGCCCTCGAAGAGCTCGGCGCGGAAATCATCCTGGCCAACACCTATCATCTTTATCTGCGTCCCGGCCATGAACTCGTCCGCCGGCTTGGCGGCCTGCACAAATTCATGTCCTGGCCGCGCGCGATTCTCACCGATTCCGGCGGCTACCAGGTCTTCAGCCTTTCCGAATTGCGAAAAATAACCGACGAAGGCGTGCACTTTCGTTCCCATCTCGACGGCTCCGAGCATCTTCTCACGCCGGAAAAGGCCGCAGAGATTCAGCTGGCGCTGGGGTCGGACGTCGCCATGGTCCTCGACGAGTGCATCGAGACGCCGGCGCCTCGTGAAAAAGCCGAAGCCGCGCTGAAGCGCACCACGGAATGGGCCCGGCGCGCGCGCGTCTATTTTCAGGAATGCGCTCGTCGTAACGGCGATCTCAGCCAATGGCAGTTCGGCATCGTGCAAGGCGCGACGTTTGCAGATTTGCGGCGCGCGAGCGCCCGTCAGCTTCTCGAACTCGATTTTCCTGGGTACGCGGTTGGCGGCCTGGCGGTCGGCGAACCACATGAAACGACTTGCGAAATGACTGCTGAAGTCACTGTACTGCTGCCCAAGGATCGTCCGCGCTACCTGATGGGGGTGGGCCGCCCTGAGCAGATCGCCGATTATGTCTCGCTTGGCATCGACATGATGGATTGCGTGCTCCCCACGCGCGCTGCGCGCCACGCTTGCCTCTATACCAGCGAAGGGCGCGTCCTGATCAAGAACGCGCGCTACGCGCAGGATCAACGCCCCATTGATCCTCGGTGCGCGTGTTCCGTTTGCGGACGCTACTCGCGCGCCTACGTTCGTCACCTGTTTGCAGCGGGAGAACTCACTGCCGCGATTCTCGCCACCCATCACAACGTCCACTTTTACCTTGACATAATGCGCCGAATCCGCGAGGCTATCGAGTTTGAGAACCTGGCGAATTTCTCAGCAGAGATGCACGCGCGCTATGCTGCGGGCCCAGCCTGAACCGGGATGTAGCTCGGGCCGGGATGTATCCCCACTTGCTCGGGAAGCTTGAGGTTTTTGAATCCGAGAGGCACGCGAGCCATCCGCGGGGCACCAAGACGAATCGAAGAGAAGTCAGTGAGCAGGAGCGCGGGTGATGTTCCGCCGCTAGGTCTCTCTATCTTTTGTAGTCTGGAAGGTACGCCCGGCGTGGTGGCGCCAAGAACTCACAACGAAGTTAAGGATTAGTTCAACACACGATGATCGCAGCTATGATTCTTCAGGCTTCTGGCGGCAGCGGCTTTGGTGGCTTCTTAATCCCGCTCGGTCTCATGTTTGCCATCATGTATTTCATGGTGATCATGCCCCAGCAGCGCCAGCGCAAGAAAACGCAGGAAATGCTCAGCGCACTCAAGGCCGGCGATAAAATCATCACCAACGGTGGCATCTACGGCACCGTCAACGGCATCGATGGCGATTCGGTCATTCTTAAAATCTCCAGCGAACCGCAGGTTAAAATCCGCGTCGCGCGTGCGGCGATTGCTCAGGTGGAGGCATCGCAAGATGCAAAATAAGCCCACCCTTAGGCGGCTTACGCGTCTTACATTCTGACCATGAACCCTAATCTGAAGTGGAAAGCGCTGTTCATCTTCGTAGTCATTCTGTTCTGCATCTATTTCCTTTTCGGCTACCCGGTGTTCCCTACGTCGGTCGCGCAGATTAAGGACAATTTCTCCAAGCAGATCAAGCTTGGCCTCGACCTCCAGGGTGGCACGCACCTGATTCTCCAGGTCCAAGTGCAGGAAGCCGTCGCGCAGGAGACAGACACGACCGTGGACCGCCTGACCACGCTGCTGCGCTCAAAAAATATTCATTACGATGAAGTGCGCCGCGTCGACGACACGCATATCCTGGTTCGCAACGTCGACTCGTCTCAAGTCGCCGAATTCCGCGACCTGGTCACCCAGCAATACAACAATGTCTGGGATCTGGCTCGCGCCGCTGGTGATCCCAGCGGCTATACGTTGACGCTGCGTCCGAGCGCAATCGCGCAAATCCAGGAATCCACGATGACGCAATCGCTCGAAACCATCGCTCGCCGCATCAACGCGCTGGGATTGACCGAGCCGACCATTCAGCCTCGCGGCGGCAGCAACGCCAACGAAATCATTGTGCAACTCCCCGGTGTGGGCGACCCCGCCGAGGCCATGGGAGTCATTCAGGCCGGCGGACAGCTTGAGCTCAGATTGGTCAAAGATCCCGGTACTTACCCCTCCGTGGCCGCCTACATGGCGCAGCACACCGTCCTTCCCCCAGCCACCGAATTGGTGATGGGCACCTCGGAAGGCCGCAACGCCAACGGGGTTACCGACAAGAGCGAAGTTTGGTATGTCCTCGATCGCGCTCCCATAGTCACTGGCCGCGACCTCCGCAGCGCTGTCGAAACGCGTAATACTTCCAACCCCGGCATGTGGCAGGTGAATTTCACGCTCTCGCCGGAAGCCGCCAAGCGCTTCGGGCCTTTCACCGAACAGAATATTCACAATCAAATGGCGATCGTCCTGGATCACAAGGTTCAATCCGCACCGGTCATTAATGGCCGGATCGATGACACCGGAATGATTGAAGGGAATTTCAGCCAGGAGAGCGCCCACGAATTGGCGCTGGTGCTCCGTGCCGGCGCGCTGCCTGCCTCCATTAAATACCTCGAAGAGCGCACCGTCGGTCCGTCGCTTGGCGCGGACTCCATCCGCCACGGCGTCCAGGCTTCTGTGCTCAGCCTCGTCGTGGTGATGCTCTTTATGCTGGTTTATTACCGCCTCTCCGGTGGCAACGCCGTGCTGGCCCTATTCCTTAACTTGGTCATTCTGCTCGCGTTTCTTGCTATGTCCGGCGCTGTCTTGACGCTGCCCGGCATCGCCGGCGTCATCCTGACGATCGGCATGGGCGTGGACTCCAACGTCCTGGTCTTCGAGCGTATCCGCGAGGAATTGCGCAACGGCAAGTCCGCGGCTGCTTCCGTTGATGCCGGTTTTGACAAAGCCTTCTTGACGATTATCGATACACACGTCACGACCGTGGTTTCGGCGGCATTCCTGGGTGTGTTCGGAACCGGGCCCATCCGCGGTTTCGCCATTACCCTGGTCGTAGGTCTGGTGGCGAACATCTTTACAGCCGTCTACGTTTCCAAAACGATTTTTCAGTATCACCTGATGAAGATGGACCGTCAGGCGGAATTGAGCATTTAAGTCGTACTAGAACTTCTGGGGCGAGTGTCCCACTCAAATCCAAACGAGTGGGCGGTGGGTTCGAGGCGTGAATTCTTCTACCCTAAGTAGAGGGTTTTACGCCGGGAACATTCCACCTCCTCCGGTGTCTAAGGAAGGGAAGTAAAGGCCGGCATGATCGAGCTCTTCAAACAGCCCAATATCGACTGGATGGGCAAAGCTAAGTATTTCTATGCCTTAAGCGGCATTCTTCTCCTCGCTGGATGGGCTTCGATTCTTTACGGTAGCGGGATTCGCTACGGAATCGATTTCAAAGGCGGCACCAACGTGGACGTGCGCTTCGCCCAGCCTCCGAATGTTGACAAGCTTCGCAGCAGTCTCGCGGCGCAGGGGCTCGGTAACACTGAAATCCAGAGCATCAGCGACATCGCCAACCCCAATTCCAACGAAGTCGTCATCTTCGTAGAGGGCAAGGGTCAGGACGATGCGACTCGCCAAGCCAGCAGGGAGAAAGTGCTGAGCGCACTCAATGCTGCCTTTGGAGTCTCGGGATCCAATCCCGATTTCAATGCCGCAACCCCAACTTCACTCGCTGCGCTGCTCACCGAAAAAGATCCCCTGCTTCTTTCCGCCAATACCGGCGATCGTTACCAGCAGCTTGCCAGGAAGCTTCTCGACTATCGCGACAAAAACGCCAACGGCGTGCTCACCAATTTCGAGGACCTCTCGAAAGTCGATGGCGTAACCGCGCCGGTCCTCGCCGCTTTGAAAAACAGCTGCGTTCTCGGTCCTTTTGGCATTCGCAACGTGGAAATCGTTGGTCCTAAAGTTGGCGCCGAGCTTCGCCAGCAGGCAATTTACGTTACCCTCTATGCTTTAGGCGGCATGCTGGTATATATTGCCTTTCGATTTCAGGGTGGTGGCTCGGTTGGCCAGGCGTTTTTTGCGCAGCGAGGGTTTGTCGGGTTCGTTCTCCGGTTGCTCGATAAAATGATTTTTGGGCTGGCCGCGGTTTTGGCCGTGTTTCACGATGTGCTGATTACCCTTGGCTTTTTCTCGCTTCTGCATTTTGAGATTTCGCTGACGGTTATCGCGGCCCTGCTTACTTTAGTCGGTTATTCCATGAACGACACGATCGTCATCTTCGATCGCATCCGTGAGAACAACCGCTTGCTGCGCAACCAGTCGTTCGCTGACGTCGTCAACAAGTCCATCAATCAGACTCTTTCGCGAACGATCTTGACCAGCGGTTTGACTTTCCTTACCGTGCTCGTCCTGTTCCTGATGGGCGGCCAGGTGCTTCGCGCTTTCTCCTTTGCTCTGGTGGTAGGGATTGTGGTAGGAACGTACTCCAGTTTTGGTATCGCTGCTCCGCTCGTCGTCGCCTGGAATCGTTGGCGCGGCCAGGGCGTGGCGGCAGGCACCGGACCCGCAGCCGGCAACAAAGCCCGCAGTAGCGAAAACGTCCCCGGGCGTCTCGCTACCGCCGGGAGGAGGTAGGACCCATGTTTGAAGAAATGGTGATTTCCAGCCCGAATCCGAAGAAGACCAACAAGGCCTGGACAGTTATCGTCTCGTCCGTCTTTCAGATTACCTTCCTGGCGATTCTGATTTTGATCCCGCTGATTTACACCGAAGCGCTCCCCAAAACCATGATGGCGACGATGCTCTCTGCGCCCCCGCCTCCGCCGCCACCCCCGCCGCCTCCCGCGGTGGCCCAGGTGGTCCATGTGAAGCCGCAGGCCCATTTGATGGATGCCGGCAAGCTCATGGCTCCCAAGGTGATTCCCAAGGAAGTCAAAATTATTAAGGAAGATGCCGAGCCCGACGTGGCTACCGGCATGACCGGTGGCGTCCCTGGCGGCGTTGCCGGCGGCTCTATGGGCGGCGTGCTTGGCGGCGTCATCGGTGGCATGGGCACGGCGCCACCGCCGCCAAAACCAAAGTTGAATGGACCGCTTCGCGTCGGCGGCAACGTCCAGGCCGCGCGCATCGTGAACCGTGTTCAGCCGGTGTATCCGCCGCTCGCGCGCCAGACCCGTATCTCCGGGACCGTGCGCTTGCACGCCATCATTGGCAAGGATGGCGCCATTACATCTTTGGAAGTGATGTCTGGCCATCCGCTGCTGCAGCAGGCTGCGCTTGATGCTGTGCGCCAGTGGCGCTATCAGCCGACCTTGCTGAACGGCGAGCCGGTGGACGTGGACACCACCATTGACGTGATTTTCTCTCTCAACCAGTAGTGCGGTCTGGCGTGCCAGTCGTGGGACAGGTGCGCCACTCCGGGTAAGTGAATTCAGCAAACTCTCGTTGCCCTCTGGCTCAGTCGGAGGGTCACTTGAAACTTAAGGAGCAAACGAATGGTAGCAACCCTGTATGCTTTTGCAGCATTCTTTCTTCAAGAGGCGCCCACTTTTGACCTCCGCAGCATGTGGGCGTCCATGACCCTCTTGGTAAAGTTCGTCGTCTTTATCTTGTTCGCTCTTTCCGTCTATTCTTTCGGCGTGATGTTTGATCGCGCCCTGATGTACAGCGCGGCTCGCAAGCAGTCGCGTGTCTTCGTGCAGCAGGTTGCCGGCGCCCTCAAGGACGGCAAGCTTGACGAAGCCATCGCCATTGCCGAGCGCAACAAGAAGAGCCACATTGCCAAGGTGGTCGCCACCGGCCTTTCTGAGTTCCAGTCCGCTTCCCAGCAGGTTTCGGACTCCGACGTAATTGATGCCGCCAAACGTGGCCTTGAACGTTCCATCGCCATCGTCCATGCCGAAATGAAGCGTGGCCTTTCCGCCCTCGCCACCATCGGTTCGACAGCTCCGTTCGTCGGACTGTTCGGTACGGTCGTAGGCATTTTGAACGCGTTTAAAGGTATCGCCGCAAACAAGGTCACCGGTCTCTCTGCTGTGGCCGGCGGTATTTCCGAAGCGCTCGTGACCACGGCGTTTGGTCTCCTCGTGGCCGTCCCGGCCGTCTGGGCGTACAACTACTTCACCAACAAAGTGGAAGCCTTCGACGTCGAGATGGACAACTCCTCGATGGAGTTGATCAACTACTTTATCCTGCGCCGCGGCGCCAAGAAGTAACTGCCATGGCTTACAAGCCACAAGTCGGCGCTCAGATGGCGGCCCCCAATGTTATTCCCATGGCCGACATCATGCTTGTCCTGCTGATCATCTTCATGGTGGTCACGCCCATGTTGCAGAAGACTACGTCGGTGGATTTGGCGTCCACGGACAACCCGCGTGAGATGAAGGACGCGGATAAGGACGATGCCGTCGTCGTCGCCATCACCAGCGACGGCAACATCTACTTGGGCAACACGCGCATACAGAAGGAAGATATCAGCGGGCTGGTCAAGGATCATCTCGCCTCTCGTCTTGACAAGATCGTTTACGTCAAGAGTGACGCGCGCGCCAAATATGGCCGCGTTGTCGAAGTCGTGGATGAGATCCGCTCTGCCGGTGTCGATCAACTGGGTCTGCTCACCCAGAAGAACCAGAATGCAAAGTTCCCTCTTCGTCCGCCGTCCGCGGATTGAAGATCGTACTTTCTGTTGTACCGTTCGTTTGCTGATTTCTTAGTGCCGCGCCGGATCCCACCCGGCACGGTTTCACGGCTTGGGGAGCTGCTCTATCCCAGGCCCACAGGAGACTCGCTATGGGGATGGATGTTGGAGGAGAAAAGGGAGGAGCGCTCTCGTCGCCCAATGTTGTACCGTTGATCGACATTCTGCTCGTGCTGATCATTATTTTCATGGTCATCACCCCGCTCACGCCAAAGGGCCTGGACACCCTTGTTCCTCAGCCCTCGCCGAACCAGCAGCAGAACGTCGAGCTCGAGAATAAAACCGTGGTCGTCCAGATTGCCAACAATGGCAAGCTCAGGATCAACCAGGAAGACACCACTTGGGATCGCCTTGGTCCGCGCATGGAAGAAATCTTCAAGGAACGCGCCGAGAAAATCGCTTTCGTCAAGGGCGACAACGATGTACTGTTCATGGACGTCGCTCGCGCCATCGACATCATGCGCGGCGCAGGCATTGACAAGATTGGTTTGATCACCGCCAAGCTCGAAGCGGGCCAATAGTTTTTTCGCAGGTCAGAAGGGTGGGGCTTACTCCGCCCCTTTTCGATGTGAGAGTCCTCCTCGCGGGGCATTTGCCCTTTACGAGGTGGATTATGGGAATGTCAGTTGGAGGTAAGCACGGTATCGTGACGGACATGAATGTCGTTCCGTTGATCGATATCCTGCTGGTGCTCCTGGTGATCTTCATGATCATCCCGGTGTACTCCAAGGGTGAGGACGCTCTTCTCCCTCAGCCTTCCAAGGAGAAGGCTCTGGCCCCTCCGCCCGGTGGGCTGGTCGTGATTCAAGTCTTGGCGGACGGGAACCTGCGCATCAATCAAGAACCGGTAAGTTTTGATAAGCTGGGCTCCAGGATTGAGGAAATTTTCAAGTCGCGCGCAACACGCGTCGCGTTTATCCGCGGGGAGAAACCGGTCGAGTTTGGTGTGGTGGCCAACGTGATCGACGTCATGCACACCTCGGGAGTTGCGTCAGTTGGCCTGCTGACGCCGGAACTGGAAAAAGGCTTCTGACTGCTTTAAGATGCCCCTCGCAGGGCGGACGTGAATATCCGGGCGCTGGCCCCGGCCATCTTGAGGTCACGCACAGCAGGGATGGATGCTTCGATGACTCACGCTTCATCGGTGATCGGTTCCAATTCAATTCGCCGTGCTTTGACGTTCGCGGCGATCGCAATTCTTGCGGCGGGCCTCTCCGGCTGCAACAAATTGAAGGCTCGCGACCAGCTCAATAAGGGCGTCGCCGCCTTCAAGAATGCCCAGTACGACACCGCCATCGAGTATTTCAAACAAGCCAAGCAACTCGATCCCGGTTTGATGAACGCCCGCCTCTATTTGGCCACTGCCTACGCCACTCAGTACATTCCCGGCGCCCCGTCCGAGCAGAACGTGCGCCTTGGCAACGCCGCCGTTGACGAATTCAGGGAAGTCCTGCAGATTGATCCCAACAATCTCAGCGCCATCGATGGCATCGGCTCCATCCTTTTCCAGATGGCTGCCACTCCTTACGATCCCAAGAAGTTCGAGGAATCCAAGTCCTACCATCAGAAGCACATCGAGCTGAAGTCCAATGACCCCGAGCCTTATTACTGGATCGGCGTCATCGACTGGACTTTGGCTTTCCGTGCCAATAGCGAGATGCGCGCCGCCTACAACAAGGATCACGTCAATAAGCAGGTGCGGGATGACGATCCGCTTCCGCCTGCGCTTCGCGCGGAATACGCCTCTAAGTATGACCCCATGGTGGAGGAAGGCATTACCAGCTTGCAGAAATCCATCCAGGTCAAGCTCGATTATGACGACGCCATGGTCTACCTGAACCTCCTTTATCGCCGCAAGGCCGATATGGTGGAAAGCGCCGAGGAACGTGCCAGCCTCAGGAAGCAAGCCGACGACCTCCTGGACAAGGTCAAGGAAATCAAGCAAAAGCGTGCCGAGCAACCCCAGCAAACCAGCTGAGCACGGTAGAGCTAGTCCCGTCTAATTAACTGGGTTGAACTTCGCTGATCAACCTCGCAACCCCTGCCTTTTCAATTCCTTCCCGTTCCTCTTCGAATGATATATAAGTAGTTACTTAAAACATGATAAATTTAGTGCTATTCTTCCTTTGTGTTTGCCGATCGCCAGTCTCGATGTTTCGCGCTAAGCCTCAACGGCTTTTGTCTCTCTTTAGGCCCAACCCCTTTGTATTCAGACGATTGCAACACTCCGTTCCACAACGACAGATCAACAACTCTATTGGAATCAATTCCTTCCGCATTCTTTTCACTTCGACGGACGGTGTACCCCGCCGCCACCCACCACGACGCTCCTCTCCCCGCAAGCAGCCTTTCAGGCGTAAACTAAACCATGCCGTCTCCTGACAAAATCCCGCTGAGCTTCAACCGCGACCGCGCCGTTCGCCAGCTCGACGCGCGCTTCGAGGAGCTTCTTGAAAAGCTCCGCAAGAACCGCCCCTCCGAAGATCCCTGGATGGTCCGCCGCGCCTACGAAATTGCCACCGAGCGCCACCGCGACCAGTTCCGCAGTTCCGGCGAGCCTTACCTTTCCCACTTGCTCGAAGTGGCCCACATCCTCGCGGACATGCGTCTAGATGCCACCACGCTTACCGCCGCGATTCTCCACGACGCCATCGAAGACACGGAGTATCCCGTCTCGCGCATCGAAGAGCGCTTCGGCGCCGATGTCGCCCATCTCGTCGAGGGCGTAACCAAAATCGGCCGCCTCAAAATGATGGCGCCCGAAGAACGCCAAGCCGAAAACGTCCGCAAGATGCTCCTCGCGATGGTGCATGACGTCCGCGTCGTTCTCGTCAAGCTGGCCGACCGGCTCCACAACATGCGTACGCTCGAATACCTTGACGCCGAAAAGCAGCAGCGCATTTCACGCGAAACGCTGGACATCTACGCGCCCATCGCGCTCCGCCTGGGCATGAGTGTGGTGCGCGGCGAGCTCGAGGACCTGGCGTTCCGCTATCTCGAACCGGAGGCCTTTTTCGCCTTGCAAAAAGAGATCAGCGATAAGGCGCCCGCCCACAAGAAATTTCTCGAGGAAGTCCAGGCCACCATCCAGACCAGGCTCGTCGAAGCGGGCATTCCTGCTGAGCTCGAATGGCGCGTAAAAGGTTTGTACTCCGTCCACCGCAAAATCATCCGCCAGGAAATCGGTCTCGGCCAGGTTTACGATCTCCTCGCCGTGCGTGTTATCACCGACTCCGAGCGTAACTGCTACGCGGCTCTTGGCGTCGTCCATCACATCTGGCGTCCCGTCCCCGGACGATTCAAAGACTACATCGCCATCGCCCGGCCCAATCTTTATCAGTCGCTGCATACCACCGTGCTCCACAGCGGCCAGCCCTTCGAGGTGCAAATCCGCACGCAGGATATGCATCGCATCGCAGAGGAAGGCGTCGCCGCGCACTGGAAATACAAGTCCGGAAAGCCGTCGTCGGAGGATGACGACCAGCGCATCACCTGGATGCGCCAGCTCATCGAATGGTCGCAGGAGCTTCAGGAACCCGGGGAATTTCTTACCACCCTGAAAGTCGATCTCGCTCCGGTCGAAGTCTACGCTTTCACGCCGAAGGGACGTGTGCTGGAACTTCCGCGTGGCGCCACTCCCGTCGATTTTGCGTACCTGGTGCACACCGAAGTGGGGCACCAGTGCGTCGGCGCAAAGGTGAACGGCCAGATGGTGTCGCTGAGCCACGAAATTACCAGTGGGGATGTGGTCGAAATTCTCACCCAAAAGGGCCACCATCCCAGCCGCGATTGGCTCAGCTTCGTCAAATCGTCTTCCGCAAAAAGCAAAATTCGTCATTGGATCAACGAGCAGGAACGCGAAGAAGCTACGGGAATGGGCAAGCGCCTGCTGGAAAACGAAGCGCGCCACTTCGGACGCAGCCTCAAGAAAATTCCTGAAGCGGACGTCCATAAACTGATTTCTGATTATGGCCTTGCCAAAATCGAGGATCTCTACGCCGCCGTCGGCTTCGGAAAATATTCCGCTCGCCAGGTGCTTACGCGCCTTCTGGGGGAGCCGGCAAAATCCGCGGAACAGGAAACCGTTGACGCCCAGCCCACACTCGTCAAGGCCGTCAAGCGCATACTGGGTTTTGGCGAAGCGCCGCTGGTGGTTAAGGGCCACGACGACCTGCTCGTCTACCGCGCCAAATGTTGCAATCCCATTCCCGGCGACGAAATTGTCGGCTACATCACCCGTGGCCGCGGCGTCGCCGTGCACACCCGAACTTGTCCGAACGTCCAGAATCTCATGTACCAGGCCGAGCGCCGCATCGCCGTTGAGTGGGGCGGCAGCTCCGAAGCCACTTTCCCCGTCCAACTCACCATCCGCGCGCGCGACCGTGCCGGCCTTCTTGCCGACATCACCGCGGTGATCAGCGGCGCCGGCTCCAACATCCACAACCTCGAAAGCCGCCCTGACCGCACCAATGCGCGCATTGACGCCAATTTAGAAATCGCTGACAAGCGCCAACTCGAAACCATCCTCGCAAACATCAAGAAAATCTCCGGTGTCTTCGGGGTCGAACGCGTCTACCAGCCCGGGCATTGACCCGGCCATACGAATGGCTCTACTCACACCTGTCCTTTCGCACGGTATCTCGCACAGCACACCTTCGCGCCTTCTCCATTTGGCCCCATAGAATGGAACCATGCGGTGTAAGGTCATGCTTCTCGGGTTGGTAGTCCTCTTCCGGACGAGCGGATGCGATAAGCATCCGCTCACGGATTATCGTCCGCTCGATCAGGCGGGGATGTGGTCCAGCAACGTCGAAGATCTGAAAAAATTGAACACTTCCGATAACGAAGTCGCGCAGCTCGTAAAACTAAAACAAGCTGGAGTCACCGACGACACTTGCGTAACGTTGATTGCCGACGCGCACCACCATGAGCATCCCTTTGGGAGCGCCGATTCCGCCGTCAGCCTTGCGCGCGCAGGATACGCCGAGCCAACCATTCTTGAAATTGCAAAAGTGGATCAACTCGATATCATCAGCACCGACGCGGTCATGCTGCGGCTGGTGGGGCTTTCGGATCCCGCCGTCGATTGGATTTTGCACCGCAGATTGAAAGGCCAGCGCACTATGGGCAGCGCGGAAATCGGCCGGCTGAAAAATACCGGGCTGACGGAAAAACAAATTCTCGAGCGTATCAGCGAAGGCCTGACTGACGCGCAAGCGGACAAGGAAGCGGCGTCGCGCGAAGCCCAGCGCAATCATTCGGGAACTGATTTCAAGCGCGTGCGCGGCCGCAGGTAGCGCCGCTTTTCCTGGTTCGAATCTTCCGCCTCTTTTCCTGAATCCGCGACCCCGTTTGCAAACTTTCGCGCGCTGCTTTTGCTTCTGACTTTTCCCCGATACAATCAAATCGTCTTGGGCATTCGAATGCACTCGCGTTTCGCGTCTGTGACGCTGTCTTCCATCGCGGCTTTTTGGGCAGCGGGGTGCGCTGTCCCGATTGGTCCCGGCTACGCCATTGAGAAGCAGCAGGTGCGCGTGCAATTTGTCCCGGCTCCGGAGCCGCGCATTCGAATCGACGCGGAATACACGCTGAAGAATACCGGCAACCAGCCGCTCAGCGAACTGGAATTGCGCTTGCCGGGACGGCGGCGTTTCCATTTCGATGAGCCGCGCGCAACCTGGGACGCCACGACGCTCACAATAGGAGTCTCGACTGAGAATCCGCGAAACGCGGTGATTGCACTTCCCCAGCCGTGGACGAAGTCAGCGCGGCACATGCTGCATCTCTCTGTTGATTATCTACCAGCACCCACGAGCGAAGGGGCTTTGAGTTTTTCCAGCAACGCATTTTTTCTTCCGGCCCAGGGATGGAGTCCCGAACTGCTGCCGACGCGCGGACTTTTCGCAACTGGCGGGGTGCCGCCAAAGAAATGGGAGCTGAGCGTGCGCGTGCCGGAAGGTTTTCTGGTGCACACCAGCGGCCGGCAAACAAAAGCTTCGCGCAAGAACGGGGAGATGATGGTGTTCGCTTCGCAAGGCGCAAACGACCATTATCCCTTCGTGATCGCCGGACGCTACGGATCCTCGCAAATCGATGCCGGAGGAGAAAAAATTAATCTGTGGACGAAGAAAACACCAGAGGCGGCGAAGCTCAAGGAACTGAGCGAAGCACTCCTTCGAGCGACGAAAGTGTATGACGAAGTGTTCGGAGCACGGACAAAGGAGCGATCGGCAACGTGGATTGTGGAGTGTCCCGTAGCAACGGGCTGCTTCACGCTTCCGACGCGCACGAACGCGGTATTGCTGGGTGAGAAAGAAGGGGAACCGACGCTGGCGGAGATGGTTTCTGCCGACACCCTCATGGCGGAACTTAGAAGCGACGCCCCCAGAGTTGGGGCCGTCGCCGCCCCTTCCCTGGCTGCGAGCTGGCTGGGTTACGCGCAGAATCCAGGATTCTTCGAGCAGGAGCCTCCGCTCTCCGCGCTTCCGGCGTTCGCGGCGTCGATTGTGCGCGAGGCCGCGGAAGGAACGGACTCACGGGCGGAAACGATCCGGCGCGCGCTGCAATTGATCCCGGAGAAGACCGCGGCACGCGAGCCGGAAGATCAAGCCGTGGCGCGAGCAAAGAGTTTTCTTTTTTTCTATGCATTGCAGGACCGCTATGGGAGGGAAGCATTTCGAAAGGCGATGAGCCACATGTTGCAGGCGCGCCGGGAGCGCGGGTTGGAACTAAGCGACTTGATTGCAGCTTTCGACCAGGAAGCAAACCAAAATGCCGCGGAGTTCGTGCGATTATGGATGAAGCGGCCGGGAGTGCCGGAAGAGTTTCGTGCGCGTTACCGGGAAGGCGCTGCGGCGCCGGCGCAATCTGAAAAGGAGACTGCAAGATGAGAGACGTGATTCTGACCGACCGGGGGCCGAAGCCCATTGGACCGTATTCGCAGGCCATCCGGGCGAATGGATTTTTGTACGTCTCCGGGCAGGTGGCGCTGGATCCGAAAACGGGAGAGATGCCGGGTGCGGACATCAAGCTGCAGACGCAACGGGCACTGGAAAACGTGAAAGGGATTCTGGAGGCGGCGGGCTCGAATCTGCATCACGTGGTGAAGACGACGGTTTTTCTGAAAGACATGAACGATTTTGCGGCGATGAACGAAGTGTATGCCAAGTATTTCACGTCGGCGGCGCCGGCGCGGTCGACGGTGCAGGTGGCACGTTTGCCGAAGGACGCGCTGGTGGAGATTGAAGTGATCGCAGGGTTATAGAAGGCACTGTCGCTAGTTGGGAGTGCTTTTTCTCAGCGCCTTGGCGCGTTGGATTTCCTTGGAGGTGTCCATTTCAGTCGCCCCGGGAGGCGGCGTAAAAGTGAAGACATCCGGTGAAAGAGGTTATCAATGCTGATGCTGTCAAATTTGACCGTGTCCGTAGTGTTCATAGGTTCGTTAGCTCCGGGCATGGTCATTTTGCTCGCCGAAGCCTCCTGACGAGGTAGCGGTCTTGTCCACCCAAAGAGTTTTGGTGGAGGCAAGTTCGAAGGCCGGGACCCTAGCGGTCTGCTCGGAACGCGCCTCGCTCGCCTGACCGGCCGGAGATTCGTATTCGACCGAGACGACCCAGCGGTCCACGTCCGAGCCGCTGACGCGGAGCTTCTCGCTTCGGAGGATCTCGGCTTCTTTCACGTTTGAGGAAATGCTTCGATAGCCATAAAGGGGGTTGGAGGAACCGAACATTGCCATCCCTCCCTGGGGGTGAACAGTTACCGCGTCCTCGGATTGATCTGCGAGGCCTTCGGACCGAGCGGCGGCTTGTGCCTGGCCAGACGAAAACTTGGAGTATTGATTGAGTTGGGGCATGTACATCCACATTGTGGTGCCGTCAGATACCATCAACATGCCCATCATTCCGGTGCTCTCGATCCGGAATCTTCCGGAAGAATCGGCCACGATAGTCGTAGATATTTCCATCCTGTTCTGCATGTTGGGACCATTCATTTCCATGACATGGGTCGATTTCGCGGAATAGGTACTCATCGCGGCGTAAGTCGCTTCCACGTTTCTGAGCAGCTCAAGGGCATCGGGCTTGCGCTGGTCCGGGACGGACTGGCCGCCGGCAAGAGCCGCCATGGCAAACGCTGCTCCTAAGACTGAGGCTTTGATTGCGACTCGGGGAAGCTGCATAAGGGACTCCATGGTGGACGATTACGAGCCGCATGCGCTGAAAAAACGCGGAATGAGCTTTACGCAAAATGCAGTGAATTTCAAATCAGGTGAACTACTGCGCCTTTGTAGGCGGATACTCAAGGAGCCGATGCAAACCGGCACGAAGAGAGCCTTCTTCACTCAAGCAAAAAAAGGCGTTAGGGCCTGATGACCGTGCCATCCCGCCGGCGTGTTGTCCCCCAGGAATAATCGAAATTGGGCGGGCCGGCGGGGATCGGGAATTTCGCCGCGAGTTTTTCGTCAACCTCGATGCCCAAGCCGGGCTTCTCCTGCGCCAGCATATAGCCGTTCTTGACTTCGGGACAGCCCACAAATACTTCCTGCGTCTCCTTCGGGAAGCCGCTGCCCTCGTGGACACCGAAGTTGTAGCTCGCTAGTTCGAGCGCCAGCTGCGCGGCGTGCGCCAGGGGAGACGCGTCACCGGGCCCGTGCCAGGCGGTGCGCACGCCGAAGAACTCGCTCAGAGCGGCGACTTTGCGCGCGGGGCTTAAACCGCCGATCTGCGAAATGTGGATGCGGATGAAATCAATCAGCCGCTCTTTGATGAGGGGGACGTACTCGTGCTGCGTGTTGAAGAGTTCGCCCATGGCCAGGGGCGTGCTGGTTTGCTGGCGCAGCAAGCGAAAATGATCGTTGTCTTCCGGCGGGAGAGGATCTTCCAGAAAAAACAAGCGATAGGGCTCGAGCGACTTGCACAGATTGATTGCCTGATTCAGCGTCACGCGCTCGTGCACGTCGTGGAGGAGCTCGACGTCGTCGCCGAGCTTGACGCGCAAGTGTTCAAATAACTTCGGCACCATTCGCACGTACGGCGCCGGCTCCCAGATATCTCCCGGGCTGGTAGGACCGACGATTTCGTTCCGGGTGCCTCCGGCGGGCGGGTTGCCGCGAGCCCCGTAGCCAGCATAACCGGGCGTCGCGACCTGTACACGCACGTGGCGGAAGCCCTTCTCCATCGCCTGCCGGGCGTTCTCCTCCACTTCAGAAAAATTGTTGCCGCTGGCGTGAAAGTAACAGTCCGCGCCGTGCCGCACCTTGCCGCCGAGCAATTGGTAGAGCGGCATCCCGGCGCGTTTTGCTTTGATGTCCCAAAGGGCGATGTCCACGCCACTCATGGCATTGAACAGCACCGGCCCGTTGCGCCAATACGAGCTCACATAACTCGACTGCCAGATATCCTCGATTTCATCGACGTTGCGTCCGATTAGAAACGGCTTCAGATACTGCTCAAGGGCGGTTTGCACGACCAGCGCGCGCTGCGTAAAGGTCGCGCAGCCCCAGCCGACGAGGCCCGGCTCCGTCGTTTCGATTTTTACAACGACCAGCCGGATACGATTCGGCGCCGTCAAAATCGCCTTGATGTCGCGAATCTTCACTGGCGCGGTGCCTGTCACGGCTTGAGCGTACCCGGTATCGAGTCTTGACGCGAGAACACCGGCCACTGATGGTGTGGACGCAAGCAAGGACGCTCCGCCAGCGAAAGAGAGAGAGCGTATCGCTGCACGACGGTTCATAGTGGTGCCCTCCATAAACTTGTCCGCGGAACCGCTCTTAGCTTACGGCATTCCATGTAGAGACAGTTCGCATAGTAACGATAAAGATGTTGGCGCTGGAATTCCACCGTGCGCGACGACGCTGCGAACCATAAGGCGACGATTCGCAGAGTCACCGCTCAGTGCGCTGCGAATTTCCACTTGACACCTTGCCGGTATCCTCGTGTAGTAAGGCTCATGAACGGCAAAGTATCACGAAGAAAAATCTTGAAGACCGCGGGTGTGGCAGCCTTGGCGATGCCTGCTGCTTACGGCGCATCTGCATTGTCGTTGCCTGTCACTTCGCGCGCGACAGCTCACGGCCGCCGCCCACTGGTCGAAGGAAAGGACACGCCAAAGATTTGCCTAGATGCCGCAACGGGTGGGCCGCCGGGCAACGCGTCTGGTTCGAATGACGAGGTAGCGGCGGCGGCCCAACGGATTCGCCAACTTGGCGTCGACCATGTGATCTCCGGTGGCGGCCGGATTCCTTGGGAAGAAAGCCGACTCAAGAACATGATGGACCGCCTCAAGAGCAATGGGCTCATCGTGGCGAATCTGATGATCGCAGGGTTTCCGAATGCCATCTACAACCGACCAGGCCGGGATGCGGACGTTGAGAACGTCATCCAGTCAATCAGGGTTGCCGGCAAGGTCGGCCTTCCGGTCGTCGAATATAACTGGTACGCGCATCGGGCCATGGAGGGCTATTTCGAAGAGACCGGGCGCGCGGGGGCGGGCTGGACGGGCTTCGATTACGACCGGATGAAAGACCTTCCCCCGCTTGCAGAAGAGGGGGCCCATACGCTGGACGAAATGTGGGCCAATATCACGTATTTTCTGAAGGCCGTGATTCCTGAAGCCGAGAAGGCCGGCGTGCGGCTCGCGCTGCACCCAAACGATCCCCCCGCGCCTGTCAGCCGTGGATCCCAGCAGATCATGGGAACGATCGAGGGATGGAAGAAACTGATAAGCATCGTGGACAGCCCTTCGAACGGGATCACGTTCGATTGCGGGGTAACGCGGGAAATGGGCGGAGACCCTGTCGAGGTGTGCCGGTGGTTCGCGTCGCGCGATCGTATCAACCATGTCCATTTCCGCAACGTGAAGGTGCAGAGGGTTAACGAGCGTTACACTGAAGTGTTCATCGATGAAGGCGACATCGACATGTTCGCGGTGATGAGGGAATTGGTGAAGCGCAAGTACGCGCGGCTGATCTACCCGGAGCACCCCCGCGCAATCGACTACGACCGCGAAAGGGCGAATTTCCATCCGCAATATCCGGGAGGCGGAGGGTACGCCGCCTTCGCATTCAATGTCGGTTACACGCGTGCAATGATGCAAGCTGCGCTGGAAAGTGCCTCATGATTCCCTTCATTGAAGAGTTCCGCTCCATCAAGGAAACCTTCAAGCAGTTCAGCAGGATCTGAGATCCATGCTGACTTCACTCCTCATTATAGTTTTGGGACTCGCCGCACAAAACGTCCAGAAAGCCGATCCTGGACGCCAAGTTTTCGAGGCACGCTGCGCAAGCTGCCACGGAGCCGATGGCAACGGTGGGGGCATAGGCCCGGCAGTCGGGTTGCGTCTGGCGGCGTATGAGGACGGTAAGTTGGCGAGTTTGATCCGCAACGGCCTGCCTGCGCGAGGCATGCCTCCAAGCAGCATTGCGGGTCCCGAAATGACTCACCTGCTGAAGTTCCTGCGCATGATTCAAGGTCGCGCTGCAGCTGGTGCCATAACAAGCAGGAAGCTACGGCTTCAGACCACTGAAAACAAGACCCTCGAAGGACAGGTGCTTGGCGAAGGTTTTGACGACATGCAATTGCGGACCGACGACCATCGCGTGCACTTGCTGCGCCGTGCAGGCAGCCGCTTTCGCGAAGTGACGTCCGAGACAGACTGGCCTACCTATAACGGCGATCCTGGCGGGAACCGCTACACCAGCCTCACACAAATCAACAAGGACAATGTGACGCGTCTTGCAATGACATGGATGTTCCCGGTCCCTGACACGGGCCAGGTGGAGGTTACCCCGGTCGTTGTCGGCGGAATGATGTACGTGACAGGCCCCAATGAGTGCTTAGCGCTCGATGCGGGGAGTGGCCGGCCGATCTGGCGTTACAAACGGCCGCGAACGCGAGCAATGTCTGTCAGCGGCGGCGCGAACCGCGGCGTGGCCGTCGCCAACGATCGCGTCTTCATGGAAACCGATAACGCTCACGTCATTGCGCTCAACCGCTTCACCGGCGAACTCCTGTGGGATACCGAACTTGCCGACTCCCGCAAGAACTACGCGGCTTCATCGGCGCCTCTTCCGGCAGGAGGGCTAATCATCTCAGGCGTTTCCGGGGGTGAGCACGGTGCGAACGGATTCGTCGCAGCGCACGATCAGAAGACCGGCAAGGAGGTCTGGCGGTTCTCAACCGTTCCGCGGCCAGGAGAACCAGGATCAGAGACGTGGCAAGGAAAGGACATCGAGCATGGAGGCGCTCCGACCTGGTTCACCGGCAGCTACGATCCCGAGCTTGAGACGGTCTACTGGCCGACCGGCAATCCCAGCAAGGAGTACAACGGTGATCATCGCAAGGGGGACAATCTCTATTCAGACTGCATTCTGGCGCTGGAGCGCAAGACGGGACACCTGAAGTGGTACTACCAATTCACGCCACACGACCTGTGGGATTGGGACGCTACGGAAACTCCGGTGTTGGTGGATGCTCCGTGGCAGGGCCAGACGCGGAAGCTGATGCTGCAGGCTAACCGCAATGGATTCTTCTACATCTTCGACCGCCGCGACGGCACGCTCCTCCTGTCCAAACCGTTCGCCAAGAATCTGACCTGGGCAAGCGCGATCGGGCCCGATGGACGTCCCGTCAAGCTTCCCAACCAGGAACCCACGGCGGAGGGTACCAAAGTGTGCCCATCCCAGGATGGAGCGACCAATTGGTTTTCCCCCTCGTTCAGTCCCGCAACCAACCTCTACTACGTCCAGACGTTTGAGAAATGCAGCGTCTATACGAAGCGCGATCCAGGAGAATGGGAGGCCGGCAAAGCCTATTTGGGCGGTTCGCAGCGTACGGCGCCCGATCCCGAACCGCAGCGGATTCTGAAGGCGATCGATATCTTCACGGGCGAAATTGCCTGGACACTGCCGCAGCCGGGGCCGGCCAATTCCTGGGGCGGCACCTTGACCACTGCCAGCGGGCTGGTGATCTTCGGTGAAGAAGGCGGGGCGCTGATGGTGGCTGATGCGTCGAAAGGCAATCCACTATGGAGTTTCGAGACCAATCAAACATGGAGAGCGTCGCCCATGACGTATATGTTCGATGGCAGACAGTTCGTCGCCGTGGCTGCGGGGCCGAACATTATCGCGTTTGCGATTCACGAATAGCGAAAGTAGATTGCAAATGGTCCTTATTCCAGAGATGGGGTCAAGTGCGTGACATCCAGCCAGAATCGCTGGACAACAGAAAAAACAAAATTCGTCCCGCTGTTAAAACGTCAGTCGACCTCCGAGCTCGATCAGTCGCGCATTGTTCACCTGAGCCGCAGTGACGCGGCCAAAGTTGGGGCTGCCCGGGTTGGTATTGGGGGCATCAAAACGCGGATGATTGAAGACGTTGAAGGCTTCAAAGCGGAGTTGAAGATTCATCCTCTCCCATCGCTCGACGAGATGGAAGTTTTTGTAGAGTCCGACGTTGGCTTCGTTCACGCGGCTAACTCGGACGTTGCTCCAGCGAGTCGGATAAGTGCGGATAAAATTAGCGAAGTCCTGGTAGACGCCATTCTTGATGGTATCGCCGGGCGCCGGTTTGTAGTTGTAGCCCGGGAGGTTCTGGATGCCAGTCCAAGCAGGAACGGTGGAAAGGTCCGTGTTCTTGTTTGCGAACGGGAAGAACTGGCTGGTGTCGAACCACTGATTGAGCGATTGCTGATTATTGGGAAGAGCGGGATCTTTGCCGGTGAAAAATGAATCCGTGCTGAATACCACAGGCGTGCCGGACGAGCAAAGAAATCCCCTGGAACGACTCCTGCGCCGGCGCCCTTCTCTCGTTTTACCTGGGCTACAGCCCAACCTACGGCTCAACCAGCCTTTGCAACGATTTTCTATTCGGTCCCTTCTTCGAAACTACCGTGGCCGGCGGCGGCCCCAGCGGGTGCGCCACCGGGACGCCGTCGACCGGCGGCATCGTCAGCGGCACTTGCCAGGGTTGGCCGAAACCTTCGTGGCAGAGCGTTCTCGGCAATCCCAACGACGGAGTTCGCGACACTCCCGACGTTTCTCTCTTCGCG
>MNEA01000103.1 GCA_001917435.1 Acidobacteria bacterium 13_2_20CM_2_57_6
GATCCTGAAATTCAACGCCCAGGCAAAAGCGATCCCCTGCTTTTGGCACACAATAGATCACCTTTCCCACTCGCGGAAAATCCCCCGTCAAAGGGCTAATAAGCGACCCTTCGCCAGACCGCCAGGACCGCTGGCTGATTACGCGCGCTCCGTGGGGACTGACGTTTTCCGTAAGTGTTCGCTCCCGAGCGCGCGGTTCATCTAGGCTTGCGAGATAGACGGCAACTGAAGTAGGAAAGCGTTTCTCAATCCTGCCAGTGAAATACCTATTATTGGGGCTTCCGCGATGGGCACCGTTCATCGCTGACTCCCTTGCGGGGAAGAGGAATCCCCACAGCACGTCCTTCAAATAGCTTCTCACAACACATTGAGCCGTCAATCGGCCAAATACCTGCAATCGCTGCGCGGGTAATTCCCTGTACCACGTATAACTCCTGCGGCGCTCATACCCGCTTCTTTTCAATCCGCAATTTCAGAGCTTCAAGCTCCTGCTTGGTCATGCCTTGCAGAGCCATCGCTGTGGCAAGGTGCAAGGCGGGAACGTGTTTCATTTTGTTGCCGAGTTCTACCTTGCGACGGAGTTTCTCTACTTCCGGGTCAGCGCCCACTTTCAAGAACACTTCATACGCATCGGAAATGGACAGGTTTTTTTCAATCAGGCCATGCTTGACCAGAATGCGATGATACGAAGGTACTGCCGATGCAGATGGATGGGTCTGCAGAGCGCGCCTGTTTTCTCTTCGGTGTTTCATTGCACTATGCTGACGGGTGGCCGGTCAATCTGCAAGTCCATCCAGAACCGCGAAGATATTTCTTCCGGGCGGAGCCGTTGCCGTCCTTCGATAGGAAGCCCTTGGCAACTCCTAATTCCTCAACGACGATTTAGAACTTTCCCGATCCCCAATTGCATTACTCACCCGCTTGTCGGGCAATTGCGCTAATGCTATCCCCCGAGGTGTACCGCGCCGTCGCCAACAGGAACAACGGGCGTCGTAGACAGCGGAGGATTTTTTGAAATGATTGACAGTTGGACGAAGCAATCGCCGAGCGGCAAAACCGTGACCTTCAAGATTGAAGGAGACCGGAAGTCCGGTTTTGTGTACTCCGCGAAGATGGACGGGCGCGACATCAAGGAAATCACAGGTTTTCGGGAGGAGCTTACACGCGAAGGTGTGGAGGTCATGTTCGCCAATTACGTCGCAGGAAAGTAGCCCACGTTTTATCACCGCAGGCCGTAAACCGGATTAGGGGTAAGGTGGGGCGAATCAATGCCCAGCGTTCCTATCCCCGGAGACCGCCGATCCAGACGGATCACGACGAAGCAGCGGGCCAGCCTTGTCTTCAATCTCAGGGGAGTCCAGAAAATGTTTCCCTGTCTTATTGTCGATAAGTCGCAGGCCGGTTTTAGGTTGAAAGGTAACTTCAGACTGAGACGCGGACAACTCGTTGAACTCGTCTTGGATGACCCCATGGATTCAATGAGGTGCGAAGTTATATGGACTGGCAAAGCAGGGTCAGAGGTGATGGAAGTGGGGTTGCAAACTGTTGGCAAATGAGCTTTTAGGCTTCCGAACTCCTCGGGCCTCTCATTTTTTGACGGCGGGAACTTTCCGGTCCCTCTTCTGAGTACACTCCGCAATTTCGTCATCGATTGTTTTGATTTCTAGCGCAAGGTGAACATCATGCGGATGTTTTGAGTATTTTTCGAACAATGAGTTTCTTTTGGTTTTCAAATCGTCCCATTTTTTCTGCCAAACACCGGTAATCGTTAACACATCGTGGTCCATTGGATCAGTCTGCTGCTCTTTTGTCGGTCATTGATACGGCAAACGTGCCAGGAGAGGCCGCGAGCCGGGAAAGAACAATGAATAGAGAAGTCTCTTGCCCAACCAAGGGCCGAGCGAGATGCTGAACGAGAACAGGGTTGCACGGGGCGAACCGACAAAATGACTGGAATGGTGAAGAGGGAAATTGACGTGCAAGGATTCGGAATTATTGATGGCGCGGACGGTTCCAAGGTTCCCTTCATTCTGTCCGACGTTAGGAACCGTCGCGTTCTCGAACCGGGACAAAAAGTGATTTTCTCTGTCCGTAGAGTCAAGGCCCAGGCGTTTGCCGAGAACGTTGTGGTGATGGGAGAACGACACAACTGGTGTGGCGGTAAGTGACAAACAGTTTCGGGCACTCGAAGGTCCTAGCTGCCTAATTCTTGGAACGCTCACTCTCGCTTCTCTTCCATTCGCAATTTCAGAGCTTCAAGCTCCTGCTTGGTCATGCCTTGCAGAGCCATCGCGGTTGCCAGATACAAAGCGGGAACGTGTTTCATTTTGTTGCGATGTTCTACCTTGCGAGTGAGTTTCTGTACTTCTGGATCAGCGCTCACCTGCAAAAACACTTTGTACGCCTCGGGGATGGATAAGGTCTCTTCGATCAGGCCATGCTTGACCAGAATGCGATGATACGAAGGCACTGCCAACGCAGATGGATGGGGCGGCGGAGCGGACTTTTGTTTTCGGTGTTTCATTTTGCAACTATGCTGACACGTTTTCTCAATCTGGTCATTTCTTTCGCGCTCATGCGGCCCGGCAGGGAAGTTGTGGTTTCGGGTTGTACCGCGTCGTCGGGAGGGTTGGCTCATGTAGGGCTGTGACGCATGGAAAGGTTTGTTGGCGCTGCTGATTGACGAGCGATGCGCCGAGCATCTCAGTTGAACACCGGCATTAGCAAGGACTTTGGAGCAAGGCAGATTAGAGCTGACTAGGAAGCGCTATCAGGGTAACCTACTGGTTCTGAACCAGGTCATGGAACAACTGAATCTGATGTTTGGCAGTCGCAAAGCTAAGCTCTAGGGCGCGGCGCTGGATGTCTGGAAACGTACGCCTTTCGAAAACCGTGCTTCTTGTCGACGACTTGGATATCCTGCGCAAAATGATCCGCGATTTTCTGAAATCACTGGGAATTGAAGTACTTGAGGTATCAAACGCAACGGAAGCAATTCACACCGCACGCTCCGATACAGGAACAATCGACCTGTTGCTCACTGATGTCGAAATGCCCGGGATGTCGGGTTGGGACTTGGCACCCGAAATCGCTGGTCTAAAGCCCGGCATTCGCATTCTTTACATGTCCGCTGCGGTCAGCCTGCAGGAAAGGGACAACTACAAGCAAAAACCGTTTCGGTTGGAGGAATTAAAGGCGCTCTTGATGGCTATTTTTTCGCAATGAGGGATCGTCCGTCCGCTTCGGCTCGCGTTCATGGCAAGCACCTCGCCCGTTCTTGCGCTTTATCGGACGGAAGTGGATGCCTTTACCCGAGATCATCTCCGTATCCTGCTGGCAATCTGTTCGAAAATCGCGCTCTCGTTTGAAAATGCTTTGAAGTACCAGCGGTCCGAGCGAACGGCAACGACCGACTATTTGACGAGTCTGCCAAACGCTCGCTCCCTCTTTATCCATCTCGATAGCGAACTCGCGCGTTGCCGGCGTCACCGAATGTCTCTTGCGGTACTGGTCTGTGACCTGGACGGCTTCAAACAGATCAATGATCGGTTCGGCCATTTGCAAGGGAATCGACTGCTGACATCTTTTGCGGAAAAATTGAGGCAGACCTGCCGCGAATACGATTACGTGGCCCGTATGGGTGGGGACGAATTCGTTCTGGTTCTCTCTGGTTTAAAACCCGAAGCCCTGGAGGACAAAATACGCCATTTGCAACGGTTGGCCGCCGAGGCTGGCCGCGAGATATCTGGCACGGATGTGCTCTCCGTGAGTGTGGGTCACGCTTATTACCCGGACGAAGGTATGGATGCCGAACAGCTTCTTTCCGAGGCCGACCGGCGGATGTACGCGCAAAAGAGACAGCACCATGACCAGTTGTATACGAGTTCGGCCGTCGCCGCCGAGGTAAGTCCTGCGGGCACGATACACTAATTCCACAACGTTTGGATTGCTGCACAAATGTGGACCCGAGTTCTCGTCCGACGCATCCGCACTCTCTTGGTTACGGCTCTTCTTGGAGGAATCCTTGGAGCTACTTTGGTCCGTTTCGCGCCCGGGTTCGGCGTGGATGAGCGGGAACTCACGGGGCGAGCGAAGGAATGGGAAACTCCGAGATTTCCGTGAACAGCCCCGGCGAGGTAGCTTGCGTAGAACCGGAATAGATTGCGTTCTTCGGAATGTGAACGCCGAAGTGCCTGAATGCTGTTTTCCTGCAGGCGCGTGTCACAACCCATCGTCCCTTCGTTCGTTTTGACTTCGGGGACGTATAGGGTATCGCGCAATTCCTGTTCAGACTTTTCAATATTGGAATGGGACCGAATCTGGTTTTCGGTTGCAAATGTCGTACGTCGATTTTCTCACGCAGTCTCCTACACGGCAGCTCCGGTGGGCTGGCGTGATTGGACGCTCGGTAGGCCGAGCGGATGGCGAAAAGTCCCAGCCGCCCTAGAAAGTCCAACCTAATCTGTCCCTCCAGTAGATCGTTCCCCATTTGGAGTCCGGTTTGGGTCTGCCCTTTTGCATCCTTAAGTTGCGAGGCGACGGAGGCCCGCATGTCGTAGAGGCCGCGCAAACCCTCGGCGCTGCAAAAGCGCGCGTTACAGCACTGGCGGAGTTGTGGCCCGGCGAGTACCTCATCATCCACAAAAAGCCCAACAAAAGCGTAATCCTCTTGGAGTCATACTGCTACGAGTCCCCAAAGTCAAAACGCAGGAAGAGACGATGGGTCGTGTACAAGCGCACACTGAAAAACACAGATTAGGACAAGCTACTTTTTAGTCTTTCATAGCCTTATACTGCAGCGGTCGAGAAATGACAGGCGCCTTTCTTGTTGCGTCGCATGACATTGCGGTTCCAAATTACTGCCTAAATTGAGTGAGTTCCACGTCCCACTGTCCTCAGCCCCGCACTTAGCAACCTCGTCTCTATTGACACTCGAACATAGGGGATATGGCCTTTGTGTTGTTTCCCCGCGCAAATGGCCCGGAAGAGGACCAGCCCTCATGCACCGGGTATACGAAATCTTTGAAGTCTGGCCCGATGGCTCGACGGTAAAAAGAGCCGTTGTGTCTGGCTTGGAGTTTGCCAAAGTGATGCTCGATGCGTTAGCGAAACGCACGAGTCACGAATGCATGGCTGCCGATGCAGAAACACACCAAGTGGTGGCGCAGAGGAATGTGCCTCGGGCGAAAGGGCGAGCGGTCAAGCGGATTTTCCGGATCGCCTATGATGAGGGAATAGGATTTCGAAGAGCCCAATTGCTAAGAGAACTTGGTTATGGCGTTATCTCTGTCTTGGGCACAATACAATTCACTGGAATGGTTTTTTGCCAAGCAGCAGATACACGCTCACATATTGCGGTATCAATCCATCCCTCTCATCCCTCTCCGCGACGCCTTAGGTACAATCCGCGTCAGAGCTTACAGAATAGTTTGTCCTAAGACAAAAGGGCAGACGCAACCAGACTCCAAATGGGGACAATCCACAAGGGCGCAGTGGGGTGATTAGCACATGAATCTGATGTGTTGCTACCAAGTGCGGCACACGGGTTTTCTTATAGAGCTGCGGCCTGCATTCATCTCAGCAAAACAACTTGGGTATCGCGCAATTCTTGTTCAGACTTTTCAATATTGGACTGGGACCGAATTTGGTTTTCGGTTGCAAATGCGCTAGGTCGATTTTCTCACGCAGTTTCTAGACGCCAGCTCCGGTGGGCTGGCGTGATTGGACGCTCGGTAGGCCGAGCGGACGGCGAAAAGTCCCAGCCGTCCTAGAAAGTCCAACCTAATCTGTCCTCACCGGCTCAACCCCAACTGAGAAAAGGAGTTACGATGAAAGTACGAAAGCTGATTTGGCTGATATCACTGGCAATCCTGGGGAGTCTGCTATCGCTGGCGGGGTCAAACCATAGGGCAACTTCTGCGAATCCTGTCTTGAGAGCTGACGGAGGGGCACCCGTACCACCGCCAATACCGATCCCTTGGGTTCCAACGCTTTCCTGACGTGTTCCACACCAATGCGGGGAGGGAGAAGATGCCCATTCTTTTCCCTCCTTGTGTGTTAGTATCCCGTGTACGTCCCCCCGGCGGCGAGCGTGTTCGAACAAATTCTTTGGTGGATGGAAATTGCAACAGAAGCCTTTATTCTGCTGCGTTCCATAAACGCAAGGCTCTACGGTAAGTATCTCGCTTTCTTTATCTACCTCTCTGCGGTTCTTTTGATAGATCTTCTGCGTTTCTGCGTGCTTACCCTACACCCGAATGTTTACGCGCCGTTGTATTGGTACACGCAATTTCTCCATGCAGGCATCGGCTATGCCGTCATTCTTGAAATTTACAGACAGACATTGAATAACTCCCCTGGTGTGGCGCGCATTGCACGAACTTTCCTGTGGGGTGTCCTTGCGGCAGTCATCTTGAAAGTCACCTGGAATGCAGTTAGTGGACCTGTTTGGTCGCCCGGTACAACCTCGGCAGAATTGGAACGCGACCTGCGCACAGTCCAGGCAATATTGCTGGCGGGTATCATCGCGTTGATCGCCTACTATGTCGTTGCCACCGGAAGAAATCTGAAAGGAATCATCTTCGGATATAGCGCGTATATCTACGCCAGCGTAGTATCCCTAGCATTCGGGGCGCTGCCGGGATACGGCCTGCGACCAGGGTGGCGGCTTGTTCAGCCGATTGCATATCTGGCTGCTCTACTCATATGGGGTTGCACTCTCTGGTCTTATTCTCTCAATCCCGCGGCGGACACTGAATCCAAAATCGACCGCGACTACAAACTCATCGCCGAGCAGACCAGAAGAGCACTTTCCAGAGCCCGTTCATTCTTCAAAATGGGTGGCGAATTATGAGCCAATTGCTGCCCTACCTCGGTGTCGCATCACTACTTTTGGTCGTCTCGGCCCTGTGGGCCCGGCAGCTCTTTCTCACGCGCAAAAGCAGAATAGAACTGATAGTCTCACAAAAGCGCGAGCCAACAAGTGGAAGCAGTGCTTCGCATCGAGACCATGGTGAGAGGATATTTGACCTCGGCGATTGGGATTTTGTTTCACGCAATGCGCCCTCAGAAATTCAGGAAATGTTTCTTCGCGAGCGCGCCATCCTTGCTATTTCTTGGCTTCGACGTACGCGAGCGAGAATCTCGCTGGTCATGCGCGCACACGTTGCAGCTGTCGGACAGATTGACGATCTGCACCTCGCGACGGAGCTCAAGTTAGCTCTGAGCTACCTTGTAGTTCTCACTTTGTGTGACCTTTTGATTGCCTGGATTTGGCTGCGCGGTCCGGTGCGAACTCGCAAGATGGTTGGCCAGACTCTTCGTACCATGTCATGGCTGCGGGGCGCATTCGAGCAACTGATGGCGAGGGTAAGCGCTGAGACATGAGCCTTGGAGTCAAAAACGTTGAAATTGATCCTGCGGTAAGAGACCTCAGGAATCGCACTCTCGCGAGACTTCCGGGGGATGTTAGCCGGCTCGTTTACTTGGCCTCTTCGCGCGATCTCAACACTGGCCGCTACTCCCATGACGGTATCGCTTTTCACTTCAGCGAAAACGTTGCCTCCAAAGCAATGGCAGCTTGCCATGCAGAAATTTTCGATCGGCTGGTTTATTGCTCTCTAGAAGAACTGATCGAGGAGCTGCAAAGTTATATTTCCTCGACAGCGGAAAGGCCGGGAGACGTTTTGCAGAGTTGGAAACGTCTCGGATCCTACCGGGTCACCATCCCGTCAGAGTGCGATGAAATGGCCGCTGAGATTTTCTTGTCCAACGTCAAGATCGCTTTGGCGATCTTGCAGGCGCGTCAGGAGTCCGCTTTCCAGGACGAACAATTCGCATAGCGATACCGGTCACGCGGCCAATGATCTCTGCTTCCCGTGCGTAGGCAAAGTGTCGAAGGCGGTTACGCGACAATGGATGGGGTACTAGGGTCAACTGATTCCTCTTCAGTTCACACCATGAGCAAGCATACCCACCAGGGATTCTTACGAAATAGATTGGCCGATCCAATTCTGTCCGCCAGGAGG
>MNEA01000092.1 GCA_001917435.1 Acidobacteria bacterium 13_2_20CM_2_57_6
CCGCGCGGAGGTGCTCACGCCGGACCGCTTGAACTCGCTGGTGTTCGGCGTGTTCGCGGCTGTCGCCTTGGCGATTGCCTTGGTTGGCGTCGCCGGTGTGCTTGCGTTTTCGGTCAGTGCGCGGACGCGTGAATTCGGCATCCGGCTGGCACTGGGATCGCAACCGCAGCTTCTCCTGAAAGGAGTCATCGCCGACGGCGCTGTGATGGCTGGGGCCGGCCTCCTCGCAGGCGCGGCATTCGGGTTCGTGCTCGCGCGTTTGGCGGGCCACTATTTTCCAGACATGAAGATGCCAGGGGCCTTGCCCGTAGTCCTCTCTGCATTCGTCCTGCTTGCGGCCGCGGTCGTCGCCTCATGGCTGCCGGCCGCCCGCGCCGCCCGCATCGACGTTATACAAGCCCTCCGCTCCGAGTGACGGTGAGTCTCACCTCGAACCGCTTAGCGCAGTTCCTAATTCGTCCACTGACTTGCTCACGGGCTGAACAGTCTGCAAGACACGATTCACTTCGGCCTTCGTGATGTGACCCGTGGAACCCTTTTTGACGCCAAATGTGAATTCCAGTTGATGATCACCCATATCGAATGCTCTTACGGAAATGTACTCTGGCCTTTTATCAGGATCACCCATCTGGAATCCTCGAATTCTAGGAGTTTCGAATGCGAAAATTCCTGTCTCCCCTCCCACCGCAGTAATTGGTTTAAGCATAAGAAGGATGCCCAGGCCGACTACCTTCGCCCGCGGCGCAAACACGGACATCTGAGGGGGACTGGTGGCTAGCATCGCTCTTGTCAGCACGAAATTAGACTCAAGTATCTTTTCTCCCCAAATTTGCGTTGCCACCCTGCGCTTTTCGTCGTCCGCAAGAAAAATCTCCTTTGCATTCGCAGTTCTAGCCGGATTGTGGAACATCAAGAATGCGCCGGATCGAAAATAATAAATAGTTGAGGAGTCTTCGGACCGAGTCTTGTCCTTATCTATATCCCTCCACGGGACTTCGAATTCGTACCCATAAATCGAGAGTTTCAAACCCGGCAGCTTTGATGGCGCAGAGTCGCGCAGGGCTAGCGGAATCACCCACAATACGGGATTGCTTTTTCCGAACTTCCTTACCTTCCACCACATGATGCTTTGCACGCCGAAGATAGAGACAAACACGATGATTGCCAGAGGTGTAATTTCAGCACCCAAATGGCGATTCGACGACTCGCGACATTGCTCACAACAGGAAATCTACTACAGACCCGCGTTTACGGTTAGGGTCATCCCACGGATTGACCTGTGCCGCGTACCTCAGCTCTCGCTCCAGAGGCCGCGGACTTTGACTCGTTCTCCATAAGACAGGTGTGCGACAAATTCGTGGGTGTCAGCTGGTCCTGGCCGAGCGCGTCTCCCAGAATTCCTCCCAGCGGCCACTCATCCGGCAACAGCGCAGCGCGATGATAGCGTTGGCGCCGCGGACGGTCCAGTGCATTCCGGAGCGCTTGAGTCGTTGTCCAATGATCGTTTTGCAGCCTGCCTCGATGACGCCCGACCCAACGAATAATCCTTGTCTGCGGAAATCGGCATAGCGCATCCGTTGGCGGTTGTTCTGGAAGTAATCGATGGCCTTGTCCGTCTGATCCTTTACGGTCCGGTCTTGGGGCCGCAGTCGCCGCAAAGAGAGCGCTACCGCTTCGACTTGTCCGGCATCAAGTTCTTCTACGCGCGTGGCCAGCCACTGTTTCCATCGCAGACTACCCACTTCGTATACGATTTTGGCGAGAGTGGCTAAGTGTTCCCGGGCGTGATACAGGTCAACGATCTGGATCGCTCCAGGAAAGTGCTCTTCCGCGATTCCCCAGATCCAAGGTGCTCCGTCGCCGAGCACGATGACCTTCAGCGCGCGCGTCAGACCTCGGCGTACGGCCTCGGCATAGATCCGTCGGCCAAACTCCTCTGCTGTTTCGATCGCTCCAACATAGGTAGTGGACTCCGGGTCGCGGAGCGGATAACCCTCCTCGTCCACCTTGGTCTGCGTGAAGACACACCCAAGCTTGGCTTCCCGGGTTTTGGCCTTGCCGGTGGGATCCTTACCCTGGCGTCCTTCCGTCTCCCGCGACACGACCGGCACCCCGGTCCCATCCAGAGCCAGGTAGAGCAGCGGTACGGGCGGGAAGCTCACCAGCTTGCCGCTCAGAGCCAATTCACGCTCCTGCTGAGAGCTACACTCGATCTGTCCGCCCAGAGCTTCGGAAACTCGTTCCACCGATTTCGTTTTGACCATAATCCCCGCCAATTCTTCCAGATCCTTCCGTCCCTCGGCGAAGGAGTCTTTGCCTCCCACGTGGCCCATCAGGCGGCGGACGCCTGGGCTAAAGCAGGTCCCCACAATGTCCAACTCTTGATCCTTGGGGATGACGCCACCGGCACAGACCGAGCAATAATAATAGGCCCGTTGTACGGCAACCCTGGAAAGCACCGTAAGGACTTCTTTGCGGCGGTATTCCACAAACTCGGCCAGATGGCCCTGGGCGCATTTGGTTCGTGTCCCGGCATAACCTCCCTCGTCGGAGTTCAGCAATTTCTCCAGCAGGACTCCACCGATCTGATGCATCGAGGAGCGCAGGGCAAGTTCCAGAGCTTCCAAATCCACATGCCCGGTCCGCTCTTGATCCCTCCACACCCGCGCTAGAAAGCCTTCGATTTCCTGTTCGATCTCTTTCCGGAACGCCGCCATGAGGTTTTTTTTACAACCTGTTCTTCGACCCGCCGGTGCTCGCAAATCTCCTCGTTGATTTGGATGAGCCGTTCACTTAACTCACGAAAGCGGTGGAAGGCCTGGACCTCCCGTCTTACCTTCTCAAGAACTGGTCCAGCGCGGAGTTGGCGCGTCTTGGTCTTTCCTGCCACCTTGCAGGTGAGAGCAAAGTACGGCCCATGGCCTGGGTGGCCCGGTCTCTTACAACAGCAGGGAGACTTGCCACAGCGCAGATACTGTTCTACGACGCTGCCGCGTCGCATATCCCCCAACTGTTGCATCTGCCTGAGGATCTCCGCCCGTTGCCGCTCCAGTGTTTCCAGAGAATCAGTCATAGAGAGACCTCCTCCTAGAGTATTACTACTCCAGGATTCTATGGTTGGAGGCAGCTTTTCGTCAATCACCTACAATCAAGACGCACACCTCCATAAGACTGGCCCGTCGCAGCAACTGCCTGCCTAATGCTATACTCGCCGCTCAGCACCTTATGACTGGAGCTTTCGCCATGCGCGTTCCACTCAGCCCCGTACTTCTCCTCCTTGCGTTCTTCTCTGCAGCGCCTGGCTTTTCTCAATCCACCGTAACCTCTGCCGTCACCACTCCGGGTGACGGGCGCGTTGCCGAGTGGATGTACGGCGAGCACATTCCCGCCGTGCCCGGACTGCCCTTCACCGCCAAAGTTGAGCTTGAACTCGTCAATCAGCTTCAGGACGGCACCCTCCTCACCCACGAGACCTACAACCTCGACGCCCGCGATTCCCAAGGACGAACGCGTAACGAGGCGCGCAACTGGATCAATCCATCGTTGGGAGCGGAACCCCGGCTGATCCGTATTGAGCTTTACGATCCGTCCACGCGAACCAGGATAAACGTTTTCCCTCTCACCAAAACCGCCAGGCAATGGACCGCAGGCCAACCGGCGCCAAACACAACGCCTGTGGCCCTCAATACTTCCGCCAAGCCGGAAACCACCAGGGAAAACATCGGCTCCGATTCCATCGAAGGTCTGCCCGTTCGCGGCGTGCGTGTCACCCAAACCTACCCGCCCGGAGCGCTCGGCAATGATCGGCCCCTCGCCATCGTCACGGAATACTGGTATTCCGAAGATCTCAAAATCAATCTGCTGACCAAGCGCACCGATCCCCGCTACGGCGTGCAAACGGTTCGCGTCACTGAGCTTGTGAAGCAAGAGCCGGACGCCGCGCTTTTCGCCATCCCGGACGAATATAAACTCATCAAGGAAACCGTCCAGCAATCGCTGGCTCAGGGCCCCGGCGTGTCGGACGGCGCTCCGTCTACAAATCCGACCGGGCCATCCGGGTCACCCACGACCGGAATTGCGCGAGCGGGCATCGGTGGCGTTACCGCGCCCCGTTGCGTCTATTGCCCGCAACCCTCTTACAGCGAAGAAGCGCGCGCGGCCAAGTTGAATGGAACCGTTGTTCTAAAGATCGTCGTTACTGCGGATGGCCGAACGGAAAACGTTCAGGTAGTGAAGGGAGCTGGCCACGGATTGGAACAGAAATTCATCGAGGCGGTCAAAAACTGGCGATTCAAGCCCGCTGATGGACCGGACGGTACTCCCGTCGCTTGCCAGGTCGATGTTGAAACTACGTTCAAGATCCGCTGACAGTTCCTGGGTACTTCTGCCTCCGGATTAAAGGGCGCTTTCTGCGCTCCGCAAGGCTTTACGGAGGTTACGCGTCTTGACTTGCTCCTGCCCTTTTCCTTGACAGACTGCCGCTTCTCTGGTTCCCTAAGAATTGACTATATTTGTCGTTACTCCACGATCTCGGTCCAGCGTTCGCCCCATCCCCCGCAGACAGAAGAGAAAATTGAACAATTTTTTGGTGCGACGTAAGCCCCTTTAGAATCAACACCTACGGAGATGCCCGCACGTGACGTGTTGATTCTAAACCACTTAGGCAAACACTAAGTCCTTTAGATACGACACTTACAAAAAACTGGGGGGAGGGCTCTGTTATGGTTCACCACGCATCCGAAGAGGACGCATATCCTGTCGGCCTGCGCTGGCGGCATGTCGGGGACTCGGCGCTGCGCGCTGAAGGATCCAGCGATTCCGGCTTCCTAGCCGCTCCACAGACTTAAATGTGGCGTTCCGCCGTGAAATGCTTATCCTGGTCTTCGAGAGGACATGCAATCCCATGCAACGCCGGTGTTTTGTCCAGAATTCCCTCGGTGCTCTTGCCGCCGCGGCCCTGCCTGTGTCCTTGGAGGCTGCCGAAGTTGCCAGGCTGCGCGAAATTGCCGCAACCAGGGGACTCCTCTTTGGCGCGGCAGTTTCAGACCCCCAGCTTAAGCGCCCTGAACTCGTAGCGCTCCTTGCCGAGCAATGCTCCATCCTCGTGGCCGAGAATCAGATGAAATGGCGCGCAACGCATCCTGAGCCGAATCGCTATGATTTTGCGGCCGCCGATTCCTTCATGGACTTTGCTGCGTCTCATCACGTCCCGGCGCGCGGCCACAATCTATGCTGGCACGAACACAATCCCGCCTGGCTTGAGGCTGCTGCCACCGCGGAGAATGCTGTATCTCCTCTCCGTTCTCACATCCAAACGGTTGCCGGCCGTTACAAGGGCCGCATCCATTCCTGAAGCCATTCGCCCCGACCACCACAACCACAACGACATGGTCAACTCCGTCTGGCTGAAAAATATCGGCGAGGATTACGTCGAGCTCGCCTTCCGCGCCACCTCCGAAGCCGATCCGTCCGCGCTCCTCACATATAACGATTACGGTATCGAAGCCGACGCGCCCGAGCAGGAAAGAAAGCGCGAGTCCATCCTGGCCATGCTTCGGCGCGTTCGCAAAGAACACGTGCCGATTCACGCGCTGGGCGTTCAATCGCATCTCCGGCCGCACGGAGACCCGTTCTCTTGGAATGGGCTGAATACGTTTCTAAAGGAAATCAGGAAGCTAAAGATGGAAGTATTTGTAACGGAACTGGATGTGGACGATTCGGCCTTGCCTGCCGACATTCCCGAACGCGACCGCCTGGTCGCAGAAGTCTACCGAAGCTATCTCGAAAACATTCTTCGCCATGAATCTGTGAAAGCCGTCCTAACCTGGTGCCTTTCCGACCGGGATACTTGGCTCCAAGGCTTCCGTCCCCGCAAAGAGGGCCTCCCCCAGCGCCCGTTACCCTTCGACGCCGATCTCAATCCCAAACCCGCTTTCTTCGCCCTGCGTGACGCGCTCTCCACGCGATAGGAATTCCCGAGGCTATAGCTCAGGCCGGAATTGATCCCGGCCCGGTTGGGAGGCGCGAGGCTTTTCTTCGACCCCTTCGCGAATGTGCTCCAGCACGCGCAGATGAATCCGATGAATGATGTAATCCGACCACAAATGCCAGTACGCCGCCGGCCACATCGTGTGCTGATACCACGTCGTGCCTTCGACCCGCGTTCGGCCCCCGGGCAACGCCGTCAGCAAAAACTGCCCCTTCTCGGAAACGAAGTAGCCATGCAAGTGCAGCGGATCGATATGACCGTACGGCGTCAACTCATCCAGTGGAGCCGGATTCGCCGTCACGCCAAACTTCAGCAGCCGCGGCTCGTCCCACACTTCGATCGGCTCGACAAATGGCCCGGTCGAAAAAACGCAATGCCGCACCGCGCCGACTCCATGCCCGGAAATCTCCGCGCGAATTGGATACGCAATCCCCGCGCGAAACAGCAATTCTTTCGGCGGCGGTATCTCTGCGAACGCCACGACCTGATTCCAAACTTTCTCCGGCGGCGCGTTCACCTCGATCGCCGTCCGCACCTCAGACGTCGGCGGCTGCAGCGCCGCGGCGTGCTCGATTCCAAACGACGCTGGAATCAGCAAAATCACGATCGACAACATCGCCGGCGTCTGCTTCGGGCGCCAGTGGTGCGCCTGAATCGTGTAGCCCAGCATCCCGCCCAGCGCCGCTAGTCCCAGCGCAAACGGCGCGGCCATCAACACGCAGATCACGCCCTCCATAGCCACCAGAATCAGTGTGACACCCAAGATTCCGACCGGCAGCAGCGCGACGTTCAGGCATGTCCACCAGTCTCGCGGCGAATGGTAGCTGTAAAGCAGCACGGAAAACATTCCCAAACAAAATGGCAAAGCGACGAACAGCCCCCAGCCGTACGCCCCGATCACCAACGTCCCCAGCGTCAGAAACACCAGCCCCAGGACGGACGTGAGAAAAATCGAAAGCACCGCGCTACCGAGCGGACTGCTCGGAATCATTCCGCTCAGTCCGGTCGGTCCGGGCCATGGTGCGCCTTCGGACTCCTCGGCGCGCTCGCGCGGCGGCAACGCGCAAAGCGCCAGGAAGAACAACACATTGATGACTGGAAAGAAAAAGAGCACCACCAGCCACACCGGCTGTCCCGCATCGCGCAACCGCTTCACGGTCATCGCCACGCCCACCCATAAGAAAGGAACGGAGAACAGCAGCAGCGTGGCGAGAAATTTCGCTTCGCGATTCGAGAGGTGATCGAGCCGCGCCGCCTTTCCCAGAGGCGCCCAGTAATTTAGAAAATTTAGGTTGTTCGCGAAAAACGCCAACGCGATCAGCCGGTCGAGGTTGTGTTTGATCGCCACACCAATGAGACCAACCGCCGCGTATTCCGCGCGGCCGACTTTTCCGTCCCATCGCCACAAATCGGCAAAACGAAACGTCACAAGACCTCCTTACGTTCCGATCGATGCGCTGTTCACCTTCACCGCTGCAGGCCGCTTGCGAGATTGCCCTTATCACGTGGAATAAATCGGAAAAGGATAAGCGCAAGGGAGCCCAGCGTGACGACGAACCCAATTAGTGCGTACTTCAGTTGAGTGGCGATCTCGAAGATCGCGGTCTTGTCTGGCCCGAACTCGGGCTTGTAGTCGAGAGCGAAGATCAACGGGACGAGAATAAGAGTGACATTGGAGAATGCCAACCAAAAGTTCGCGCGTTCGGTTGTGCCGCAGAGTTCGATGAGCAAGGTTCTCAGATACTTCTTGATGTAAATAACGATTCCTGCAGCAAGAACGCCGCAATTCCCACATCGCACAGAAAAACTGTTGTAGGAGTCATTGGCAGAATCCCTCCTTGCCAGGTCTAGACTCGGGGCGAGGGCTCATTCGCCGGACAAGAGACAGCCGCGCAACTCCGGCTCGCCGCAACCCAGTGGTATCCTTTGCGCAGAATTTCCATCATCCCGGGAATTTTCGAGATCCATACCAATGGCCGGCCCCACCAAATCTCGCGCGCCAGCGCCACCGCCGCATCCGCTCCGCCGAAGCGGCTTCCGTCACTCAGAAGAAATTGCATTTCGCGCATTAAGTCCTCGCGTGCCAATCCCAGCAGCGCTCCCACGCGCGGATCCTGCAGCGGCGCCAGCGCCATCCCGCGCTTCTCCAGAATCGGGGCCAGCCATCGCGCGATGCGCGTGCAGAACTTGCACTCCGCATCAAAAAACAGCCAACCTCGTGCGTGCCGTCCCTTCCCGTCCGTGTATTCACTCACCAGCGAAATCATGATCCACCTGCGGTTCCTTATCGCGCTCGGCTCTTCTCTGCGAATCTCCGCGTCCTCTGCGTCTCCGCGTTATCCGTTTCCTTTTTCTCTCGGGGCTTTTAACTTTCAACCCGCCGCCTTCTTCTTTTCACTCCCGAGCAGCGTAATCACCTTGCCGCGTAGTTTCACAACGCCCTTCAACGCGCCCGTCGGCATACGAATGATCTCCTCGAACAGCCCCGTCATCGCTGTTAAAAATTCCAGCATGCTTTCCAGCCGCTCGCGCGTATACGCATCACTCTGCGGACTGGACTTGATCTCGCGCACACATTCCGCCAGCACATGCAGCGTTGGATCGATCTCGCGCCGCTTGCGTTCTTCCGAAACAATCCGGAAAATTTCCCAAACGTCCTTGATCGACTCGAAATGGTCGCGCCGGTCTCCCAGCACGTGCACCACGCGCACAATTCTCCACCCCTGCAACTCGCGCAGGCTGGTGCTCACATTCGACCGCGCCACTGCCAACGTCTCGGAAATCTCGTCGGCGGGCAGCGGATGCGGCGACAAAAACAGCAGCGCATGCACTTGCGCGACGGTGCGGTTGATGCCCCACCTCGTGCCCATCTCTCCCCAATGCAAAATGAACTTCTGGGCCACCGGGGCTAGCGTGTTTTTTGCGGGTTCACTCATTTTTTCTATCCGTGGCTGGCGTCGTTGCCATCGCTTTCGTTGCGTCCGTTGTTTCTGTTGTTACCGAATATACAGTCTTTTCAGGCCCCTGTCAAGATCTTTTTTCTCCCGCTGCTTTTGTGGTCCGATACTTCTCGAAACGGAGGCTGCCCCATGACCCCTAAAGACTTTCGCAGGCTGGCCTTGAGCTTCCCCGAAACCGAGGAGCGCGCCCACATGAACCATCCGGATTTTCGCGTGACCGGAAAGATTTTTGCCACTCTTGGCTACCCCGAGAATGGCTGGGGCATGGTCAAGCTCACGCCGGTGGAGCAGGAAACGTTCGTCAAAGCCCAGCCCAAGGTGTTCAACCCTTGCGGGGGAGCTTGGGGACGTCGAGGCTGCACGAACGTGCGACTGAAAGGAGCCAGAAGGCCTACGCTGCGCCGCGCCCTCGAAGCCGCCTGGCGCCTCGCGGCTCCCAAATCACTGACGCATCAATTCGACAAAAATCGCTAAAATTTCAAGTTCTGTTCGGAACAAATCGGCCGACAAAACGTCTATAGTTTTCAACGAGTGGTCAACTGGCAAGCTGGGGGTACCAGTATGGCTAACTTTGCGCGCAATGTTCACTTTGGCCTCAGACTGCTTCTCAAAAATCCCGGTTTCACATCCGTAGCCCTGCTCGCGCTAGTGCTAGGTATCGGGGCGAACACCGCCATCTTCAGCGTGGTCTATGCCACTCTGCTTTCCCCCATGCCTTACCCCAATCCGGACCAGCTTGTCATTGTCTGGTCGAAGATCAATGCCGGCCGCAATGGCGTCTCCGCCGGCGACTTTCTCGATTGGAAAAGCCAGAGCACTGTTTTTCAATCGATGTGCGCGTGGACGGGCGGGAATTTCGCGCTCACCGGCTCCGACCATCCCGAAATGATCCAGACTCGGCTGACCACGCCCGGTTTCAACGACATGGTGGGAACTCCCTTTTTTCTGGGACGGGATTTCCTACCGGAGGAAGGGCAGGTCGGCAAGGACCGCGTGGTCATCATGACGCATAGGCTCTGGATGGAGCGCTTCGGGAGCGATCGCGACATCATCGGCAAGCCCATCCGACTCAATGGCGAGCCCTACACTGTTGTGGGAGTCCTGGCGGTAGGGCAGCCCGATCGCCTGGAAAATCAGTTGTTTGTTCCGCTGGCCTTCAAGCCGGAACAGATCAACCACGATTTTCATTTTATTTTGGTGATGGGCCGCCTGAAACCAGGAGTCACAATCCAGCAAGCCAACGCGGACATGGACTCCGTCACACGCCACATCGCCGAAGTCTACCCAAAATCCAACAAGGGATGGGGCGCGGCCGTCGAGCCCTTGCAGAATGACTTCATCAGCAAAGACACCATCAAGAACCTCTGGCTGCTGATGGGCGCCGTCGGCTTCATCCTGTTGATCGCCTGTGTGAACGTCGCCAATCTTCTCCTCGCCCGCGGCACTGCGCGGCAAAGGGAAATAGCCGTCCGCGCCGCGCTCGGCGCAACACGCTGGCAACTCTTCGGTCAGTTTCTGACCGAGAGTGTTGCGTTGTCTTTGATTGGCGACGTCTTGGGCATAAGTCTCGCTTGGGGCTTGCTCAAAGTGATCGTGGCCATGATTCCGCCCTTTACTCTGCCGTCCGAAGCCGACTTTCGCTTGAATCTGCCGGTGCTTTTCTTCAGCCTAGCCGCATCCATCGTCTGTGGAGTGCTGTTTGGCTGCGCTCCGGCGTGGCAAACCGCGCAGCTCAATTTGAGCGACACGTTAAAGGAATCCGGGCGCTCATCGTCGAGCTCCGCCGGCCGTCAAGGCTTGCGCCGTACTCTCGTCGTCGTCGAGTTTGCCATGGCACTGACGCTGCTGTCTGGTGCAGGCCTCATCATTCACAGTTTCTGGAAATTGTCGCGTGTGGACCTCGGATTCCGGCAAGACCACATCCTCACGTTCTTTCTGCCCGTGACCAACGATCGTTTCACCCAAGCCGGACAAATCAACGTCTTCTATCGTCAGTTCCTGGATAAGATTGGCGCCCTTCCCGGCGTCACCGCAGTTTCAGCCTCCACCGGCATGCCCATTATCGGCACGAACTTTGGAATGCCTTTCCATCTCGCGGGGCAGGCCGTTGACGACCCGTCGGCGCGTCCTGGCGCCGGCTTCAATATGGTCACTCCCGAATATTTCCGCACCTTTGGGATTCGCATGATTGCCGGCCGCACGTTTACAGAACAAGACGCCGCGGGCGGCGTACGCGTCGCCATCGTGAATGAAACGTTCGTGAAGAAATACCTGTCCAAAGTGGATCCCCTTACGCAGCGCGTTGTCGTCGAGCAGTTGATACCGGGTGTTACCAAGCTCGGCCCGCCCATCGAATGGCAGATTGTCGGGGTCTACGGTGACGTTCACAACGGCGGAGTCCGACGCGAGGGATTCCCGGAAATCGACGTCCCCTTCTGGCAATCCCCCTGGCCGCAAGCGGGCTTGGCGGTGCGCACCTTTGGCGATCCCGCCGGCATGGCCAAGAGCATTACCGCGGTGCTCCACACTATGGATCCCGATCTTCCCCTCGACCAGGTAAAAACTATGGATCAGCTGGTGCACGAGTCTCTGGCCAGCGACCGCTTCTCAACCGTACTCTTCGCCAGTTTTGCCGGCCTCGCACTTCTGCTCGCGGCCATCGGTATCTATGGCGTTATGTCGTTCGCCGTGGCGCAGCGCACGCACGAAATTGGATTACGCATCGCCCTCGGCGCCGGTCCGCAGGAAGTGCTGCGCCTGGTGCTTGGTGAAGGAATGCTGCTCGCGCTGATTGGTTTGGGCGTGGGCCTGGGCGGTACGTACTTTGTCGGCCGCGTAATGAAGACCCTCTTGTATCAAGTCAACGCCATCGATCCTGCGGCCATCAGCGCGGTCGCCGCAGTGCTCCTGCTGTCCGCGTTGCTTGCGTGCTACATCCCCGCGCGACGCGCGACGCAAGTGGACCCCATGGTGGCCTTGCGCGACGAATAGACACCGTCTCATCGCAATATCGGGCCGGACTAAAGGTGGAGCGTTCTGGTGAATCTTTAGTCGTCACCGGAGATAGACCCACTGCCAAGATCGTTTCTCGGCTTGACACGAAACGCGCACAGCCCTATGGTCTTGCGCAAGGAATAACCCTGCAAGAAGGCGTGAAGATTCTGGAACGCGACGACTATCGCTGTCAGTACTGCGGATTGGACGGACGCGCCAGTTTTGAGAACGCTCTGGTCATGCGCGTGGATTTCGTTGTTCCGCGGGCTCGCAAAGGGAAGAAAGAACCTGGCAACCTGGTAGCCTGCTGCACCCCCTGTAACACCATCAAGGGCACGCGCGTTTACGCCAATTTCGAAGGGGCCAAGGCCTTCGTGCTCAAAAAACGCGAAGAGTTGCGGAAGAATTGGGAATCGAAGACGGCGCGGCCCCTCGCCAAGTCCGCAAGAGCCTAGAACTGGGCAATTCGATTTATCGCGGGGAATTCGTCAAGCACGCAGGGTTGCTTCTCTTTCGTCGGCGGTCGCTTAGCGCGGCTTTGCAAATCTTTGTGCGGAGGATTTGCTACGAGGCCTTGGCCTTACTTCCCCGCCATTCTTTCGCCGAGAGAAACCGCATACAAGGACAGAAGCCTTTGTGATCGCCGGGGGCCTGGCAGGAATACTTCAGCGCCGCGTGGCTGGAGGCGCGATGCCCACAGGTGCACATCTCACGCGCCTGTTCAGGCGTAGCTCGTACCCCACGGCCGCGTACTGCCACCACTGATTTTCCGTTTTCTGATTTCATACTGTTCACAATTCCTCATGCATTGTACACCCCGTGACGATCGTTCAGCACTGGGGCTCTCCCTATAGTTTCGCATCAGAACCAGCAGATAGCCAAGCGCCCATCCCAAGGGACATTGGATTCCAAGGCCGCGCATTGAGAGGGGCCACGTCTTTAGTTTGCTCCTGTCTTGCTATATCTACAACCAAATCCAACTCATCGGACTTCCTGCATTGTCGAGACCAACTCTGGGATCTCAATTCGAATGACGGTTCCCTCACCCGGCCGGCTCTCGATGTCCAAATGAAAATCGGTTCCGTACAGCACGCGCAGCCGTTCGCGCACATTGCTCAGCCCGATGCCTTCCACGTAGACATGCGGCATTTTTTCTTCCGAGATACCCACGCCGTTATCTTCGATTTCGATGCGCAGACGCCCGTCGCTGTTCGTTGTTCGCAGTTCGATTTTCCCGCCGCCCAGCTTCGGCGCGAGGCCATGTTTCAGGCAATTCTCCACCATCGGCTGGAGCAGCATGCTGGGCACAAATGATTCCAGCGCCGCTTCGTCGATGTGCTTCACGATGTCCAGATTGTCTTTCCCGAAGCGCGCCACCTCGATGTCCAGATAGTCGTCGATGAATTGCAACTCCTCGCGTAGCGGCACAAAGGTTTCGTGCTTGCGCAGGAGTCGGCGAAGAATGTTGCTCAGCTTCAGGACCACGCCGCGCGCCGAATCGGGATCGAAGCGGATCAGCGCGGAAACGGTGTTCAGCGTGTTAAACAGAAAGTGCGGATTGATCTGGCTGGACAGCGCGTCCATGCGCGCTTTCAGAAGCAACTGCTGGTGCTGCTCCAGGTTCATCTCGATGCGCGTGTTGTTCCAAATTTTTAGCGGCGAGGCTACGGACATCAGCGTGGCAATCAGCACCAGGACGAGCCACCAGTCCCAGTGCGAGTCAACCGCGAAGAGCCACTTCGGTTTGGTCGCCAGCACCAGCGCCACGCGGCCTAGCTCCAGGCCCACACACGCACCCAGTGGGGCCATCTCCCATGACAATTCCGCTTTGCGCAACAGGCGCATCGTCGCTTTCGGAATATTCAGGAACGTGAACGGGCCGAAATTCCAGAGATCTTCCTTGTTGGGAATCGCCTGGCGGATCAACCCGCCGAGCAGCCCCGCGGTTGACGCCGCGGGCATGGCGAGCCATTCGTGCGAAATCAGCGCCGGAATGGTGATGATCGCGCCACCGATCGGCCCCACCACGCGCCCACCGAGCAGTCCCATCAGAAAAGCGCCTTCGAGCGACAAATCCGCAAAGGCGTAGGAGGGACCGCCCACGAGCCGCAACGTCACGCCGACGATCAGCGCCGGTGTCATGAACAGCATCAACTTGAGTTTTTGGTCGGGGTCGCGCTCCTCGGTGAAGAGCACGCGCCGAAAAGCGTTCCACCGCGCCAGCAACGCGGAGATGGACGAGGCTACGCCCACCTTCAGCAGCAGGGTGAACAGGAGGTCACGAATGGGTATAGCTGTTTCCATTTTTTCGCCGCGAGTCCCAGGCTAACGCTAATCAATCCGCCGCTGGATGTAAAGATGGCAGAATTCGCATGGGGCCGCGCAGGAAACGGGGGAAGGAATCAGCCATGGCAGCGCCAGCCGAATCGGTTCGCCACAAGAGTCCCTGCTATACTTCTCGTTTCGCCATGCGCGCAAAATCACGACAAGAGAAGAAGCCGAAGAGGAAAGCTACCGGCGTGCGAATGGTCGCGCATGCCGCGTTGCCCACACGCTACGGGCGCTTCACCATTTATGGCTTCCAGGGGCGAGGCCTGCAGGAGGAAGCGGTCGCCCTGGTACGCGGCAGTATGAACGGCAAGTCCACGCCGCTGGTGCGCGTTCACTCTCAGTGCCTGACCGGCGACGTTCTGACTTCACTGCGGTGCGATTGCCGCGCGCAACTTGAATTGTCGCTGAAAAAAATCGGGCAAGCGTCCTCAGGGATTCTGCTCTATCTTCCGCAGGAAGGCCGCGGCATCGGATTGATGAACAAATTGCGGGCCTACGAACTGCAGGACGGCGGCATGGACACGGTGGAAGCCAATGAAACGCTGGGATTCGCCGCGGACGCGCGCGATTACGATTTTTCGGCGCAAATCCTGAAAAAACTTGGCGCGACGAAGATTCGCCTGCTTTCCAACAATCCGGAAAAAGTGCGCCAGCTCGAGAGCTCGGGGATTCGCGTTGTCGAACGCGTGCCATGCCAGCCTCGCGTTTCAAAAATTTCCCGCGCCTACCTGAAAACGAAAAAACGAAAAATGGGGCACCTGCTGAAAGGAATTTGATCTTTGAAGAGAGCCTTCTAGCCGCCACCGACAAACTGCACGATCTCGTAGCGGTCACCCGGTGCAATCCGGGTTTCGGTCCATTTCGGACGCGGCAAAATCTCCAGGTTTCGCTCGATGGCTACGCGCCCGGAATCGAGTCCCAGGTCGTGGAGCAAGTCTATGACCGTGGCACCGGGCTGTGCAGCGCGATTTTCTCCGTTCACCACAATGGAAATGGTTGTCTGCATTTGCTAACTGGCCGAAGGCACGCGGGGCTTGCTGCGCAACTGAAAGCGCAAATGCCCCCGAGCATTTCCTTTCGATGCTTCGATGACCAGAGCCGGTTCGGCACCTGCAAGGCGAGGCATATCAAACTCGAATTGGGCATGTCCGAAGTCGCCGGTTTTGGCGGAAAACTGGGTGGCCTCAGCAGCGCCATCCACGCGGGCAATCACAGTAGCGTTGCCCACTGCCTGGTGCGCTTCATTTCGAACCGCAATCTGCAGGAGGGCGCGTTTGCCGGTGAGCCAGGTCTTGGCATTGAGCAATTCCAGGGAGAGAACTCCAGTTGCGGATGCGGTTGCCGGTTTGGCCGATGCTGGAGCAGCCTTTTCTTCCCGCGGCAGTGCGAGATGCAGCGCACCCGTTCGAAGCTCCTCGACAACGGCACGATGCTGTTCGTCGAGACGCTGCTTTAGGGCTTGCTCGCGGTGGGGACTCAGCGGAAGCAGATCAAAATAGTTATTCGTTCTGCGGTGCAAGACACGTCCGTTAAAATAAACAGTGGTATCAATGAGCGCGTTGGTGGTGCCGCGATCTTCCGTTTGCACGTGATAGGTCGTGCCCCCTGCCTGCACGTTCGAATTGTGACCGAAAAGCATTTCGCTGCTCGTCCCGACCTGCAAAAGCTTAAGGCCCTTCGCAGCATTCTCCCGTCGCGATTTGACCGAGTGGCGCTCGAATCGTTATTATAACTCTTCGCCTATGAGTGGTTCCGGATTACATACCTATGCTCCGCTTCTCTTACACCTGCTCATTGCCACGGTGCTCGCCGGTGCGTTGACAACTGTTTCCGTTTTAGTGGGCTGGAGGCGTCCGAGCCGGGCCAAGCAGCAGCCGTATGAATGCGGCATGGAGCCCACGGGCGACGCGCGAGAGCCCTTCTCGGTTAAATTTTACCTCGTAGCGATGGTATTCATTTTGTTTGATGTGGAAGCCATTTTCCTATACCCCTGGGCCTACATTTTTCGCAGTTTGCGGTGGTACGGCTTCGGGGAGATGATGCTCTACATCGCCATCCTGTTGGTCGGTTATTTGTATCTTTGGAAAAAGGGCGCGCTGGACTGGCATAAGTAGACGGCGCAAGTGGGATTCTAAATCGTGACGGAGCCTGCCAGTAAAAACGCTAATGTTGTCGCTGAGTGCCTGCGTTCGTGGAACCCGAAAGCGGTCGCGGAAGTGCTTGAATTCCGGGGAGAAACCACCATCGTGGTGCCGCGCGAACTCCTGCGAGCCACAGCAGAACATTGCCGCCAAGACGCCAAGCTGCAGTACAACTTCCTGACCGACGCCACTTGCGTGGACCGCTATCCCGCGGAGCCGCGATTCGAATTGAACTATCACCTGGTTTCCATCCCGCGGCGAGAAAAAGTGCGGCTGCGGGCGTGGCTTAGCGGCAACGATCCGGTTGTCGATTCACTGGTTCCGGTGTGGCCGGGCGCGAATTGGCTGGAGCGGGAAATTTTTGACCTTTTCGGCATTCGCTTTTCGGGCCATCCGGATTTGCGGCGCATCTTACTTCCAGAAGACTGGGAGGGCCATCCCTTGCGCAGAGATTATCCCGTGGAAGGCTATCGAGACGTGCCAAACACGGGTGAATTGTTCAGGAAAAGCAGCACGCCATGACCACTGTTGAGACCGCAGTCGGAACGGCAAAAACAATGGTCCTCAACATGGGACCGCAGCACCCGTCGACGCACGGGGTGCTGCGGATTTTGCTGGAACTGGACGGCGAGACGGTGGTGAAAGCCATTCCTGATCTCGGCTACCTGCACACCGGAATTGAAAAGTCCTGCGAAGACAAGACGTATTCACAAGCCATTACGCTGACCGACCGGATGGATTACCTGAATCCGCTCGGAAACAACCTGGTGTACTGCCTGGCGGTGGAAAAGCTCCTCGGGCTGGAAGTGCCGAAGCGCGCGCAATACATCCGCGTCATGATGGTGGAGCTGCAGCGAATATCTTCGCACCTGGTGTGGCTTGGCACGCATGCGATCGACCTGGGAGCGATGTCGGTTTTTCTGTACTGTTTCCGTGAGCGCGAAGAGATTTTGAAGATTTTCGAACTATTTACGGGCCAACGCATGATGACCAGCTACATTCGAATCGGCGGCGTCGCGCTGGATCCGCCGGCCGGTTGGCGGCAAGCGGTCGAGCGGTTCCTGAAAATGATGCCGAGCCGCGTGGACGAATACGAGACGCTGCTGACGGAAAACCGCATCTGGATCGGGCGCACCAAAGGCGTGGGATATATCTCTCTGGATGATGCGATTGCTTTGAGCATGAGCGGGCCCACGCTGCGCGCGGCGGGCGTGGCTTACGACAACCGCAAAGCGTTTCCGTATTCGAGCTATGAGGAATTCAACTTTGACGTGCCGACGCGGACGGAATCGGATTGTTACGCGCGGTACCTGGTGCGCGTGGCGGAAATGCGCGAAAGCCTGAAGATCATCCGTCAGGCATTCGACAAGATCAAAGATGAAGGGCCAATCAAGGCGAACGCGCCGGGGATCATTCCGCCGCAGCGCGAAAAGATGAAGACGGAGATGGAAGCGCTCATCTACCACTTTAAGATTTTTACGGAAGGATTTTCGCCGGCGCCGGGCGAAGCATTTGTTACCGTGGAGTCCCCCCGCGGAGAGCTGGGCTGTTTCGTGGCCAGCGACGGCTCGCCAAAGCCGCTCCGCGTGCATTTCCGCTCGCCTTCCTACATTAATTTGCAGGCGCTGCCGAAATTGATTGAAGGACAGTTGATTTCGGACGTGATCGCCTGCATCGGGACGATCGACATCGTTCTTGGAGAAGTCGACAGGTAATCATGGAACTCTCCCCAGCACTTTCGGCCAAATTTGAGAAGCTGCAGAACAGCTATCCGGTCAAGCGCAGCGCGCTGATCCCCATGCTGATGTACGCGCAGGACGAGTACGGCTGTGTGAGCGACGAGATGATCGCGGAGATCGGACGGCAGCTGGACCTGAACAACGTGCAGATCGAAGAGACGCTGGCGTACTACTCGATGCTGCACCGCAGGCCGTGGGGCAAGCATCACGTGCAGATTTGTACCAACGTGGCGTGCATGCTGAAAGGCGGAAACGAGCTTCTGGAGCGCGCCAAGAGGCGGCTGGAGATCGGACACAAGGAAACCACCGCCGACGGAGTTTTCTCGCTGGAAGAAGTGGAATGCATCGGCGCCTGCACGGGTGCGCCCGCGATGCAGGTAAACTACGATTTCTACGAAAACCTCACGCCGCTTAAGTTTGACCGCATTATCGAGGAACTCGATGCCGGGAAACATCCCGCGCCCGAGCCGGTGATTTCCGGTGCACTGCACGAACGGCACGAACTGGAAACGCCGCTCATCAGCCGGCGATGGGGGATGAAGGACTCGCACAAGATCGACGTCTACCTAATGCAAGGCGGCTACAAAGCGTTGGAGAAAGCGCTGAAGGAGATGACGCCGGAGTCGATCATCGAGGAAGTGAAGAAATCGAACCTTCGCGGGCGTGGCGGCGCCGGCTTTCCTACGGGAATGAAGTGGTCGTTCGTGCCCAAGGACACGCCGAAGGCCAAGTACGTAATCTGCAACGCGGATGAATCCGAACCAGGAACGTGCAAGGACCGTCCGCTGATGGAGATGGACCCGCACCAGTTGATCGAGGGAATGGTGATTGCGGGACGCGCCATCGGCTCGCACCAGGGTTTTATTTATATCCGCGGAGAATACCGCTACGTGCTGGACATCGTGGACGGAGCGATTGCCGAAGCGTACGAGCGCGGGTACCTGGGAAAAAATATTCTCGGCTCGGGATTTGATTTCGATTTGCTGGTGCACACTGGAGCAGGCGCGTACGAGTGCGGCGAGGAATCCGCACTGATGGAGTCGCTGGAAGGCAAGCGCGGCTATCCGCGGATCAAGCCGCCCTTCCCGGCCGTGGTGGGATTGTACGGATGCCCGACGATCATCAATAACGTGGAAACGCTGAGCGCCGTGCCCTCGATTATTCGCGAAGGCGGCGATGCATACGCCAGCCGCGGCACGCCGAAAAACGGCGGCACGCGCATGCTGTGCGTCGCGGGACACGTCAACAGGCCGGGAATCTACGAAGTGCGGCTGGGGATGAACATGAAAAAGTTCATCTACGACGTGGCCGGAGGAATCCCTGATGGAAAGAAGCTGAAGGCCGTGATTCCCGGAGGAAGTTCCTGTCCGCTGCTGACCGCGGACGAAATCGATATTGCGATGGACTATGACTCCGTAGCGAAAGCGGGTTCCATGCTGGGATCCGGCGGCATGGTGATCATGGACGAAGACACCTGCATGGTGGATATGGCGCGGCGGATTATGCACTTCTACGCGCACGAATCGTGCGGCTGGTGCATCCCGTGCCGCGAGGGGACGACCTGGCTGCGGAAGACTCTGGAGCGCTTTCACGCCGGCATGGGATGCGTGGAAGACATTGACATGATCGCAGACCTGGCAAAGAACATGCTGGGACGCACCTTCTGCCCTCTCGGAGACGCGGCGGCGATGCCCACGATCAGCATCATGAAGAAATGGCGCGGTGAATTCGAAGATCACCTGAGGGGGCGCTGCCCGTACAAATCCGCGGGGGCGCTGGTTGGATCGCGATAGGAATCCATGGCCGAACAGAAACTGATCAAGCTGAAAATCAACGAACGCGAAGTGCAGGTGCCGCAAGGAACGCTGGTGATTGAAGCGACGCGGCGCATGGGGACGGAAGTACCGTCCTTCTGCTACTACCCCGGACTGTCTCTGCAGGCGGCATGCCGCATGTGCCTGGTGGAAGTGGAAAAAGCGCCGAAGCTGCAGACGGCGTGCACGCTGGTGGCGACGGAAGGCATGATCGTTCGAACGGATACTGAGCAGGTGCGTCAGGCGCGCAAGTACATGCTGGAATTCCTGCTGACGAATCATCCGCTGGATTGCCCGGTGTGCGACAAAGGCGGCGAGTGCGAATTGCAGGACATGGTGTTCCGCTACGGCGCGGACTCCAGCCGCTTCGTGGAAGAAAAAATTCACCGGCCGGAAGAAAAATGGTCGGAGCTGGTTTATTACGATGCGCCGCGATGCATTCTATGCTTCCGGTGCGTGCGCGTTTGCGATGAAGGCATGGACGTGAAGGCGCTCGGAGTGGGCATGCGCGGGGCGAACAGCGTGATCATTCCAAATCGCCAGGATCACCTGGAGTGCGAAGAGTGCGGAATGTGCATCGATATCTGCCCGGTGGGCGCTCTGACCAGCGGAACGTACCGGTATAAGACGCGGCCGTGGGAAATGGCGTACGTCTCGACGGTGTGTACGCACTGTTCGAATGGCTGCAAGACCACGCTGAGCGTGCGGAATCACGAGATTCTGCGTTCGAACAACCGCGATCTGAGCGGAATCAACGGAGATTTTCTGTGCGTGAAAGGGCGGTTTGGATTTGATTTTACCAAGCACGTCGAACGCATCCGGCAGCCATTGGTTCGCAAGGGCGACAGGCTATATCCGGTTTCCTGGGAAGAAGCGGCGCTGGCCGCGGCAACCAAGCTGAAGGCGGCGTACGACTCTGGCGGCAAGGACGCGATTGGTTTCATCGGCTCGAACCGCACTTCGAATGAAGAGAATTATCTGTTGCAAAAGCTGGCGCGCACCACGTTTGGAACGAACAACATCGACCACCACCGCACGGCGGATTACACGGGATTAATTACTGCGCTGGGCGAGCGCGCCGGCGATTCCCTGCTCACCATGGAGCAGTTGTATCAGTCGAAGGCCGTCTTGCTGGTAGGAAATGATCCAACAACCCAGAACCCGCTCGTCGGATGGCAGATTCGCAGCGGCATCCGCCATTTTGGCACCAAGCTGTTCGTCATTAATGCGAACGAGATCAAGCTGAAGCGCAGGGCCACGCAGTTTGTGAAAGTGGCGGCCGGCCAGGAAGCGGTTGTGCTCCGGTGGCTGGCGCATGAGGAAGGACAACTCGCGCCGGAGCTTGTGGAACAACTTGTGCAATTGAAGGCTGGGCTTGAGGCGGAGAGCGATGTTGCCGTTGTTTTCGGCGCGGAAATTTCCGGCGCCGCCATTGCGACGCTGGTTGCGTTTGGTTCGAAGCTGCCGGGTAAGACGCGCTACCTGGTGCTGGGCGATTACGCGAATTCGCGCGGCGCTGCGGACATGGGCGTGTTGCCGGACCGTTTGCCGGGATACGCGTACGTGGGTAGTCCGCACGCGCACACCTCCTTTGAAGAGTTGTGGAGCTGCGGGCCGATTCCGCCGAAGCTGGGGCTGACGGCGCCGCAAATGGTGGAAGCGGCGCAGGCGGGAAAATTGAAGGCGTTGTACGTGATGGGCGCGAATCCGTTGGCGCATTTCGGCACGCTGGGTCTTGGGCGCGGCAAATTGGACCTGCTGATCGTCCAGGAAATGTTTCTGACGGAGACGGCGCAAATGGCGGATATCGTTTTCCCGGCAACTTCAGCGTACGAAAAGGACGGAACAGTCACCAACACTTCGGGCGAAATTCAGATGCTGCGCAAGGGCGCGGAAGTGATGGGTCCACGGAGTGACTTCGATCTGTTGCGCATTTTGTCTCATCAACTGGAAAAGCTGGGGCTGGGGAAAGCGTTTCATTACAAGAATCCGGCCGTGGTGTTTGAAGAAATTCGTAAGGCGGTGAGCGGCTACAACGTGCAGCCGGCGGGACTGCTGACGGGCGGTGCGGAGGCGACGCGCGTGGAATTTGCGCGGAACGGGCATGTGCCTTACGACGTGCCGGTGGGATTGATTCGACCTGCGAAGGACACTTTGTTCACCAGCGGAACGCTGGGGCGTTTCTGCACCATGATGGAATCCCTGCCGGAGGCCAAGGCCTAGCCGTGACTGCCTTTTTATCGACGAACGCCGAGCTGGTTATCACGGTCGTCAAGATCGCGCTGTTACTTTTCATCGTGCTGACGGTGAACGCGTATCTGACGTGGTTCGAACGAAAAGTCGTGGCGCACATGCAATCGCGCTGGGGTCCGCATCGTGTGGGGCCGCACGGATTGCTGCAGCCGTTGGCCGACGGCGTGAAATTTCTTTTTAAGGAAGATCCGACTCCGGCGGGCGTGGATAAATTTGTCTACTATCTCGCACCGCTGCTGGCTCTGGCGCTGGCTCTGACTTCTATCGCGTTGATCCCGTTTGGCCCTGACCCGATTCGATTGTTCAATCACGACATTTATCTGGGAATTGCGCCGCTTGATGTGAATATCGGCATCCTGGCGCTGTTTGCCATCACGGCGATGGGCGTTTATGGCGTGGCCCTGGCAGGATGGTCTTCGAACAGCAAATATCCGCTGCTCGGCGGCCTGCGCAGCTCGGCGCAGATGATCAGTTACGAATTGGCGCTCACGATGTCCGTAGTTGGAGTACTGCTAATGGCGGGCAGCTTCAATTTGAAACAAATTATTGAGGCGCAGGCGCACCATCCGGAGCGCGGGATTTTTGGCTGGAACGTGTGGCCGCAGATTTTGGGTTTCTTTTGTTTTTTCGTGGCGGCGGTCGCGGAGACGAATCGCGTGCCGTTCGATTTGCCGGAAGCGGAGTCAGAACTGGTCGCGGGCTTCCATACCGAATACGCCAGCTTCAAGTTCGCGATGTTCTTCATCGCAGAATACACCAGCATGATCACGGTTTCGTGCCTGTGCTCGATTCTATTTTTCGGCGGATGGCTGTCTCCTTTCCCCGCCTCGTGGACGTTTACCCATTATTTGCCGTCGGCCATCCTGATTCCCTTCGGACTGTGGGTGATTTGGGATGGGTTCCGCTACGAGACGATTTTCGGGCGACTTATTTTGCCGGGAGCTGGAACGGTGATTGCCGGGCTGGGCGCAGTTTTTGTTTTGTTCCCAAACGTGAATGAGTTTATTCAGGCGCCGTTCTGGCTGCTGTCCAAGATTTTTGTTTTTCTGTTTGTGTATGTGTGGATGCGCGGGACGCTGCCGCGTTTCCGCTATGACCAATTGATGGCGTTCGGATGGAAATTGCTGCTGCCGCTGTCGATCGTGAACGTGATTGTCACCAGTTTTGTGATTCTGGCGAGAATGACGTGGGGTGCGAAATGACAGCGGCACTCGTCGTTTTCTTTGTGCTGGCGGCACTGGCCGTGATTGGCGCGGTCAGCTTGATTTTGCAGAAGCATCCGATTCACAGCGCGCTGTCGCTGATCGTGGTCATGGTTGCGCTCGCGGGACTCTATCTGCTATTGGGCGCAGAATTCGTGGCCGCCGTGCAGATTATTGTTTATGGCGGCGCGATTATGGTGCTGTTTGTGTTCGTGATTATGCTCTTGAACGCGGGCGTGGAGGAGCACACCAGCATTTCCAAGATGGCGGGAGCGCCGGGGTTGCTCCTGGTCGTGGCACTAGCTGGCTTTGTGGCCGCGACGATCGCGAAGTCAACGGAGAGCGTGCAGGCCGCGCCGCAAACGGGAGAAATTGCTTCGACACTCGGAATTTCGAACATGATCTTCAAGGACTTCGTTTACCCGTTCGAGTTGACCTCGTTCCTGATTCTCGTCGCGGTGCTGGGAGCCACGGTGCTCGCGCAGCGGGAGAAAAGCTGAGATGGTACCCACGAACTATTACGTGATCCTGAGCGCGATCCTTTTCGGGCTGGGCGTGTTTGCGTTTATTTTCAAGCGCAACATCATCACGATTTTCATGTCCATTGAGCTGATGCTGAACGCGGTCAATCTGGCGTTTGTAGCGTTCAGCCAGGCGCTAGGAAAACTCGATGGGCAGGTTTTTGTGCTTTTCGTGATTGTCGTGGCGGCGTCGGAAGCGGCCGTGGGGCTGGGAATTATCATCTTGATTGCGCGCAACCGGCAGACACTGAACGTGGAACGCGTCGACCTGCTCAAACTCTAATGCCGAAATACCCGATGCTCGAATACCTGTGGATTGTTCCGCTGCTGCCGCTGCTGGGCTCGGCCGTGAATGGAATTTTTGGCGCGAAGTGGCCGAATAAGATTATCAATTGGGTGGCCATCGGCTCGACGGGGCTTTCTTTTCTTGGCGCGCTTGAAGCGGTCCGCGAGTTTTTCGAGTCGGGTAGGGTTCTCTTTCGCAAGGAATTCTTCACCTGGATCGCCACGGGCAATTTCCGCGCTGGTTTCGATCTGCAGATGGACCAACTCACGGTCGTGATGGTGCTGGTGGTGACCGGAGTCGGTTGGCTCATTCACATTTACGCGACCGGATACATGGCGCATGAAGGCGGCTACTACCGCTTCTTTTCCTACCTCAACCTGTTCATGTTTTTCATGCTCATCCTGGTGCTGGCGGCGAATTACGTGCTGCTGTTCGTTGGGTGGGAAGGCGTGGGGCTCTCCAGTTACTTGCTCATCGGATTTTATTTCCTGAGGAAATCTGCTGCGGATGCGGGGAAGAAAGCGTTCATCGTCAATCGCATCGGCGACTTCGGATTCATGCTGGGGATGTTCTTGCTGTTCAAGACTTTCGGGACCTTGGATTTCGTCCAGCTTTTCGCAAAGGCGGATCCTTGGCCTGCTGATGCGATGGGGCATCTTGGAACGTTCACGATCGCCTGCCTGCTGCTTTTCATGGGCGCGTGCGGAAAGTCAGCGCAGCTGCCGCTGTACGTTTGGCTGCCGGACGCCATGGAAGGGCCGACGCCGGTCAGCGCACTGATTCATGCGGCGACGATGGTGACCGCGGGCGTATACGTAGTGGCGCGCTCGCACATGCTCTTTTCGCGTGCGCCGACGGCGATGCTGGCGGTCGCCATCGTTGGCTGCGCGACGGCGTTCTTTGCTGCCACCATCGGCTTGGTGCAGACGGACATCAAGAAAGTTCTCGCGTACTCCACCGTCAGCCAGTTGGGCTACATGTTTCTCGCATGCGGCGTTGGCGCTTTTTCTGCGGGGATTTTCCACCTGATGACGCATGCGTTCTTCAAGGCGCTTCTTTTCCTAGCCGCTGGCAGCGTGATCCACGCCATGGGCGGCGAGCAGGACATGCTCCGCATGGGCGGTCTCAGCAAGAAGATTCGCTGGACGTACGTAACGATGCTGACGGCCACGCTGGCGATTGCAGGGTTCCCGCCATTCGCTGGATTCTTCAGCAAAGATTCGATCCTTTTAAGCGCTTTCCAGAATGAATATGGCGGCCGCAACGTCGGATACGTATTGTACGGATTCGGGCTGGTCACCGCGCTGCTGACGGCGTTCTACATGTTCCGGTTGATCTTCCTCACGTTTCACGGGAAGCAGCGCTACGACGAGCATCACGTTCACGTGCATGAGTCTCCGAACAACATGCTGGCGCCTCTGATGATACTGGCTCTGCTCTCGATTGTTGGCGGCTGGCTGGCCGCGCCTGCGTTCCTGCCGGGAGGAACGGATTATTTTGCGAAGTTCCTGCAACCTGTGTTCAGTCCCATTTACAGGTCTGCAGAATTTCGTGTACTCGAACCTCTCTCTGTTAGCGCCGAAGCCGAGGCGCACTCGCTTGAGCTTTGGCTTGCCGGCATCGCCGTCGTGGTTGCGCTTGCTGGAACCGTGGTTGCCTATTGGCTATATCGGAAGCGACCTGGAAAACCGGACGGACTCGCCAAGTCCATGAAGCCCGCGTACACCACACTGCTGAACAAGTACTACGTGGACGAGCTTTACGCTGCCGCGATCGTCAAACCGCTGCTGTGGATTTCGACCAATGTGCTCTGGAAGGGCGCCGATGTTGCGGGAATCGATGGCGCCGTGAACGGCATTGCCGAAGGCGCGACCGCTCTTGGCGACGGAGTGCGTCACGCGCAATCCGGGAACACGCGCAGCTACGCAGTGTGGGTGGTCGTCGGTGCGCTGGTCGTGATAGCAGTCATCTTCTTCTGGCCATTCGGCGGAAAAGCAGTTGTCGGGATGGTGCACTGATGCTGCACGGCGGACACTTGCTTTCCGTGCTGATCTTCTTCCCTGCCGTGGGGGCGCTGGCGCTGTTGCTGCTGCGCGGAGACGATCACAAATTCATCCGAATTATTGCCCTGATCGTTTCGCTGGCCGAATTCTTGTTTTCGCTGCTGATGATCCGCGCAGTGCCGGTTGGCGCGGCTGGGTATCATCTTGAGGAATACCTCAAGTGGATCAACCAGCCGCCCATCCATTACCATTTGGGCGTTGATGGAATCAGTTTGTTCCTGATGATCCTGACGACGTTCCTGACGCCGATCTCCATTCTGGCATCCTGGAAAAGCATCGAGCACCGTGTGAAAGAATTTTTCGTGATGCTGCTGATGCTGGAAGTCGGCGTCGTGGGCGTGTTCCTCTCACTGGACCTTTTTCTTTTCTTTCTTTTCTGGGAAGTGATGCTGATTCCCATGGCATTTTTGATCGGCATTTGGGGGCATGAGCGGCGCGTATATGCGGCGGTGAAGTTCGTGCTGTACACCATGGCGGGATCGATCCTGATGCTGGTGGGGATCATCTGGCTGTACAACGCCACGGGAACATTCGATCTGCCGACGATTCAGACGCTGTTGCATACGCCGGCGTCGCAAGGCGGGCTGGAGCTCGCGCCAAGAACCGAGATGCTCCTCTTCTTGGCGTTCTTTCTCGCGTTCGCGATCAAGGTGCCGCTCTTCCCGCTGCATACCTGGCTGCCGGATGCGCACGTGGAGGCGCCCACGGCCGGCTCAGTGATGCTCGCAGGCGTGCTGCTGAAGATGGGCACGTACGGAATGATCCGCTTCTGCCTGCCCCTTTTCCCTGAGGCTTCGCGGCGTGCAGCAGGCTGGGTGGCGGTGCTGGCGATCATCGGGATTATTTATGGCGCGCTGGTGGCGATGGTGCAGCCAAACTTGAAAAAGCTGGTCGCGTATTCTTCCGTCAGCCACTTGGGCTTCGTGGTGCTGGGCATTTTCGCGTTTCATAACATTTCCATGCAGGGCGCGGTCTACCAGATGCTGGCGCACGGAATTTCGACGGGCGCGCTCTTCTTGTTGGTGGGCATGCTGTATGACCGGCGGCACACGTTTGAAATCAGCGAGTACGGCGGGCTGGCTACGCCGATGCCCAAGCTGGCGGCATTCTTTCTGTTTGTGGCGCTCTCGTCGCTGGGATTGCCGATGCTCAATGGGTTCGTCGGCGAATACCTGGTCCTGCTGGGCACGTATCAGCGGCACTGGGGCTGGGCTACCTGGGCCGCGCTCGGCGTGATTCTCTCTGCGTGCTACTTGCTGTGGTCGTACCAGCGGGTGTTCTTCGGCGAGATCACGCGTGAGAAAAACCGCACTCTTCCCGATGCCTCCGCGCGAGAGAAGTGGATTCTGGCGACCGTGGCGGTCGTCACATTGTGGATGGGCATCGGTTCGACGTTTATCACCAAGCGGACGGCGGCGGCGGCGCAAGACGTGATTGATCAAGTCGAACCACAACGGCCGTATGAAGCTGCGGCGCCGAACATTGTTGCACCGAATGTGCTTACGACAGATGGAGCCACGACGCGGGCTAAGCAAATTCCCTCAAGCGCGGCTACAAAAGTCGCTTTGACGGAAAGACTGGGAACCCGCTAGATGCTACCCCGCGTTATTGATGCGTATCGAGTGCTGCCGGAACTGGTGTGGTGCGGTTTCGGCGTGCTGGCGATGCTGATGCAGCCATTTGTGCGCAGCCGGCACTTTTTTACGTTTCTTGCGTTGATCGGCATTTGGGGGCATGAGCGGCGCGTATATGCGGCGGTGAAGTTCGTGCTGTACACCATGGCGGGATCGATCCTGATGCTGGTGGGGATCATCTCCCGCCGCGGAATTTTACGCGCTGCTGCTGTTTGCCACGGCGGGGATGGGGGTGCTGGCTTCGGCGCAGGAGCTGCTGACCGCATTCATCGGACTCGAAATGAGTTCGATCTCCAGCTATGTCCTGGCGGGCTACCGCCGCGATTCACTGAAGTCCAGCGAATCGGCGATGAAATATTTTCTGCTGGGCTCGTTTGCGACGGCTTTTTTTCTTTACGGGATTGCGCTGGTGTACGGCGCGAGCGGAACGACCAAGCTGACCGGGATGGGCTCCGAAGAGCTTTTCCATAGCACGTATTTCGAGCTTGGACTGGCGATGATTTTGATAGGCCTCGGCTTCAAAGTAGCTGCGGCGCCGTTCCAGGTGTGGACGCCGGACGTTTACGAAGGTGCGCCCACGCCGGTGACGGCGCTGTTTTCCGCGGGACCGAAGGCGGCGGCGTTTGCGCTACTGCTGCGCATTTTTGCGACGGTGCCTGCTGCCACGCATTTCTGGTTCTGGGCTTTCTGGGCGCTCGCGGCGCTGACGATGTTTGCCGGCAACTTGGGCGCACTGGTACAGACGAACGTCAAGCGCTTGCTGGCGTACAGCTCGATCGCGCACGCCGGCTATATCCTGGTGGCTTTTGCGGCAGTCACGTTCATGGCGCGCGATGGAGCGGCGGAGGCGGGGCCGGCGTATGCGGCGGTGCTCTTTTATTTGCTGAGCTACGCACTGGTGAAGCTGGGGGCGTTCACGATCGTTTCGCAACTGGGCGGCACGGGCGAAAAGAATCTTTCACTGGACGACTACGCGGGGCTTTCGCAGCGTCAACCATGGATTGCGGCGGCGCTCAGCGTGTACTTGCTCTCGCTGCTCGGGTTGCCGGTGACGGCGGGATTTTTTGGCAAGTTCTACATCTTCAAGGCCGCAGTGAATTCGCACCTGCTGTGGCTCGCCGTGCTGATGGCGATTAACAGCATAATCGGGGCTTACTACTACCTGCGCGTGATCGTGGTGATGTACATGCGCGAGTCCAGCGCGGAAGCCGCGGCGGCTCCCCACGTGGGATTTCCGCTAACCGTTAATTTTGTTTTGGCGTTCACAGTGGCGGGCACGCTGTACTTTGGACTGTTCCCCAACCAGGTGCTGAACTTCATTCTGCAGCCGACACTGCTCGGGCGCTAGACTGTACGGCAAGAACACCGCTGTATACCGCTGTGTCGGACTTCATCCTTTTTGCAGTGTTGGGGAGCCGGGGCGCATCTTGCTGCGCCCCTACAAACAGGAGTGCCTACCGCCGTACCCCCGGGCATTTTGTATGAATGTCCAAAAAACAAAGGGCTTACAGAATTTGCAATTCGTAAGTGATTGATTCTAAAAGATATGTTTTCGACTATTTCAGGACCATTGCGCGCAGATGGCAAAGTGCCAGAGAAGAAAGCGGGACGCTAAGGAGCGCGCGGCCATCAAAAGCACGGTGGAAAATGAAAAGGCGCCGCCTTTTCCAATTTTCGGAGTAATCCCCAAGAGAGAGTTTACGAGATACGTGGGGGAAGTCCAGAAGAATTTGTGAGGGCTTCGGGAACGAGTTCGAGGGTGGAACGCGCACGAAAATGAAAATGGCCCGGAGGCCTGGGCCGCCGGGCCGTTTGGAATGCCTTTTCAGGGCCTTAGATCTTCACGAAGATGATAACCAGGGTGAACAGCGCGAGAGTCTCGACGAACACCAGGCCGAGAATCATGGCCGCGCGGATGGCCGCTGCCGCTCCTGGGTTGCGGGCCATGCCTTCGCAGGCCGCCGAAGCGATGCGGCCTTGCCCTAGCGCGCCGCCAAAGGCCGCCAGCGCCATGCCGAAGCCTGTCGCAATAGCCATGAGACCCTTGCCTCCGGCTGCCGCAGCTCCTGTTTCCTGCGCGAACGCGGACGGAGCAATCAACATCACCGCCGCGAACGCCACCAACACCATCATCCACTTCTTCATCACTTCCTCCTTGTGAATCACCGCCAGGAGGTGGTTCCCGGACACCGTGCAGCCGGGCTCACACTGGAACGGCACAACAGACTTGGCCTAAGAAAAACGCAAGCAAACGCCTAGTGCTCTTCCCCCGTGGCGATTCCCAAATACACGGAAGGGAGCACCGTAAATATATAGGTCTGAATGATCGCCACAAAAACATGCAGACCAATAAACGCGAGCGGAATAAGGGCAGGAAAAACAGCCAGCACAATTCCGAGAACCGGGGTCTTGTGCCATCCCCAAAGCGTGGGGGCAATCAGGAGGCTCAAAAAGATCGAGTACAAAAGATCGCTAGCAAAAATGTTAGCCCACAGACGGACAGTGAGCGAGAGCACACGAGCGCAGGTGCTGATGATCTCGACGGGAAAGATAAGCGGGGAAAGCAGTGGAACGGGGCCCGCGAAATGCTTGACGTAGGCAATACGGCCGTGATGCCGGATTCCCTGCCAATTGAAATATATGAACGTAAGAATCGCGCACGCCAAGGGGACGCTGACGTTGGCGGTCGGCGCCGCGAAAAGCGGGAAAACACTGAAAAGATTGGCCAGCAGGATGAATACGGAAATCGAGCCGACCCAGGGCACGTATCGCAACCCTTCGTGCCCGACATTTTCTTCCAGCAAATCCTTGATCCCAAACCCAAGCGGATTGGTAAGCAACAATTCCGCGACTTGCTGAAAGGCGCCAGGGCGCTCCACGGAAAGGCGAGAGCGAAGCAAAAGCGCCAATAACGTACCAACAATCAACACGAAGAATCCCATCACAACATGTTCCGGGATGGGAGTTTCGGGATTCTCGGATGCGATGTGAAACCACGAGAGCAACGCCAGGGCAAAATGGCCTAGATAGTGGTTCACCAGTTGCGTCAGTCCGGTAACGTGTTCGGTCATTCGCTAATCCGCAGAATGCAAGATTTCGTACACACTCGCCGCGATTGTTGCGGCTCCCAAAGCGCACAAACCCACAACCATACTTACAAGGGGAACTCTCAGATAAATAAAAATAACATACACGGCGAGGGCTATCAACCCGTAGCGAAAGAGCATGCCGAAATAGCTGAGGAGAGGGACGGCAGGCTTTTTCTTTTCGGCTTGGGCGGTGGAGGCTGCGACCAGGGTGTCCAGACCGCGCCGGAGCCAGCGAAAATTGAGCCAGGAGAGCGCCGCGCCGATTGCAAGACCCGCACCCCACAAGCGATCGCGAAGCGCGGCAACCAGAATAGCGGCCATCAAGCCAACAAGGAGCGTCAGCCAGGAGATGCGCCGCTCTGTGACGGCAGCGGGCGAAGAATCATCTGCGCTTGATGCCATCGCCGCTTCCTCCGAGCCGCCGGAGAACGTCGCGCACGCCAGCATAGAAACCAATGCCACCGAGCACGAGAAGGAAAAGCGGCTTGGTATGAAGCCAGCGGTCGAGAAAATAGCCGAGGAGGCCGCCGACAACCACGGCTGAAACGAGGACGAGGGGCAGCTCCATGGCAATGGCGGCCTGCTTGGAAATGTCTTTTGCTTTCTCACGCACGGGAGAGGTTGATTCGGAGTTTTCCGGCTTATTGTCCGAAGGCATATTGGGCGAGCCGCGTGAACGGCTCAGGATACAACCCCGCGGCGAGGGTGACAAACACTGCGACGGTGAGCGCCACGATCTGCGCGCTGGTCATGATGGGACGGGGGGCTTCGCCGGGCTGCTTGAGCCAGGCGTGCACGACGATGCGAAAATAGTAGTAAAGCGCAGGGACGATATACAGAACGGCAAAGACCGCGAGCACCGGATGATGCGTTTCGATCAGCGAAAGGAAAATAAAATACTTGCCCATGAAGCCGGCGGTGGGCGGAATACCGGCGAGCGAGAGCATGAAGATCAGCAGCAGGACAGCGGCGGCGGGGCTGCGCTGGTAGAGACCGTTCAGGTCCTCGAGTTCCTCGCCGATGAGCCCCTTTTGGCGAAGCACAATGATGACCGCGAATGCGCCCGCGGTCATGAACACATACGACAGCAAGTAGAAGGCGATGCCGGTAAAAGCAGTTTTGTTCCACGCCACCAGGCCGAGCAGGATGTAGCCGACGTGGGAGATCGAGGAGTAAGCGAGCAGGCGCTTTACGTTCGTTTGGGTCAGCGCAGCAAGATTGCCCCAGGTGAGCGAAGCAACGGCAACGCCGGCGATTAAGTACATCCATTGTTCCTGGGAAGTTTTTTGCGCGGGAGTAAAAACGGAAATGAACAGCCGCAGAAGCAGCGCAAAACTCGCGGTTTTGGAGGCCACGCTGACGTAGGCAGTGACAGGCGTCGGCGCGCCCTCATAAACGTCAGGGGCCCATTGATGAAAAGGTACGGCGGCAATTTTGAAGAATAGCCCGACGGCAACGAGAACAAACGCGAGTATGGGGAGAAGCTGGAGAGTGAGAGGGTCGAAGTTCAACGCAATGGGGAGTTGTCTTGCCAGCAGGTCGTGCATCTGCTGGCCCTGCGCTCCCGGGAGACGGCTGAGCGCAACAACGTGCACCAGATTTTCGCGGCGCGCCAGCGCTGAGGTGATGTTTCCAAGGTTCGTTGCGCCGCTCAGGCCGTATAGAATCGAAAAACCATAGGCCAAAATTCCGGAGCTGAAGGCGCCGAGCAGGACATATTTCAGGGCGGCCTCGTTCGAACGTTTTTCGCGGCGCAAGAAACCAGTGAGCACGTAGAAGCTGAGAGCCATGGTCTCCAAGCCGAGGAACAGGACGATCAAGTCTATCCCGGAGGCCATGAGCATCATGCCCACGCAGGCAAACAGAAGGAGCGCGTAGTATTCGCCCTCTTGTTCCCTTTCGATGTCCAGGAATTTCACGGATAGCAAAATCACAAGCGCGGTGGCGGCAAGAAAAAGAATCGAGAAGAAAAGAAAGAACGGATCGACTACGACGGAATCGTGGAATCCGGAGAATTCGCCTCGGGCGACGACTGCGGCACGAAGCCTCCACAGCGTAAAGGCGCTGAACAAAGTGCCCGCCAGCGCGAGGCCGGCGTTAATGTATTTTTCCTTCTGCTCGATCCAGAAATCGATTATCAGGATGCCCAGGCCGAAGAGAACGAGCTCGATCTCCGGAAGGATGACGGCGCCGTCGCCCCGAAGATAGCTGACAATCGAATTGATAATCGAGATGTTCATGCGGGCGGGCTATTTCGTCTCCGCCATAGCGGCCGGGAGTTCCGGTGGAGGCAATTTCGCATGCTCGGCCTGGTAGAAACCGGGATTCACCTGCTCGACAATTTTCTGCACGGGCTTTTCGATGAGGGTGAAGAACGGCTTTGGGTAGATGCCGATCCAGAAAGCGAGAATCACGAGCGGCACGAGCGTGGCGTACTCGCGCAGGTTCAAGTCCGGCAAATCTTCATTGGCGAATTGCGTGACCGGGCCGAACATCACGCGCTGATAGAGCCAGAGCAAATACGCCGCGCCAAGCACGACGCCCAGCGAACCCCAGGCGGCCCAGGCTTTGCTCACCTGAAATGCGCCCTGCAGAATCGTGAACTCTCCGATGAAGCCGTTGAGAAGGGGCATACCGAGGGAGCTGAGGCTGACGATCAGGTAGATGGCGGCGAAATTGGGCATGGGCGTCGCGAGGCCACCGAACTCCGAAATCAAGCGCGTGTGACGCCGCTCGTAGAGCACGCCGACGATCAAGAAGAGCGCGCCCGTGGAAATGCCGTGGTTGATCTGCTGGAGCACGCTGCCGGAAAGGCCGTTCGGCGTGAGCGCAAAAATTCCCAGGGTGCAAAAGCCAAGATGGCTGACCGAGCTGTAGGCGATGAGGCGCTTCATGTCCTTCTGCATGAGGCAAACGAGCGCGCCATAAATGATGCCGATCAGGGAGAGCACGATGACGATCTGGATGATCTTGTGGCGCAGGAGCGGATCAGCCGGAAGCAATGGCAGCGAAAAGCGAATGAATCCGTAGGTGCCCATTTTCAGCAAGACGCCGGCGAGGATGACGGAACCGGCCGTGGGAGCTTCGGTGTGCGCATCGGGGAGCCAGGTGTGGAACGGGAACATGGGAACCTTAATGGCAAACGCGAAAAAGAATCCCCAGAAGAGCCACACCTTCAACGGATCGGAAAAGTGCTGCGCGGCCGCGAGAAGCGTTGGAACGTCGAACGTGCGCGTCCCACCGGCAGGAACAGGCGCATAGAAGTAAAGCGCCAGAATCGCGAGAAGCATGACGACCGATCCGGCGAGGGTGTACAAGAAAAACTTGATGGCGGCGTAGAGGCGACGATCGCTGCCCCAGACGCCGATCAAGAAGTACATGGGAACGAGCATCACTTCCCAGAAAACGTAAAAGAGGAAGAAATCCAGGGCAACGAAAACGCCGATCATGCCGGTCTGCAGCAGGAGAAGAAGAATGTAATATTCCTTGGTGCGCTGGTGAATCGCGCTCCACGACGAGAGGATGGCGATCATCCCGAGGAAAGTGGTAAGCATGACGAGCAAAAGGCTAATGCCGTCGATTCCGAGATGATATTTCGCGCCGATCGACGGAATCCAATCGGCGGTTTCCTCAAGGGTGAAGCCGCCCCACTCTGGCTTGAACCAGCGGACCAGCGGAAGCGAGACCAGAAAACCGAGTACGCCAAAAATGTTGCCAGCGATCTTATGCGCTTGCTCGCTTTCGCGGGGAATGAGCAACAGAAGCAAAGCGCCCACGAGCGGAGTGAACAGGACGACGCTCAAGACGTGATGTGCAAAAAAGTCCATTCTTTATCGCCTCTCAACGCACGCTGCGCAGCAATACCTGCACATGGTGCCCGTAATACGCCAGAAGAATGACGAGCCCGACGAGAATCAGCATCGCGTAACTGGAAAAAAGCCCGGTTTGCAGCAAACGCACCGGATAACTGAAAAGCTGCATCATCTTGGCGCTGAAATTCAGCAGCCCATCGATGATCCACTTGTCCCACCACATGGATAGAGTGGAGCCGAAGCGGGCGAGCCAGCCGGCGCCATCGACGCCCACACCGTCGATCACGTTGGCGTCAAAGCGGCCGAGAAGAGTGCCGAGGTCTTTGGTGCGCTCCACGATGGCGGCGTCATAGATTTCGTCGACGTAATATTTGTGGAGGAGCAACCGGTACAATGCCGGCCGCCTGCTGGCGAGTAGCTCCGGCGCGACACGCTTGGTGCAATAGAATTCGTATGCGAGCCAAAATCCTAAACCGACGATTGCAAGCGACGCCACCATCAATAGAATCTCTTTGGCGTAAGCATGGTGCGCGATCTTGACCGTTCCCGTCTCTGGCATAACGCCAATCAGGACGGGATCAAGGAAGCGCTCAAAACGATTTTCTCCTCCGAAGAC
>MNEA01000061.1 GCA_001917435.1 Acidobacteria bacterium 13_2_20CM_2_57_6
TGATCCTCCGCACGGTCGAGCAGGTCCGCAGAGTTTTCCTCATCATTGCTGGATTCACCTTGCTGCTCGTGGGTGGCATTATGCTGGTCACTCCCGGGCCGGGTTTGCTGGTGATTTTTCTTGGGTTAGGTTTGCTGGCCGCCGAATTTGTCTGGGCGCGCCGCCTGATGGATCGTCTCAAACGCGAAGGCGGCCGCTGGAAAGACGCAGTCCTAGGCCAGCCAAAGGAATAACTCGCGCGTCCAGGAGCCGTACCCCTCTTTCCATCTCCCGGTGGCGTCCGTCTATTTCCAGCCACAGCCATTCCAACCAATATCTCCGCTTGACTTTGACGCAACGTCAACCTGTAGGCTGCATCAGAGACAGGAAACAGGGGGCACCAATGAGAGTTGGAGATTTCGCGCGGCTGGGAAATGTTTCTTCCCGGACCTTGCGTTTTTACTGTCAAGTCGGCTTGCTCATGCCCGCTCATACTAATCTTAACAACGGCTACCGGATCTACGACGCGCGGCAATTGCCGCAGCTTCATCAGATTCAGCAGTTCCAGGAAATGGGATTTTCTCTTTTGGAGATTCGGGAACTCCTGGACAGGCGATTGAGTGCCGAAGAACTGCGGGAGGTATTCCAAGAGAGGCGTGCCGCGCTCCTTGACAAAATGAAACAAGATTCCCGGCGCCTGGCCGAACTCGATGCGAATCTACGCGCACTGAAAGCCAATCGGCGTAATGCTTCTCCAAAGATACTCGTACGGCAGACACGGCCAGTCTGGGTTGTATCCTTGCGCGAGAAAATCCATCGCTATGAAGAGGCCGAAGAAATGTTCGAAGAAGTAGAACGCCGTGTGGGCGCAGCCAACGTATCCGCAGAGCGTGCGGCTCTGTGGCATACCTGCGCGAACGAAGGCTCGACCATTGACTGCGAAGTCTTGCGCTTCCTGAAGCGGCCGATTCCTGTGCGGGGCAAAGTCAAAACTTTTCAACTTCCCGCTGCGACAGTCGCCTCGTTGTTTCACGTAGGTGGCGATCGAACTCTGGACAAGGCCTATCGTGTGCTCTCGGCGTGGCTCGCCTCCAGCCCCTTCCGCTTGGCTGGACCAAAACGTGAGATCTACTGGCAGGAAGCCCGGCCCAGCAGCACAACTGAATCGCTAACCGAAATTCAATTTCCGCTGGTTCAAGTGCACCATGCGAGACGCGCGGTGAAGATTCGCGCTGCATAGACACGCTTTGTTCAAGCAGCGGAGTTTAGCGCACGAATGGAAAACTGGAGGAACCATGCGAACGATGCTGGCTGGCGTGTGTTTACTGGTGGTCGGGATCATCTCCCAGCCACGGAATACGGTTAAACCAAAGGAGCCCTTGAATATGGAACAACAAAGAAATGCCGTGCGGTTCATAAAGTCTGATGCGTTACCGCCTTCGCCCGGATATTCGCAGGCAGTGGAAGTGCGGCCCGCGCGGATTATCTACATCGCCGGACAAGTGTCGCTCGATCGGGCGGGAAAACTTGTGGGTGAAGGCGATATGCGGGCTCAAGCGCAGCAGACTTTTGAGAACCTGAAAGCGGCACTGGAGGCCAGCGGCGCCAAGTTCGAGAATGTGGTCAAGCTGAACTATTATGTTCTCGATGTCACGCAGCTGCCCGCCGTGCGCGAGGTGCGCGATAAATTCGTAAACACGGCAAATCCTCCAGCCAGCACGGCGGTCGAAGTGAAGCGGCTTTTCCGTGAGGGTTTCCTTATCGAAGTTGAGGCGGTTGCGGCTGTGCCAGAATAGTGAGCAAGTCGATGGGGGGCGCAGCAAGCTCTTTGCTGAGAGAGGAATCAGAAATGGAAATCGGACTGATTGGACTTGGAAGAATGGGCACGGGGATCGCAAAGAGTCTGTTGCGGTCCGGACATCGCCTGACGGTTTTTAATCGCACGCGAGCACGCGCCGAATCTTTGCAGTCGGATGGCGCGAACATTGCCGGCTCCGTGGCTGAAGCATGTCGATCCAGCGTAGTTTTGACAATGGTGGCGGACGATGCCGCGTTGGAGGCTCTCGTCTTTGGCGAGAGCGGAGTCCTGTCGTCGCTTCGCAAAGACAGCATTCATGTTTCGCTGAGCACGATCAGTGTGGCGCTCAGCGATCGCTTGTCCGCGGAACACGCTAAGGCGGCCCAGCAATTTGTTGCGGCGCCAGTGTTCGGACGGCCCGAAGCCGCTGAATCGGCCAAGCTTTCGGTGGTGGCGGCGGGGCCATCCGCGAGCGTCGAGCGCTGCAAACCATTGTTCGAATCCATGGGGCCGAAGTTGCTCGTCGTTGGCGAGCGGCCCTCCATGGCGAACGTCGTAAAGCTCTGTGGGAATTTCCTGATCGCTACGGTCTTGGAATCTCTGGCGGAGTCGCTCACCTTTGCGCGAAAATCCGGCGTCGATCCTCAAATGCTTCTGGACTTTCTGACCACGACGATGTTCACCGCGCCGGTGTATAAGTCCTATGGTGAACTGATCGTGCAGGGGAAACACGAGCCGGCTGGATTTGCCTTGCCGCTCGGATTGAAAGATGTGCGGCTGGTGCTACAAGCAGCCGAGTCAGCAGGCGTGCCGATGCCCATCGCCAGCGTCCTTCGCGATCGCTTTATTACCGCGCTAGCGCGCGGCAATCAGGACAAGGACTGGTCGGTGATCGGGCGCGTGGCCGCTGAGGATGCTGGATTGCCATCCGTCCGGAATTAACACGAGCAGACAGTCGAGGAGAACAGGATGAAAGACTGGCGAGGGAAGTGGGCGCTGATTACCGGAGCTAGCGCCGGAATTGGTGTGGCTCTCGCCGAAGAATTGGCGTCTGGTGGAACAAACCTCGTGCTTACTGCGCGGCGGAAGGATCGCCTCGCGGAATTGGCTCGCCGGCTGACGGCAACTCATAAAATCAACAGCGAACTGTTCCCAGCAGACTTAGCGGATTCGAACGCCCCGGAAATGATTTTTTCCTTCACCAGGGAAAAGGGAATCGAAATCGATCTGCTGATCAACAACGCTGGCTTCGGCCAATATGGCGAATTCCCTTCCATTGAAAAACAGCGATTGCTCGACATGGTGCAGGTGAATTGCCATGCGGTCGTGCACCTGACCCGTTTATATTTGCCGGAAATGATCGCGCGCCGCCGCGGCGACATTCTCATCCTCGCGTCAACCGCTTCCTTCCAGGCCGTACCTTATATTTCCACCTATGCGGCCACGAAAGCATTCGATTTGCTTTTTGCCGAAGGTCTCGCTGAAGAGGTGAAACCCTACGGAATTCGCGTTTGCGCGCTTTGCCCGGGCTCAACGGAATCCGAATTTCACGTCGTGGCCGGCCAGGAAAAGTTCCAACGTAGAATGGAGACCGCTGAAAAAGTTGCGCGTACCGGACTGCAAGCTCTGGCCGCCGGAAAAAGTTATGTCATCTCCGGCTTCGGAAATTATCTCGGCGCCCATAGCGAACGCCTCGTCCCTCGCCACCTCGTGACCAAAATCGCCGCCGGCATGTTCAAGCCCAAGAAAGAGTAAACAGCCCCGGGAATTCGCCCGGTGGATCCTCTAGGGTGGCCTTCGATAAGAGTGAAGGCCGCCCCAGAATCTCACTGCCATAATATGCGCCACCCGCGATCGTGTTCGAGCGAGAATCTTCTCAGGCTGTATGAGATTAAATACACGAGTCAAGAAGTCGTGCTAGTTTCACAGCCGTAGTATGTTTGTGGAGTTCGATGACGCAATGAAATAGTTTGGTCCCGGTCTGATTGAGGAAAACAAGAGTGAAACGGACCGCATTGTTGATCGCCGTCTTTGTCTTAATGCTCCAAATGCCAGAGCATCCAGCGATTCAAATCGGTGAAGATCGGCTGCTTAGTGTCGACGGGCCTGCGCGACCTCTCGTTGAATCGCATCTGAGTGGGGACCCCAGCAACCCGAATCACATGCTTGTCGGTGTGATCCAATTTGATTCTCCTGATGGAAACGCTCGAACATGCGTCGCGTGGGCCTCATTTGACGGCGGCCAGCGCTGGTCGCGCAGCGCACTCCCTGTCCAAGCCTGTTTCGATCCTTGGGGCATCGTCCTGCAGGACGGCTCTGCAATCATGGTCATGGGAGGTTATGTGCCCGGCCACGACGATAATCTCTTCCTATTTCGTTCACCTGACGGAGGCCGAACTTGGCCGAATTCTCCCTTAGGACTGGGGGCCCACCACGATCATCCGATGGTCATCGCGCAAGGGAACCAGGTCTACGTAGCGTCAGGGGGAGGCGTGCACAACAGTCTCAACCAACACCGAGACTCCGTCTCCGTTGCCCACTCGGAGGATGGCGGAAGGACCTTTGGCCCGCCGACTGATGTCATCGCGAGCAACCTGGGATATCAAGCAGAAGGGCCGGTGGTTCTCAGTGACGGCACGTTTGTGGTTGGGTTTCACGATTACTGCTGCCAACATGGGGACAAATGGCTTCTCAGACCTCGATCATGGCTGGTTCGGTCCAGCGATGAAGGGCGAACTTTCTCCGAGCCGCTTCTCGTCTCGGAATCGTGCGAGTCACGTGGCGGATGGCCCTCGATGGCGGTGGATGGCAAGGATCGCCTTTTCTGGCTGTGTATCGCCGACAAGTTCAACGGAGTGCTCGTTCAACGTTCGGACAACCGAGGCGAGTCGTGGTCGCAACCCCTGCGCCTGAATCATGGCGAAACCGCGCGTTCCTTCACTCCGAGCATCGCTGTCAATAAGGACGATGCTATCGGTGTGAGCTGGTACGAAATTCATGACAAGAGTTGCTTCGATGTCTATTTCACGGTTTCACTCGATAGCGGAAAAACGTTTCTTCCAGAGGTTCGCGTGTCGAGCACCACATCCTGTCCCGATACACCTCAAGATAAGGGAGCATTTGACAACGGGACCTTCGGGGCTGGCGGTGACTACAGCGGCTTGGTACCCACCGCTGACGGACTATTTCATATCGTGTGGTCCGACGCCCGCACAGGAATCTACCAACTCCGAACCGCAACCGTCAGCGTGAAACGATAGCTCCACTTGGCAGCCAATTGATGTGCTGTTTCCTGCGGTCAGCTTTGCCGCGCGGACAACCCGGGCCGACACGCGGGAGCCCTCTCTTGCGTCTAACCCATTGTCAAAACAAGGACTTTCAGGCGTTCGCTTCGTGTTGCTGCTTGGGGCAGGAACTTTTCTAAGACGCCGCGGGAAGTGATAGTTGAGAGCCGCCAGAACGTCTTACCAGGAGAGATGAGGATCGCCGAGCAAGACAGAGACGACGTTCTGTTGCTGCGGGCCGCCAGGGGCGATGAGGAGGCTTTCACGCTCCTGTACCGGCGGCACCAGGCGGCGATGTACCGCTTTGCGCTGCGCATGACCGGGAACACCTGGGCCGCGGAAGAGATTGTGCAGGATGTGTTCATGACCTTGATGCGCAATCCGAAGAAATACGACGCCACGCGGGGAGCGCTTGGAGCTTTTCTTTATGGAGTGGCGCGCAACCGGGTGATGAAACACCTGGAACGTTTGCCGCGGGAAATTCCGCTGGAAGAGAAAAACGAAGACGGCACCGGTAGCAGGATTGTCTTGCAGGATGCGTCAACACCGGCAACATGGGTGGAAAGGCGCGAACGTATGCAGCAGGTGCGTGCTGCAGTGCTGGACTTGCCCGTGGAGTTTCGCGAAGCCGTGGTGCTTTGCGAATTGGAAGAAATGAGTTACGAGGAAGCCTCGCGAATGGCCGGATGCCCTATCGGGACGATTCGTTCGCGGCTGCATCGCGGACGGGCTTTGCTGATGGCCAAACTGGAGATGCTGCGCGACGTGCCGCGTCGCGCGAGCGCGGCGCGATGAAGAAAGACTCGAGATTTGTTGGCAGTGCGGCGGACACCAAAAATGTTGGCCGTATTTCGGCCCACAGGGACATCGGTCGTTACATGGATGCAGTCAGCAATGGACGTGCGAGATGAACTGCGAAGAATTTGAACTGATTGGACTGGACGCGGAGCGTGACACGTCTTTGAGCGAAGTGGAACGTGTGGCGGCGCGTGAGCACGCCGGTGGGTGTTCGCGATGCGCCGCATTGCTGGAATCCTGGCAGGCGGCTGGTGCTGAGCTGCGGGCATTTGCCGAAGATACCGCGATGGCTCAAGCACCTGCGCGCGTGGAAATGAGGCTCCTGCAGGAGTTCCGTACACAGCATGTGACGTTGAAAGTTCGGCGAGCGGCCATGGTTGCGGCGTGGGCGCTGGCGGCTGCGGCTATCTTCGCCGGAGTCGTAAGCTGGCGCAGTTGGCGCCATGGCCAGCAGGATGTGGCCTCGAAGCATACGGGTTCCAAGCCGGCTGTAAAGATTTCTCCGGAAAATAATGCCGGCGCCGGAACGAATCCTGAAAACGCTGTCGGGTTTGCGAATGGAATGCCGGCGCAGGTTTCCGCCGGATCGGACGGTTCCGAGGCATTGGTGGCCGACAATGAATTGAGCGGCTTCACGCTTCTGCCGGGAACGATTGCCATGGATACCGATGACGCAGCGATTCTGCGCGTGCGCATGCAGCGCGGCGCGCTGGGTGCGCTGGGGTTGACCGTCAACGAAGAGCGAGCCAGTGAATGGATCCGGGTGGATTTGCTCGTCGGCGACGATGGGTTGCCGCAGGCGGTACGGCTGCCGCAATAAATGTTTCGTCGGGTGTGGGGTGCTTGCATCGCGCCCCGAAGGGGGACACGCAAATGGAGGCAGCAGCTTTTTGGAAAAGAGTAAAGCACGCGGCGGAAACGGATCGGAAAGAGCGCGAGAGGGTGGTTACAGCGTGGATCGCGCAATTGAAAAAGGGGCTGACAGCGATTGCCATGGCAAAGAGTTCGCAACAGTTCGGGAGAGAAGAGGAGACGAAATAATGAATCGCAGAGTATTCGCAAACCTGCTTCTCGCTGGAACGCTGACAGGATCCGCTGCGTGGTTGCGGGCTCAGGAAGCACCGCGGCGGCCACTTCCGCCGGAAGCAGTGATCGCCGGCGGGCCAGGTGACGGGATGCTGCCGGGGCCCGTGGCTGACGGTGTCGAGTTGTTGGGATTTGAAGGTTTGCACGGCGGCCAAGTGGTGACCGCCGCGCCTTTCAGCGCGGTAGCCGTTCAGGAAACGACCCAGACTCTCGCGGACGGGAATCACATTTCTCGCAAGTCGCAGGTGAACCTTTTCCGCGACAGCCAGGGACGATTTCGCAAGGAGGTGACGCTGTCGGGATTTGGTCCGCTGGCGGCTTCCGGGCAGCTGAAGTCGTTCGTGGTAATCATCGATCCGGTCGCGAACGCCAGCTTTGTGTTGCATCCCGAAACGAAAGCTGCGGAGAAAATGGGCCGTCCGTTTCGCGGAATGAAGGACCCCATGAGGGGCGCGTTCAAGGAAAAGGTGCTGGCTCGCGAGCAGGAGGAAATCGCCTCCGGCCATCTCAAGAAAGAAGATCTCGGCACCCAGACGATTTCGGGAGTCAGCGCGCAAGGAACGCGCCTAACGCGCACAATTCCCGCGGGGCAAATCGGAAACGAAAAGCCGATCGTCATCGTGCGCGAGACGTGGTTTTCCAACGATCTACAAATGGTAGTCATGAGCAAGCGGACCAATCCCTGGAGTGGCGAATCGACTTATACACTGACGAACATTCAGCGGACGGAGCCGGCTGCTTCGCTCTTTTCCGTGCCATCGGACTACACGGTAACGGCCGGCAAGAGCAGAAGGTTCATTCAGAAGTTCAAAGGCGGGCCCGGTGCGCCACCACCGCCTCCCGCGGACAACTGAGTTCACCCTCGGTTCCTTTGACTGCAGAGCAGTCGATCAGTCTAGGCGACTGCAAAGGAGTCGAACGCTTAGGCAACTGCAAGACAGTCAATCGCTTTAGGCGACTGCAAGGCAGTCGACACGATCTTCTCTCCTGAAGACGGTGCGCCCTTTTCGCAGCTACCCCCATCGCTGCGGGAGGGGCGTAACCGTTTCTGAAGAAAAGGCGACGTAAAAGAAATAACGAGGTAATGGGCTAACGAAAATTTGGCTTGCCAGCCACCGTGAATGGCGCGATGCGCGCATGGGGCGGACTCATGCGGATACTATCGCACGATCCAGGAGTTCGACGACGTGGAGGACTTCCTGGTTGCTGCGATGGATGGAGGCGCCGGCGCGGAGTTGCAAGAGGCAGCCAGGGTTGGCAGTGACGATGGTTTGAGCTCCGGTGGATTTGACATGATGCATTTTTTCCGCAAGTAATTCGAGAGACGTTTCGGTTTGCGTGACATTGTAGATTCCTGCGGAGCCGCAGCAAATTTCCGAGTACGGCAATTCCACAAAATCGAGATTGGGGATGGCGTGCAGAAGAGCGCGCGGAGCTTCGCGGATTTTCTGACCGTGGAGAAGATGGCAGGAATCCTGGTACGTAACGCGGATGGGAAGCGGCTTCATTTTTGCGGTAAGACCGAAAGCAGCAAGAAATTCCGTGACGTCGCGAGTTTTTCCTGCGAAAGCGCGGGCTTGCGCGTGCTCGGGCTCGTCCGGGGAAAAAAGATGATCGTATTCCTTGAGCGTGGAGCCGCAGCCAGCAGAGTTGGTGATGATGGCGTCAAAATCCTCGCAAAGAAACGCGGTGAGATTCTTTCGCGTGAGATCGCGGGCGGCATCACGAACGCCCGCGTGGGCAGCAAGCGCGCCGCAGCAAAATTGTTCCTTGGGAACTACAACTTCGCAGCCGTTGGCGGTGAGGACGCGGACGGTGGCTTCGTTGAGCTGAGAGAAAGTGACGTTGGCGACACAGCCTGCGAAGAAGGCCACGCGCGCGCGGCGCGGACCAGCGGCGGAAAAGGTCGAACCGAGGCGGCCAAAGAAAAAATTGTCGTCGATGCGCGGGAGGAGGCGTTCGCGCTCGGCGAGACCAAGAAGTTTCAAAATGCCAATGCCGCGCGCAATGGCCTGCAAGCCGGAACGCTGGTAGAGACGTATGACGTAGGCGAAGTCGATGAGCCGGTGCGGCTCGGGGAGCAGGTGGCGGAACACAAAATTGCGCGTGACGGTGGCGAGCCAGGAGCGGGAATAATCGCGCTCGATGCGGGCGCGGGCATGCTCAACGAGCTTTCCATATTCGACGCCGGACGGGCAGGCCGTTTCGCACGCCCGGCAGTCCAGGCATTTGTCGATGTGATCGACGAAGGAATCGGTGATGGGTTGTTGGTTCAATTCGACCTGGATCATCTGATGGATGCGGCCGCGCGGAGAATCGGCCTCGAGGTTCCACAAGCGGTAGGTGGGGCAGGCGTTGAGACAGAGGCCGCAGTGAATGCAACGGGCATAGTCTTCGTAAACGAGAGTCTGGCCGGGGACAGCAGAGCGGGGCATGGATGAAGGTTTCTGCGCGGTCGATTCTACGGGAGTTTGCGGCTGCTGGACCACGGTCTACGATAACAAGTGGCGAGCGGCATTTCGAGCGCATAAGCCGTGCCTCCCTTCCTCGGCACCCCACCCCCCTGTTTTGTGTAAGTGTCCCTCAGGGCCTCCGGCCCGCGAATGGAAGCCCGTACAGTGCAAAAAATGCCCATTACCGCGTTAAGTTGTTTGTTTTTAGGTCAGCCGTGATTGCGACCCTGCGTCTTTCGACCCTGTTTGCAGTGGAATGGGACACGAACGCTGAATCGAGCTTAGTTGCTTAACTACAATGGCATATAATTTGTATATTGAAAGAGAAGGGGTAGTGTGTCAAAAGAAAAAAGCGAAAAAAGAGCCCCAAGGCCCGGATTCAAATGAGGCGACCGGGGACGAAGATGTTGTGGGGGTCGAAAGCAGATTTGAGGCGGGGTCCCGCAGAGACGTCCGGGGCGCACGCAGCGCGCATTAGGAGGAGATCTGAGGACCCAGTGTCCAAAGTGTTGAGCCGTGGGCTTACAGACCCGTCTGGGGCGCACAGGGAGGGCTTGAGGGCTGGCGGGGCGAAGAGGAGAGTCGTGTCCCCGCCTACGGCCGAGGTCGATTGAATGATTTGAGACGCGGCTTGCGCAAGGCGAGCCGTAGTTTCGTCGTTTGCGGACGCGGGGAGGAGAGCGAAATAGATCGTGCCAACAGCGCGGACGACGAGCATGTGAGGAAGTTCGACCTGGCCAGCGATTTTCTGCACGCTTGCGAGGAGAGAGGCGAGTTGCGACGGGAGAACGCCAATTTTGAAGATCGTGGCGGCTGAAGAGGCTTCGAGAAGCATGGGAAAAGTTTCGCGGAGGCGGCCCCAGAGGGAGGGCCGGGTAGAGTCGTCGAGAATGGCGGTCGACGTCGCATGTGATTCGCGGGCGAAGCGCGTGAGGTCTCGGGCATAGCGTTCGAGGACTTCGGGGGCGCCGGCAAAGGCGGCGCAAAGCTGCCATTCGTGAGCGCGAAACCAGTCGCCAATAGGGGGAAGCGCGGATGGATTTGAATCGGGAGGCCCGGCACCGTTCTCGCCGCGAAATACAGCTACTTCGGGAGTGGCGGGAGTTTTCTCGGCGAAGATTTGCGCCAGGCTGGGGCTAAGGATGTCCAGCGTCAATGGATTGAGTGGCGATTCGACGATAGAGCGGCGGAGCGCAAGAGCGTTTTCCGCGCTGGCAAAGGATGCGACAAAGCCGCGGCTGGAAACAGGAGCGGGAAAGGTGCGGAAGTTGAGCCGAGTTATGACCGCGAGCGTGCCAAGAGAGCCGATGAGGAGTTTATGCAAATCGTAGCCGGTGACGTTCTTGACGACGCGGCCGCCGCTTTTGCAAAGCTTGCCGGTGCCGTCGATGAATTCCGCTCCGATGAGGAAGTCACGCGCGGTGCCATAGGACTGGCGCAGGGGCGAGTCGATCCCAGATGCGATGGCGCCGCCGACGGTGCTGAGAGAATACCAGGGAACCAGGAGCGGAAGGAATTGGTTGTGTTCGAGCAGATGGGCATTCACTTTTGCGACGGACGTGCCGGCATCGACGCTGAGGGTGAGATCACCGGGATCGTAATGAGGGATTTGATTGAGCGCAGTCATGTCGAGGGCGATGTCGTAGCGCGAAGGAGGCATGCCGACGCGGAGTTTGGTGCGGGCACCGTAAGGGATGAGGGCGAGTTTTTCGCGCGCGGCGAAGCGGACAATTTCGGCGGCTTCTTCGGCAGAGGATGGTTTTGCGACGACGGAAGGGACCATATCGTCCACGGCATAGATGGCGCGCTGGGCGCGATCGGAGAGAACACGCGAAGCGCCGATGAGGGCTTCCACGGCGGAGGCGAGATTGGGCGATGACGTGCTCATGGGACGGAAATCGAAAGAGAATTGAAACAGATAACGCTGAGACGCGGAGCAACGCAAAGGTGTGCAGAGAAGGCCAGGGCTGGAGACATTAGTCCACACGCAGGCGAGAAGAGGATGAATGCCGGACGCGGATTTCGCCGCAGCCTTTGCTGAGGGGGAAGATTTTGCCGGGGTTGAGCGACGAATCGGGGTTGAACGCGTCGTGGACGCGGCGCATGAGGGCGAAGTCGGCGTCAGAGAAGAGGAGGGGCATGAGCTCGGATTTTTCCATGCCGACGCCGTGTTCACCGGTCAGCGCGCCGCCAATTTCAACGCAATGGCGGATGATTTCGGCGGCTGCCTGAAGGGCGCGTTCGAATTGTTTTTTGTCGCGGGGATCGAAGAGCACAATGGGATGCAGGTTGCCGTCGCCGGCGTGGAAAATATTGCCGATTTGAAAGCCGTATTGATCGCCGATTTGGCGGATGCGGCGCAAAGCCTGGGGAAGTTTGGAACGCGGGATCACACCGTCGAGGACGTAGTTGCTGGGGGCCAGGCGGCCGAGGGCACCGAAAGCGTTTTTGCGGCCTTTCCAAAGAAGGTTGCGTTCGGCATTGTCGCGGGCGAGCCGAACTTCGCGGGCACGATGGGCGTGGCACACTTCGGTGATGGCCGCAGCCTGCGCGGCGACAGTTTCGGCAAGGCCTTCGACCTCGATGAGAAGAACGGCAGCGCTGTCCGTGGGAAAACCGGCGTGGATGTAGTCTTCGACAGCGCGCAGCGTCCAGCCATCGAGCATTTCGCAGGCAGCGGGGGTGATGGCGCGAGCGGTGATGTCGACGACGGTGTCGGCAGCATCGTCCACGGATTCAAAAATAGCGAGAAGTGTTTTTACGGCTTCGGGCTTGCGCGAAAGCTTTACGGTAATTTCGGTCACCAGGGCGAGTGTGCCTTCTGAGCCGACAAAGAGGCCGGTGAGATCGTAGCCGGGCGCGTCGCCGTGTGTGCTGCCGACACGAAGGACTTCGCCATCCGGAAGAACAACTTCGAGCGCGGTGACGTGATTGGTAGTGACGCCATAGGCGAGGGTGTGCGGCCCGCCGGCGTTCTCCGCGACGTTGCCGCCGATAGTGCAGGATTTCCAACTGGAAGGATCAGGAGCGAAGTAGAGGCCGTGAGCCTCAGCGGCGCGGGTGAGTTCGTAATTGACAACGCCGGGTTGAACGGTTGCGCGCTGATTCTCGACGTCGAGTTCGAAAATCCGATTCATGCGCGCGAAGACAAGCATCACGCCGCCGGTGCGGGCAAGCGCGCCGCCGGAAAGGCCTGTGCCTGCGCCGCGGCCGACGATGGGAAAATGGTGTTCCGCAGAGAGTTTGACAATGCGAGACACATGCTCCGTTGTAGTGGGAAAGACGACGACGTTGGGGCGGCCTTTTTCGATGGAGCCGTCGTATTCGTAAAGAAGAAGATCCTCGGGCCGGTAAAGGACCGAAGAAGGGCCGAGAAGATCTTCAAATTCGCGAATGAGGCCGGAGTACATAGGGCGCAGGGTCAGGCGCACCACGCACTATAGTGAGATTTGATGGACGCACGCAACGTCAAGTTATGCCGAAAGTGGGGCGGTGTGTTAGTGTAAATTTCCAAAAATCGTGTATGAGGATCTGAATGTCGAAACCGAAAGTGTTTGCGACCCATAGGCTGTTCGATGCCGCGCGGAAAATTCTCAATGAAAGCTGCGACGTGGAATACTGGGCCAACCCGGAACGTCCGCCGCGGGAAGAAGTCTTGCAACGCGTGAAGGACAAAGAAGGGCTGATTTGCCTGCTGACCGAGAAGGTGAACGAGGAATTGCTGGCAGCGGCGCCGAAACTGCGCATCGCGGCGAACGTGGCGGTGGGATTCGACAACATCGACGACTCTGGCGCGCTCGGGCAATTGGAAAAACTGGGACCTTGATCAACTGGTGGGAACGGACGTGTGGGGGAAGGCTCTGGGCATTGTGGGGTTCGGGCGGATTGGACGCGCGGTGGCGCGGCGCGCGAGCGGTTTTCAGATGATGGTGATTTATACGGATGCGGTGCGCGCTCCCGAAGCGGTGGAGAAAGAGTTGAAGGCGGAGTTCCGGGAGATGAATGCGTTGCTCGCGGAGGCTGATTTTGTCAGCGTGCACGTGCCGCTGCTGCCGGAGACGCGGGGATTGTTCAATGCGCCGAAATTTAACCGCATGAAGGCAACGGCGTTTTTGATCAACACGTCGCGGGGGCCGGTGGTGGATGAAGCCGCGCTGGTGGCGGCGCTGGAGGGCGGAAAGATTGCAGGCGCGGGGCTGGATGTTTATGAGAATGAACCGTTCATTCATCCCGGGCTGAAACGCACGAATGTGGTGCTGGCGCCGCACGTTGCGTCGGCGTCATTGGAGACGCGGACGAAAATGGCATGCATCGCTGCGGAAAACGTGGCTGCGTTATTCGCGGGGAAACGGCCAGCAAACATTTTGAATCCGGAAACTCTGAAGACACCGTAACGAATCTCCAGGCAAACCTCTCATGCCGCAATTGAAGCAACTGGCCCGGCAGATTTTCCACGAAACCCTGGCGGCCATCGATATTGCCGGGACCATGCAGCGGAAGCTGCAGCGCAAGGGAGCAGTGCTGATGTGTGGTGAAATGAGGATTGATCTGCGAAATTTCGAGAAATTGCGCGTGGTGGCGATTGGGAAAGCGGCGCATGCGATGGTGGAAGGACTAACACAGGTGCTGGCGCCGTTTGTGAGAATGGAGGGCGTGGTGTCCGCACCGACGGCGGCACGAAAGCCGTTAGCAGGAATGAAGTATTTCATGGCGGGACACCCGGAGCCCAATGCCGAGAGTTGGAAGGCGGCGGAGGCGATTCTCGCGCTGTTGAAAAAATGCGATGAGAAAACGCTGGTGTTTTTTCTTCTTTCGGGCGGCGGATCGGCGCTTGTGGAGCTGCCCCTGGACTCAGCGCAGACCTTGGATGATGTCCAGCAGACGTACAGGGCACTGGTGACCTGCGGCGCGCCGATCGAGGCTATTAACACGGTGCGAAAACACATTTCCGCGATTAAAGGCGGCCGGCTCGCGGCCGCGGCGCACGAGGCGACAAAGGTCACGCTGGCGGTGAGCGACGTTCCCGTGGGAAAAGAATCGGCTCTGGCATCCGGACCGACGCTGCCCGACCCAACCACAGTTGCGGATGCGAAGCGCATCCTTGCCGAATATCGCCTGCATGACAGATTCCCTCCTTCCTTGCGACGCTGGCTTGACCGCGGGAAAATGCCGGAGACCCCCAAAGCGGAAGCGGGGGCGTTTCGAAATTCGCATTTCTTTTTGCTGCTGGGAATGGATGATTTGTTTCACCCCGCGCATCACGCAGCGGAAACGAAAGGATTCATCGCCTGTTGCGACAACACGAGTGATGACTGGCCGGTGGAAGAGGCGGCAGGGTTCCTGCTGGAACAGTTGGAGGCATTGCAGAGAACGCACACAGGACAGCGGGTTGCGCTGATTGCGGATGGGGAGGTGAGTTCACCGGTAACCGGAAATGGAAGCGGAGGAAGGAATTCCGCGTTCGTGCTGGCGTGCGTGGAGAAAATCGCTGGCAAGAAGATTGCAGTGCTCAGCGCGGGGACCGATGGAATCGATGGAAATAGTCCTGCGGCAGGGGCGGTGGCTGACGGAGAAACTTTGACTCGCGCACGGGCGATGGGGCTCGATCCAGCGGATGCGTTCCGGCGGAGCGATGCGTTCACGTTTTTCTCGAAGCTGGAGGATGCAATCGCAACGGGACCGACGGGAAACAATTTACGAGATTTGCGGATATTGCTTGCGGAACCGTAAGAGCACAATTTGGAAGGAAAGATTTAACACAGCGCGGCAGAGCCGCAACCAAAGGTAGAAGGCGCTTCTGTTCTCGATAAGATGTGGTGGTTCTGC
>MNEA01000002.1 GCA_001917435.1 Acidobacteria bacterium 13_2_20CM_2_57_6
TCCTTGCCTTGGATATTCATACAAATTGATGGGGAGTAGGGGGTAACCAGCTTATTGCAAACGGGCAGGAACCTGGTATTTCCCGTGCGCAGTAGGAGATCAAAACTGTTGAACTCGTCGATGTGACCCTGGGGTCGGGGCCCTTTTCCAATTCGCGCTGATTTCTTGTTCTGCTCTGTCGCTACTTCTTCTCTTCGGCAGATTTGTCCGCTTGCGGCGCAGGAGGCGCCTGTGCCGGTGGCGCCGGTGCTTGCGTAGTGCCTGCCATCCCGTCCTTGAAGCTGCGGATGCCTTCGCCAAATCCCTTCATGATTTCCGGGATGCGTTTACCGCCAAAGAAAATCAAAATCACAGCCAGAACCACAAGCCAATGAAAAATACTGAATTCACCCATGAACCGCCTCCACGCGCCTGTTTCGTGGCGCGCTACTTAAACCCTAGCGCAGGTAGCCCTGCGCGGCAAGTCTCTATCGCTTTTTGCCCCTATAGGATAACACGCTCTTCCCCTACGCGCCGTGTCACATGCTCGCGGTCGAGATATTCGAGCAGGGGGATGGCGTACTTCCGCGTAATGCCTGTCAGTTCCTTGAATGCGGGGACGGAAATCCGGTCGCTCTTCGTTTTTTTGTAAACAGCAAGTTGCTCCTTCAATTGACCCAGCGCTTGCCGGTGAAAAACCAGTTCGGCCGATACGCGCACCAGGCTTTTCTCGCGCAGGAGAATCTGCAGAAGTTTTTCGGCTCGCTTCGATTCGACGGCAAGTTTTGCAAGCACTTCTTTCACCGACGGTACCGCAAGACCGGCGGAGGCAAACGCCGCTTCAATCTGTTCTTTGGCTTTCGCTTCTTCGGGGAGCAGGGCAATCTCCGATCCTGCTTTTTTTACTAATTCTCCTTGCGCGTCGAGGCTCTTCTGCGCGACGAGTTCTTCCAGCGCCGCGCGAAACGTTTCGCTGCGCACGCGTTTCCCCAGGCTTGCGCGCAAATCTTCGCGCGCTATTCCCGGCAACAATGGATTCTCTTTCTGAAACCGCTCGACCTTTTCGACAATTTTCTTGCGCACGTCTTCAAACAGTTTCCCGGAAACGAGCGCCAGCGGTTCGGCTGAAACGATTCTTATGCGTCCCGTTCCGCGAAGTTTTTCTAAAGTGCCTTGAATTTCTTTTTCCGTCCAACCCGTCCGCGCAACGATCTCTTCGTGCCCAAGTCCTAGCAGCGCGCGCTCCGTCATTGGCGCCAGAGTTTCCTCGCGGTTGCCGCGCTCCAGAGTTTCCAGAAACGCGGCGCGTCCCGGATCACGCAGCATCGGACGTCGTGCCAGCGGATCGAGCACCGCGCCTCCGCCAATCGTCACGACGGGAGAAAATTGCCGCACGATGAAGCGGTCGCCTGCGAGCACCAGCACTTCGTCCTGCAATTTCAAATTCGCGAGCGCGCTTGCGCCGGGCGGCAGTTCTTTCTCGCCGTGAAAAAATACTTCCGCGATCGTTTCCGCTGTTCCCGCGTGAAAATGCACACGCGTGCCTTGCTTGAGTTTTCGCGCAGAGGGCAACAGCTCCAAACGGACATCGACTCGCCTGGTCTTGCGGAATTTTCCCGGTGCCGCGAGAACCATTCCTCGTTTCAGTGCGGAGTGTTCAATTCCCGCAAGATTCACCGCGGTGCGCTGGCCCGGCGTGGCGCGTTCCACGGATTTTCCGCCGGACTGCACGCCGCGCACGCGCAGCCGTTCGCCGCGCGGAAGCAATTCCACTTCGTCCCCCGGCGCGACGCTTCCGGAAATCAGAGTGCCCGTCACCACGGAGCCAAATCCTTTCATCGCAAACGCACGATCAATCGGAAGCCGGAAATATCGCGCTGCGTCTTTCGTGGATGCGCTTGCAGCGGCGTCACTTAGTGCCTTCTTCAGGTCGCCGAGCCCGGTCCCCGTTTTCGCGCTCACCGGCACGAGCGGCACATTTTCCAGAAACGATCCGCGCAGAAATTCCTCCGCTTCCATGCGCACCAGTTCCAGCGTTTCGGTGTCCACCATGTCGCTCTTGGTGAGCGCCACTACGCCGCGCTTCACTCCCAGCAAACGGCAAATATCGAAATGCTCGCGTGTCTGCGGCTTGATGGATTCGTCCGCCGCAATCACCAGCAGTAGAACGTCAATTCCAGCGGCGCCCGCCAGCATATTGCTGACAAATCTTTCGTGTCCCGGCACATCCACAAAACCAAAGCGCACGCCATTTTCTTCGAGAAATGCGAAGCCCAAATCAATGGTGATTCCGCGGCGCTTTTCTTCCGCGAGGCGATCCGGATGCGTTCCAGTCAGCGCTTCGACCAAAGTAGATTTGCCGTGATCGATGTGACCGGCGGTGCCAACAATTACGCTCTTTGTCGGAGTAGACATAATTAAGAGTGCGCCCAGAATCGCGCCGCTCTGGATGCTACTGGAGGAAAGAATCAGGGGTCAAACTGCGGCGACTATTTTGCGGCGGCGATTTCGTCGACGATGGATTGCGCCGCGGCGCGCGGATCGGGCGCGGCAAGAATGGGCCTGCCAACGATCAGAAAATCGGCGCCCGCACGAATCGCTTCCGTGGGAGTTGCTTTGCGGGCCTGGTCTTCTGATTTGGATTCCACCGGTGAATCTTTTGGACGGACACCGGGCGTGGCGATCAAGAAGTCACGGCCGCAAGCCTTTCGAATGGCCTTGGCTTCCTGCACCGAAGCGACGACGCCGTCGACGCCGGCTTTCTTTGCAAGTTCTGCCAGTTTCACGACACGGAGTTTGGGAGCGCCGCCGATCCCAACTTCCTTCATGGTTTTTTGATCCATGCTCGTAAGGATGGTCACGGCGAGGAGGCGAGGCCGGTCATCGCCCATCGGAACGCCAGCGCTGATGGCTTGCGCGGCGGCTTCGAGCATGGCCTTGCCACCAAGCGCGTGCACGTTGACGAGTTGCACTCCACTCAGCGCCGCCGAGGAAAGCACAGCGCCGGCAACGGTGTTGGGAATGTCGTGGAATTTCAGGTCGAGAAAAACGCCCGGGCCGAGTGCCGCAATTTCTTTAACGGCAGCGGGACCTGCGGCGGTAAAAAGCTGGTTGCCGATCTTGAACATACCGACAACGTCGGCGACCTGCTTTGCGAATTTCAGCGCGCTGGATAGCGAGTCAAAATCAAGCGCGACGATCAGGCTGCTGCGGGGATGGGCGTCGAAGGTCAGGGTCATGTGTGACCCCGCCTCCTTCGGGGTCAGTGCTTCTCGGGGAGTGCCATGAGTTCGAGCCGGACCTGGCACACACCCGAATGAATCAGGCCAATCTTCCGGGCCACACGATAGGATACATCAATTTCGCGTCCTTCTTGATAAGGACCGCGGTCGTTGATGCGTACCAGTTCAAACTTGCCGTTGCGGGGATTCACGACACGTACGAGAGAGCCAAAGGGGAGGTTAGGGTGTGCCGCAGTGAGAGCTTCGGAGTCGAAGCGCTCGCCATTGGCGGTTTTTCGGCCATTGAAGCCGGGGCCATACCAACTGGAGTTGCCCACCCAAGTCTTAATCGGCTTCACGGGTTGATTCAGATGCGCTACGAGAGGTGCTTCCATGCCCGGTGCAACCAAGAACATGAGGAGTACCCACCGCAGTGCAGCCCAGCTCATGAATAGTCGATGTCTCATAGTGTGTTCTTTGTGCTACTCAAATCCAGAAAAGTGTAGCAAAAAGGCCTCGTTATGTCAACCATTTTCTGCTAGTCTTCAGCTTGGAATCTGTCCATTATCTTATTCAAAGTAAATGCTTTAGTCCGTTCCAGTACGTTCGTAAGGGTCTCGACAAGTCGCTCACTGGCCCTCGGGTCAGCAAAGCTGGCCGTGCCGACCTGTACCGCCGAAGCGCCTACGGCTAGGTATTCAAGCACGTCTTCTACCGTCTCGATGCCTCCGAGGCCAATAATTGGTGTCTTGACGGCCTTCCTCGTTTCCCAGACCAGCCTCAAAGTAATGGGTTTAATTGCCGGGCCGGATAAACCACCGGTCGGACTCCCCAACCGCGACTTTCCCGTACGGAAATCGATGGCCATTGCTGGGTAGGTATTTGCCACCGTCAGGGCATCGGCCCCTGCTTCCTCAGCGGCCTTGGCGATAAGTCCTATGTTTGTAACAAGAGGGGAAAGTTTGACCCAAAGAGGCCTTTTTGCGGCGGCTTTCCGGGCGGCGCTGACCACCTCGGCCAGGCAGATAGCATCGCTGCCGAACTGCATCCCCCCCTTCTTCACGTTCGGGCAAGAGACGTTGAGTTCGTACCCGGCCAGCCCCTCAGAGTCCTCCAAGACTCGAATCACCTCGATGTAGTCCTCGAGAGTGTAGCCAAAGACGTTGGCAATAACGGCCGTATCGAATCTTCGCAGTGCCGGGAGTTTTTCGACTACGAAGGCCCGGACCCCGACATTTTGTAGCCCGACAGCATTGAGCATTCCAGAGGGGGTGGGGTAAAGCCGGGGGGCGGGGGCGCCTTCTATGGGTTCGCGGGAAAGTCCCTTGGAGACCAAGCCTCCGAGGCGGTTCAGATCAACCAGGTGGGCGAATTCGAGGCCGTAACCAAAGGTTCCGCTGGCGGCGAGAATAGGATTCCGCAGGCGCAACGCGCCAATTTTTACGCTGAGGTCAACGGCGCCAGCGGAGCTCACTTCGTGGAAAAGGATAGCACGATCTCATGGCTTGCCTCTTCAAAATCTAGCCATCTAGAACTGAGAAGATTCACTTTCGGGCTCTACGTTCGTCGTGCCAGTCATGTCTGCAGAAACGACACTGTCGTGCTCGTGGTGTTCGGGCAATCCTGCCGCACCGGGGACAGCATTTCAGCTCGATCTTGTCGCTAGGATCTTTGACAGTGCGTTCTGCTGTTCGCATTACAAATGCTTGGTACCCGTTGGCCGCTAAACACAGCACTTGAGGTTCATCCGAAAGCAAGTCATGTAAGGGGCGCGGGCCGCTCCTCGCTTTTGCTTGCGCCTCCGCGTCGCTACGCCCCTTTGTTGCCTTGATTGTTCCGGTCAGATGACGGTTCGCGGCTCGTTCGTGCTCATTCATCAATTGTGGGTAGTAACGGAAGACGTACCACGCCATGTCCGTATCGATCTGTCCCTCGCGGCTGTTGAATAACACCGGCACCTAGCGTGGAGTTGATGGCGCGCCGGAGTTTGACCGCGCGGAAGGAGTTGGGGCCCGGGCCTCGACAGGTTTCTTCAGGGCTTCGGCGAGGATATGGCCGTCGCGGGAAGCGAGGGTAATGCCGCAGAGGGCGGCGAAGGTTGGAGCAATGTCGGCGGGTGTAACAGGCTGGAAGTATTGGCCGGGCTGGATGTCAAAGCCCATCAGCAGAACGGGAACATGCTGATCGTAGTTGTAGGGCACGCCGTGGCCGGTGCCGTACGAGCGCGGCTTTCCAACGGGAGTGCTATCCAGGAGCCAGTACGGTTTCGGCAAGATGAAGAGGTCGCCGCTACGTCCGGGAAAATAACTATTGGCGAAGGCGCGAATGGTGGGGCTTTGCGTTGCGGGGCGGTCACGCAATTCTTCGGCGCGATAGACGGCGGCGACACCGGGCTCCCCCAGCGCAGCGTTTAGCGCGGCCTGCATGGCAGCGGGATCGTGCTGCAACTTCTCGTAGACGCCGGGCGCAAAGTAAATATCGCTGCCGCTGACACTCGCGATGGGGGACTTGGGATACTTGAAGCCTGCGAGGGCCTTCTCCATTCGTTCCCGCAACTCCGGCAGGCGTAACAGGCCAGCATCCGCGCCGGTAGTCTGCATATCTTCGGGAATGGGGACGACGCCATGATCGGCGCTCAGCGCGACGATATAATTTCCGCGGCCAACCTTGGCATCCAGATGCGCGAAAAGGTTGCCGAGGTCCTTGTCCAAGCGCACAAGTACATCCTGAATCTCGCGGCTGCGCGGGCCAAATGCGTGGCCGACATAGTCGACGGATGAGTAGCCAACGGCAAGAAAATCGGTTCCGGCGGCTTTACCGAGATTGAGCGCGTCGACAGCTTTTTCGGCAAGTTCGGTCAACGCGGTATCCGCGTAAGGGCTGGAAGCCCATTGATTGTAAAACTCGGGATCTGGCTCGCTGACACCCGACTTTCCGCGCAGCGGATGCGGAAACGTGAGGTCCCAACCATTGGGAGGAACAGCGCCTAGAGCCCTTTCATCGTACCAATAGGCTTTCTCCGGCAGGGATAGCGCCCAGGTCTTGGCGAAGTCAGCGGTAACGGGATGCGACTTGGCGTGCTCCTCGATGAAAGGCTGGATTCCGTAAGGACTCGACGTGACCCATGCGCCGCCGTCGAACCAGGTAGCGGCATCGGCTTTGTGACCCGCCATGGTGATGGCCGCGCGAGCCTTCAGCGAAAACGCGACCACACGCGTCGCGCCGCTGGTCTGAAATTTCAATTCTTCCGCAAACGACGGCACGGCCATGCGCAAGGCGGTGTCCGCTCCCTGCGGAGCGGCTCCGGCATAACCGATGTTTTTTACTTTGGGGTCCGGGTCGGCGGTGCAGGTGACCATCCTTTGGTCCTTGCGGTCCCACCAGGCGTTGGCGACCATGCCGTGAGTGGCAGGAAAGGCTCCGGTGGAAATCGTGGCGTGGCCGACACAGGTCTCCGTGGCGGCGTAGGGATACGCAGCCTCGCGGAACCACGCGCCTTCTTCGACCAGGCGCTTGAGGCCGCCGGTCCATTGACCGAGGAATTTGTCCACATAGTCGGCGCGCATCTGGTCCACGACCAGGAGCACAACGAGCTTTGGCCGGGCAGGCGATTTTGCCGGCTTGGGAACTGCCACGCGAAGCGGCGGAGCCTGACCGGCCGTACGGGGAGGAAGCAATACGGTTCCGGCGAGAAAAATTGCCGCGGCCATCGCCGCGCGGGGCAAAAGAGCACGCTTTAACAGAACACTGTTTGAGACCATAGCCGAGCCGCCTCCGCAATCCGCCAAAGAGTTTACTACGGCCGCGTTACGGTTCGATGGTTGCGGACCGCATTGACCTCGGCGCGGGCAGGAATGATACGATACCCCGACCATGCGCATCGTTGAAAAAAGCCAGTTGATGTCCGCGCCGGAAATCGACCGCACGCTGCAGCGGCTGGCGCATGAAATCGTGGAGAAAAGCGGCGGGACGAAAAACCTGGCGCTAATCGGGATCGTACGGCGCGGCGTGCCGCTGGCGCAGCGGATTGCGCAGGCGATGCAAGGGATTGACGGTGTAAACGTGCCCGTGGGCGTGCTGGACATCACGCTGTACCGCGATGACCTGTCGAAAGTGGCTCCGCAGGCGGTGCTGCGCTCTTCGGACATCCCATTTGGCGTGGACAACATGGACCTAGTGCTGGTGGACGACGTCTTGTACACGGGGCGGACGATTCGCGCCGCGATGAACGGCCTCTTTGACCTGGGGCGGCCGAAGCGTGTCTCCCTGTGCGTGCTGGTGGACCGCGGGCACCGCGAAATGCCGATCGAGGCGCGCTACGTCGGGCGCAAGGTGCAGACCAGCGACACGGAAATTATCGAAGTGAGGCTGCGGGAGATCGACAAGGAAGAGCGCGTCGTGCTGGTCGACCGCGTGGAGTAGATTTGGATTTTCTATTCGAGCCGGCTCGTATATGATTTGAGAAGGGACATTGAGTACCAAATTCCGCGACTTGCTCGCCCTCGAACCGCTCACCGCGGACGAATTGGGATTTCTCCTCGACCAAAGCAAACCCTTCCAGGAAATTCAGAAGCATCCTTTGAAAAAGCTGGCGACGTTGCGCGGGAAGACGGTGGCGCTGGCGTTTTTTGAAACGTCCACTCGCACGCGCATCAGCTTTGGAGCGGCCGCATCGCGGCTTGGCGCGGACACCATGAACTTGCAGGCGGAAGCCTCCAGCCTGAAAAAGGGCGAGACGCTGCTGGACACGGTTTTCAACCTGAATGCCATGAAGCCGGACTGCCTGGTGATGCGGCACGCGGCTTCGGGCGCGCCGCACTATGTGGCGAGGCATCTGGACATCCCGGTGGTCAACGCGGGAGACGGGACGCACGAGCATCCGTCTCAAGGGTTGCTGGATGCGCTGACGATTCGCGACCGGCTGGGAACGATCAAAAATTTGAACGTGACGATCCTGGGCGACATCCTGCACAGCCGGGTGGCGCGTTCGAACATTCATCTGCTGGGAAAATTTGGATGCAAGTTCACGTTGTGCGGGCCGGCCATGTGGGTTCCGCGGGAGCTGGAGAAAATCGCGCCGGGAACACCGATTCGCTGCGTTTATCGCATCGAAGGGGCGCTGGAAGGCGCGGACGTCATCATGATGCTGCGCGTACAAACGGAGCGGCTGAATGATCCGCCGCTTTCCGCGGACGATTACATTTTGCTGTATCAATTGAATCCGGAGCGGCTGCGGCGGGCGAGCCCGAAGGCGATTGTGCTGCATCCCGGGCCAATCAACCGCGGGATTGAGATTACGCCGGAAGTGGCGGACGGGCCGCAGTCTTGCGTGCTGGAACAGGTGACCAACGGAGTAGCAGTTCGCATGGCGATCTTGTACTTGTTGATTTCAGGGGCCACAGAGACGGACACGCACCCGGCACTGCAAGTGAAGTCGAAGGAATCGGCGAATGCTTCTGATTAAGAACGGGCGGGTGATCGATCCGGCGACGAAGACGGACGCGAGCCTCGACGTGCTGCTGGACGGAGAGAAGATCAAAGAGGTTGGACCTGCGGGAAAAGTTGCGGTGCCGCAGGGCACGGAAGTTTTTGACGCGAGCGAGCTCATCGTGGCGCCGGGATTTATCGATCTTCACGCGCATTTACGTGAACCGGGGCAGGAATCTTCCGAAACCATAGAGACGGGAACGCGGGCGGCGGCGCGCGGGGGATTCACCGCCGTTTGCTGCATGCCGAACACGAGGCCGGTAAATGACAATGCTTCGGTGACGCGATTCATCCTGGATCGCGCGAAGGCGGGCGGGAGCGTGCGCGTCTGGCCGATTGGCGCGGCGTCCGTGGGAAGCAAAGGCGAGGCGATTGCGGAAATCGCGGGGATGAAGGAAGCGGGGATCGTGGCAGTTTCCGATGATGGGAAACCGATCGCGACGGCGAAGCTGACGCGGCAGGTAATGGATTATTGCCGGTCGCTGGACCTGCCGGTGATTGAACATTCGGAAGACGTTTCGCTGGCTGCCGGCGCGGTAATGCGCGAAGGAGTGACTTCGACGCGGCTGGGATTGCGCGGGATGCCGGCGGCGGCGGAGTCGGTTTGCGTGACGCGCGACGTCCAGCTTGCGGAATTGACCGGGGCGCGGCTACACGTGGCGCATCTTTCGGCGAAAGCTTCGTTGGAGCAGGTCCGATGGGCGAAGTCGCGCGGGCTGCGCGTGAGCTGCGAAGTGACGCCGCATCACTTTACTTTGATTGACGAGGACGTGCAGTACGATTCGAAGTTCAAGATGAATCCGCCGCTGGCGGCGCGGGAGGACCGCGAGGAGCTGCTCGCCGGCTTGGCGGACGGAACGGTGGATGCCATTGCCACGGATCATGCACCGCACGAGCCAGCGCTGAAAGACGTGGAGTTCGATCGCGCACCGTTTGGGATCCTGGGATTCGAAACGGCGCTGGCGCTGGCACTGGAACAATTGGTGCACAGCGGGAGAATTCCCCTGATGCGGATGGTGGAGCTATTCACGGCTGGCCCGGCGCGCGTGCTGGGCATTGAACGAAAGGTCGCCGCAAGCCAGCCCAGCGACCTGACCATTTTTTCGGTGAACCACTCCTGGACCTACCATTTGAAAGAATCGCCGAGCAAGTCGCGCAATTCGCCGTTCGATGGGCGGGCTTTCAAAGGCGGGCCGATAGCGACCGTCGTCGCCGGGCGCGTCGTTCATAAACAATAAGAAAACAAACGCAGAGACACATAGACCGCAGAGAAGTGCGCTGGCGGTCTTCGCACCAGCGCGTTCAAGTCTCAGTGGGCGGCGGGTTCGGCGGCGGGGTGCATGCCGTGCTGGGGGACTTCGTGGATACCGCGAGCAGGCGGCTCGATGCGCTGGCGGTAAAAATGATCGAGCGGAACACGGCCCTTGCCGATCGGGTAGCCCTTTTCGATGGCTTTCGTGACGTAGGCCTTCGCCAGCGTGGCCGCCTCGAACAGAGGGCGGCCAGCGGCAAGTTGCGCGGCAAATGCGGAAGCAAACGTGCAGCCCGTGCCGTGCAAGGTTTCTTCCTTCACACGGTCACCGGCGAGTTGGAAGATTTCCGTGCCGTCAAAAAGCACGTCGTTGGCGCGCTCCATGTGGCCACCTTTGATGATGACGGCGCGAGCGCCCATCTCCACGATCTTGCGAGCGGCGGCTTCCATGTCCGCGACGTCTTTGATGGTCATGCCGGTGAGGACTTCGGCCTCCGGAACATTCGGAGTGATGACGCTGGCGCGCTTGAGGAGTTCGGTGGCGACGTACTTGATGCCGGCGGCGTCGAGGAGCTCCGCGCCGCTCGAAGATTTCATGACCGGGTCGTGCACGACGTGGGCAAACTTGTGGGCGTCAAGGAATTCCGCGACCACGACGGCGTTGCCGCGGTTGCCGAGCATTCCGATTTTTACCGCGGCGATATCGCAATCCTTTACGAGCGCTTCAAGTTGCGCGCGCAATTCCGCGCTGGGCGTGTTATGGACGGTTTCGACGCCTTGCGTGTTCTGGACAGTAAGAGAAGTGATCGCGGCGACGCCGTAGCAGCCGTGCGCGGCAAACGTTTTTAAGTCAGCGGCGGTGCCGGCGCCGCAAGAAGGGTCAAAACCCGCGATCGTCAGCAGGATTGGCGGCGCTGGGTGGCCGTGCCCGTTCGTGCTCATCGTTTCTTTTTACTCCAACGACGAAAATAGCCGGTCTCGTCACTGAAACGGACCGGCAACTGCGAATGTACGCGCGCGGAATGGTCAACGCAAGAACAATTTTAAGGTTTGAGAGCGAGCTTGAGCATGCGCCGCCATCTTTCGGAAGGTTGACCGAGAAAAGCCTCTCCTTAGATGCGTGAACTCGAACTTACGGGAAGAGGCCGCGGATGAGAGTGGCTTCGGAGACGCGGCCAACCGCGAGGATCATGGCACCGGCGCGCGGGGGAACGTGATGCTTGCGCATGGTGTCCACCATTTCGTGGAAGGCACGGACCATGATTTTCTGCAGGCGCGCATTGACTTCGGCGACGTCCCACATCAACCCTTCCTGGTTCTGGACCCATTCGAAGTAACTGACGGTAACTCCGCCGGCGTTGGCAAGAATGTCCGGCAGCACGATGACGCCGCGGCGTGCCAGGATTTCATCGGCGTGCGGCGTAGTGGGGCCGTTAGCGGCTTCGGCGACGATACGGGCTTTGACGGCTTCGGCGTTGTTGAGAGTAATGACATTCTCGAGCGCCGCGGGAACCAGGATGTCGCACTTCATGGTAAGCAGCTCGTCGTTGGTGATGCGCGAAGCGCCAGGCATGCCCACGACGGTGCCGGAACGCTCCTTGTACCGAATCGCTTTGATGGGATCGATGCCGCGGGAATTGGTGACGCCGCCGCGAGTGTCACTGAGCGCGACGATTTTTGCCTTCTTTTCGGAGAAGAGGCGCGCGGCGGTTGCGCCGGCGTTGCCGAATCCCTGAATGGCTACGGACGCTCCACGCAGAGAAATCTTCTTTAGCTTGCAGGCTTCTTCAACGACGTAGAGCAAGCCGCGCGCCGTCGCTTCCCCGCGCCCCTCGGAGCCGCCGATAGAGACAGGCTTACCTGTGACGACTCCGTGCGCCGAGTGGCCGACGGTCATGGCGTACGTGTCCATGATCCAGGCCATCGTCTGGGCATCGGTATAAACGTCCGGGGCGGGAATGTCCTGCGACGGACCGATGATGGGCAAAATCTCACTGGCGTAACGCCGCGTCATGCGCTCGAGCTCGCTCTTGGACATGCGCTTGGGGTCGCAGATGACGCCACCCTTGGCTCCGCCAAAGGGAACGTTCACCGTGGCGGTCTTCCAGGTCATCCAGGCTGCCAGCGCCTTTACTTCATCGAGAGTCACGTTGGGATGAAAGCGGATGCCGCCTTTTCCTGGCCCGCGAGACACGTTGTGCTGCACGCGGTAGCCGGTGAACACCTTCACTTGGCCGTTGTCCATCTTTGTAGGCAAGGAAACTTCCAGCACGCGCTTAGGAGTGCGCAAAATCAGCCGCAAGCCGAGGTCGAGCTTCAGAAATTCGGCCGCCATGTCGAACTGAATCTGGGCGATGCGAAATGGATTCAGGTCCTCGCGGGGAGCGATGCGGGGCACCATGGGAGGTGCGCCTATCTGTCTTGTCGGGGCTGTGGGCTTTGCGACCGTGGCCATCGGCGTCGGTCCTTTCGTCTACTCGATTTGTCTAAGAAACGCTTCTTTCACTTGGCCCAAGTTCGGTTCTTCGAAATTCCGCTTATCCGTTCGCGGCAAACTTCCTCGAATTAACGGCATACGCATCGCGGCAGGCAGCCGAACAAAAGTGTACGAGTTCGTTTCCGTTGCGGAACGGAATGGAACGCGTTTCGTCCACGTGCATTCCACATACGGGATCGCGTACCAGTCGGCGCGCACTAGATGGGATTGCGCCACCGGCATCAGCGGCCTGCGAGCCAGGAGCCTCCTCATTCCGGAGGACGCCACCGACGATACGGCGCAGGAGCCGCAATCCCCAGGAGAGGACGAGCAGCCAGAACAGAAATCTCACGATGCGAGCAAGAAAGATCATCTCAATGATTGTGAGCTAAACGGCCGATTTTGGCTAATCACCCTCGATGGGGCCGTGAGGGGAGTGTAAGCAAGGCGAAAAGGGTGCGTCAAACGAAAAGGTGTGATTTCAAGAGGTTGCGAGGCGAATGGAATAGGGGCGGGAAACGCCAAAAAGCGTCAAAACCAACTTAAGATAAAGATAATAAAAGACTTAGGCGCATCGTAAACCCTTCCACAGGCTGACGGAAGTGAGGCGAAGAAAATCCTCGATTATGTGGAGGGAATGCGGTCGATGCCCATGTATGGGCGCAGAACTTCAGGAATCAATATCGAGCCATCTGGCTGCTGATAGTTCTCCACAACAGCGATCCACGTGCGGCCGACGGCTAGTCCGGAACCGTTCAGGGTATGAACGAAGTCGCTTTTGCCGCCGGATTTTGGCTTAAAGCGGATACCGGCGCGACGCGCTTGAAACGCTTCGCAGTTGGAGCAGGAAGAAATCTCGCGAAATTCGTTGCTTGAGGGTAGCCAGACCTCGATGTCGTACGTTTTGGACGACGCAAAACCCATGTCGCCAGTACAAAGCAGGACCGTGCGGTAGTGGAGGCCGAGTTTCTGGAGAATGACCTCCGCATTTCTTACCAGAGATTCGTGCTCTTCGTAGCTTTTGTCCGGATGCGTGAATTTGAAGAGCTCAACTTTTTGGAATTGATGTTGACGAAGGATTCCGCGCGTGTCCTTTCCGGCGGCGCCCGCTTCGGAGCGGAAGCAGGCCGTCCACGCGGTGACGTGGATGGGGAGTTTTTCCTCCGGGATGGTTTCGTCCCGGTACAGATTGTGGAGCTCGACTTCCGAAGTGGGAGTCAGCCAGAAGTCGGTGTTTTCGATCTTGAAAAGGTCGGCGGCAAATTTCGGCAACTGCCCCGCTCCGGTTAGCGAGGCAGTGTTCACCAGGAAGGGCGGCAGGATTTCCGTGTAGCCGTGTTCTCGTGTGTGTACATCGAGGAAAAAATTCGCGAAGGCGCGTTCGAGACGTGCTCCCCAGCCTTTGTAAACGGCAAAGCGCGCGCCAGTAATTTTCGTGGCGACAACGAGGTCAAGGATGCCGGCACGCTCGCCGACTTCCCAATGCGGCTTAGGCGCAAAATCAAACTTAGGAGGCGCACCCCAACGGCGGACTTCTTTGTTATCAGCGGCGCTTGTGCCCACGGGCACGGACGAATGTGGAATATTGGGGATGGTGAGGAGAAGTTCGCGCTGCGTGGCGTCGAGTTCGGCGATGCGCTCGTCGGATTGCTTGACGCGCTCGGAAACCTGCTTCATTTCGGCAATGAGGGAATCAGCGTTTTTCTTCTCTTTCTTCAGGCGGGCGATTTCCTCGCTGGCTTTATTGCGCTGCGCCTTGAGTTGCTCGGTTGCGGTGATGAGTTCGCGGCGCTCTTTGTCGAGCTTGCGAAAGGCGTCCAAGTCAAGCGCGGTGCTACGCCTTTTCGCCATTTCGGCAAAGACATCAAGATGATCTCTGAAATAGTTCAGGTCATGCATGGCGTTGGAAGGATATCGTAATCCGCACGAGCCTTATAGCTTCAGGTTACCGACTCAGGGGTGCCGCGGGCCACTTTGACGACGGAGGTTCTTAGTGCTCCGGAAGATGCAAGATGAAATCTCCCAATAAGGCATTAAACCGGCCTGGGTCATCGACAAACAACGCGTGACCGGCATCTTCGAAGAGTTCGACGTGCGCGGCAGGAATGGCCGCAACAATCGGGTCGGCAGCCATGCCCTTCAACTGGGCTTGGCACATCACGAGAACAGGCCGATCGACCTTAGCCAGGGCGGGACGCCAGTCCGCGCGGGCGATGGAGCTGACGCTGGCAGCGATGGCGCTGTCCGAGGGCATCTTCAGAGAAGCTGCGACCACGCGTTGGATGTATTCCTCTGGCTGGGCCTTCTTATACATGCTACGCACAAACTTCTCCGTGAATTCGCGGCGGTTGGTCTGGACTTGCTTGTACATTCCAACCATGGTGGTGATGAATTGGGGGTCTTGCTTGTCCCACGCAAACCCATCTACGAGGACATAGCCGCGGACGCGGCTCCCGCCAAATTGCTCGGCGTAAGTGAGCAATTCCGGGACCCCTAGCGACCAGCCGACAAGGACAACGCGATCAAGCTTGAGATGTTCTAGAAGTTCCCTTATGTCCTGCGCACGGCGCTCGCAAGAGTTGCCGTCCGTGGGCTTGTCCGAGTCACCTTGCGATCTGGGGTCGAGGGCCACGACATGAAAGTGGTCGGCAAAGTACTTGAATTGCGGGTCCCAGATCCAAGCTGGCATGCTCCAGCCCGGTTCGAAAAAGATGGCCGGCCCGTTGCCGGCCTCCAGATAGTGCAGCTTTACTCCATCGCTGGTTTTGAAGGAGCCGTCCTTGCCTTCCGCGCCCACAACGAGGGTGGGTATCAGCAAGAACGGCAACAAATGAAGAATTTTACGCAACACGAGGCACCTCGCTCATCAACTCCATGATATTCCAAATGGTCGAGCAATGGACATTTCTACAAGAACGGCCAGGAGGATAAAAATGGAAACAAGATGATCGCGAAGTGCGTCAGCAGGAAGTACTTCCGTACCACAACGACGCCGGCGGCGGGGAGCGGGAAGTACTGGAGAGAATGAACCCGGCGAGCTATCGACCGAAGAATCTGTAGAGAACAAACTGGTCAAGTAGTCGGGAGTTGTTTGGGTTTTCTGGAGTGAAGGCCACTTCTTTGCTCCTGTATGTCGTCCCGCTGCTCGCGAGCGCAGCTGGACGGCAGAAAAACCAGGCTGACTTCGGATTACTTTTTCCTCCATTCCCACGCCCGAGCGGCCGGTCCCCCCATCGGCCGCTCATTTTTTTGCGGTCGAAAACGCGAGTCCCAGCAATATTCGGGACCTGACTTCCAGTCTGGGAATCAGTTTCTGATAGCTGCCGGTACCAAGCCGAGGCGACCGGGTAAACGGTTTCCGAACTCCACGACAATCGCTTGCCGAATCAACTGTTTCTTCGCGGATGCTGGAAAATGAAAAAGGGGGCTGGTGCAAGCCCCCTTTTTGTAATTGACGCCCCAAACCGGTAACCGAGTCGAGGATCGGTTCCGGCCACCCCGGGAAGCCAATCTTTTTATGTTACAAACCAGAGAGCAAACCGCGTGCCAGCGGTGAGCATTCCACAGGAGACTTCAGAGTCGATTGAAAGTACAGCGTTTAGCAAAAGGGCCGCCCAAGGGAAGCTAATGTTACACAGACCAATTCTACAAAATCTCACAGAATACCCACCCTAACTCTCCATTCTTTGGGAGCGTACCTACTGGTTTTCCCTGTGCCGGATTTGCGGTCGGCCCCCAACGGCGACTATGGATGGGAAGAACTAAACTGAAGCGAACTTGAGAATATCGATATTGTGGATCTCTCGCGAAACTCATCGGTCCAATTCATGTAAGCGGTTACGGAGAAAGGGGCTGATTTCGCACAATGCGCACCCGGCTCTTAGACTCCCCCGGTTGATCCCATCGCGAGACTGCGTTGATAGCGGCGCCATAGCAGCCAAGCCGGAAACGACAGGATCATCAGCCATAGCGACAGAGCTGGACCAGACTCGGCGAAAAACAACACGATGGCAAGGAGGCTTTGGAAGGCGGTGCGAAAGCCGTCGACGAGCGCGTTGCGAAGTTGGATGGCAACGGAGGGAGCAGGAGTAGTGAGCTCCGCCTTGTACTCTTCGGCAAGTTTCAGGTCGATGGTGGCGAAGTTGACGCGGTGCTCCAGCGTTTGCTGCTCGGCTTCCATTTGCTCGATTTCGCCGCGAACGCGCGCCGATTCCTTTTCCACTTCGAGGATTTCCTTAATCGGCCCGCCGCGCTGTCGAAGCACGTCATTAAGGCGCGCCTCCGTGTTACGCGAGTTCTTCAACCGCGCAAGCAAATCCACGTGTTGCTGAGTGACTTCCTCGCCCGCTTGTGATTCGTGAGTGACATGACCGAGCTTCTTCAACGCGGCTAGGCACGCGTCAAGTTGATCTGCAGGAACACGCAATGAGGCAATCAACACGCGCTCGGAACCGTTTTCGGCACTCGCGGAAAGGCGTCCCACAAAACCTTTGTGGCGCGCAAGAATTCGATCCATTTCTTCTCGGGCTTCGTCCAGTCTTTTGACAACAAGCCTTAGCTCTGCAGTGCGCGCGATCATGGGAGAAGTCTCGGCCACTTGTCGAGCGATCTCTTGCTCTTCAAGCACCTGATGACCTAGTCCTTGCGCCTTGTCTGGCAAACTGGGGCCACCAAGTTCAGCGCCATCCGCAAAAATCGCGCCTGTTTCATTCGTAGAAAAATGGCGGTAGCCCCCCTTGCCAGGCTCGATGGGGGTAGCCTGAATTGCGTAACCTCCCCGACTGTCACGGCCACCGGCCGGGGTTGTTTGATAGGTGAACTGATATCCAGACTTTCGGCCCCCCGCTAAAGTGGGGTCAACAAGGCCGGCAGCATTTTCTGTGGGCGCGCCGCTAGACGGTGGCCCGAAGCTCTTGAGTGAAGGTGGATAATGTCCGTACACGCCTGAATATATGTTGGCTGCTGTATTAAGAACTCTCAGGGATCCAACGGCGCTAGACTCGTTGGCCGCCATTCTTGAACGGAGGAGATTCGGGGTCGTGATCGCCAGAAAGAGAACTAGCGCCGCAAGACTGGAAGCCGCACCTAGGACAAACCGAAGAGATGTGAAGGGCCGCGATATGACACTGCCCAACACAGGCCAGCCGTCTGTAAGTTTCTTCTGTGTCGCCAGAACGACTCGCGCGGTAGAGCGTTCGGGGACAGTCTCGACCTGCCAGACAGCCATTTGAACCGACAAATCACGGAGTTCGCTGACGAGCGCGGTGCATTCGGTGCATTGGCCGACGTGGGCGGAGACTGATTGAGTGCGATCCGCGGAGAGTTCGCCATCGACGAAGGCCATGATTTCGTCAGGAGCCAAGGGATGTTCCGTTGTCGTCATGCATTTTCTCCTTTCTTTGTGATTTGCCGCAGAGCGCCGTGTGTCCTGGATTCGGCGGGCGGCTCGAGCAAATTACGCAGCGCGGTGCGCGCGCGGAAAAGACGCGAGCGAACCGTGTTCAGGGGAAGCTGCAAGAGGTCGGCGATTTCGGCGTAGCTCAACTGCTCAAATTCACGGAGCATAAGGACTTCTCGATCGACAGGATCTAGCTTTTCGACGGCCCGGCGCACCCACAATGCGGACTCGGTGGCATCCTGCCTGGAAGGATCGGGAGCAGAGTTTCTATGACCAAAAAAAGTGGAGCGGAAGGCGGCCTTGCGGCGATAGGCGCGCAGTATCTTGAAGCCGATGGCGTAGAGATACGCGCGAAAGAGAGCACGCGGCTGGTAGCGAGTCGCGGCGCGCAGCAGAGCGAGAAACGTCTCCTGGGTGAGTTCCTCCGCGTGGGTGGGTTCGGTGAGGCGGCGGCGAAAAAACCCGTAGATGGGCTGCTTGTACCGGGAGAAGAGTTCCGTAAACGCCTCCGAAGAACCCTGCGAAAAAGCCAGCATGAGCCGTTCGTCGCTGATGCCCGTGTGGGAGGATACGGGCGCGCCTTGAGGATTCGGTTGGCTGCTGGGCGTTTCGTCCATGGCGTGTCGAGGAAGGGCCTCCGAGTTTAGAACGAGCGCCGGCAGTGCGTCTTGCATGGTAAGCCGCCTGAGTCCTTCACTAAGTGTAATGTCGCGGGGCGGCTAAAAGTTCCAGGGACCAGGGAAGAAAAAGATAACGCAGAGGCACTGGGAAGGCAGAGATCTCGCAGAGATGAGGAGCTTACGCGCCGATGGAGGAGCGGAGAGCGTTGGCGAGGGACTCGCTGAAACGCTGGACGTCGGCTTCGTGTTCGGCTTCGACCATGACGCGGGCGAGCTGCTCGGTGCCGGAATAGCGAAGGATGACGCGGCCATTGTCTCCAAGCGCGGATTGGGCTTCGGCCAAGGCGCGGGAAACTTCCGGGAGGGTTTCGAGCGGCGGTTTCGAGCGCACCTTCACGTTGACGATGAGCTGCGGATAATCCTTGAGGCCTTCCACCAGCGATTCGATCTTGCCATGCAGGGAGACCAGCGAGGCAATCTTTGCAGCCGTAAGCAAGCCGTCGCCGGCTGGGCTGTCGTCGAGAAAAATGATGTGGCCGGACTGTTCGCCTCCCAGCACGTTACCGCTGCGAAGCATTTCCTCAAGAACATAGCGGTCACCGACGGCGGCGCGCGCCAGCACAATGTTTTCGCGGGCAAGCACGCGCTCGAGACCCAGGTTGGACATGGAAGTGGCCACGACGCGGTCGCCTTTGAGCTTATTCTGAGATTTGAGGAAGCGCGCGGCGGCCAGAAGCACGCCGTCGCCATTCACCACTTTTCCGGATTCGCAGACGAAGAGCGCGCGGTCGGCATCACCGTCGAAAGCCACACCGAGGCGCGCCTTTTCGGCAACAACGCGTTTCTGCAAACCCTCCAGGTGAAGCGACCCGCAGCCGGCATTGATGTTGCGGCCATCAGGTGAAACGCCCATGGCAATCGCATCGGCTCCGAGCGAGCGAAACAATTCCGGGCCGAGCTTGTAAGCCGCTCCATTGGCGCAATCGAGAACGATCCGAAAACCACTGAGTTTTGCGCCGGGGATGAAGCGCTTCCGCAAAAAGGCGAGATATTCCGCATCAAGGGATTCATCGGCAGTGAGCGGCGGCAGATTCTTGGGCGCTGCTTCCGATCGGTGCTTCAAGATGCCTGCTTCCAGCTCCTCCTCGACGGCGTCCGGAAATTTCATCCCCGCGTGCGAAAACAATTTCACGCCGTTGTCTTGAAAGGGGGCAAAAGCAACCCGGGCTGCGGCCTGCGCGAGACCCGCCGCAAGTAAAGAGGCGATGTGCGCGCCGGATTCGCGCGTGTCCATGCCGATCAGGACCCGTGCCGCGCCATGTTCGCGCTTGAGATATGCTCCAAGCGAGCGTCCGGTGGCATAGAGAGTGGCATCGTCGAGCGGAGGCGTGCCCGGGACCCCGCGTATCCCGTCGGTTCCAAAAAACTCTTTGGCCATGGGAAAAAGCCTGTCTCTCCAGTGTGTGGTCGGGGCCTGGTCGGGGCCAATTCCCGCGTGGAAGACCGCACAAATCTTAGCACACGCAAAACTGCCGCTTTACCTACCGGCTCTGCGCATGCCCATTGCATAACCGGAGGGTACATGAGCTCGCAAACGTTTTGCAGGAATGTGTTAACGTGTAGCACCGGAGCCGCTCGTGTCCGCCACACAAACGCCGCCATCGATCGTTCGCTTTACGAGTTCCAACTTCAGCATGCGCGTGATTGCGGCGGCTATTATTCTGCTCTTCTTCTACTACGCCGCGGGCGTGGTGATCACCCTGCTACTTTCGATTTTGCTGGCCTATTTTCTCGATCCGGCGGTGGAGTTCCTGGAAAGAATGAGTCTGCCTCGAACGCTTGGCGCGATGGTCATGGTGCTGATCCTGATCGCCGTGCTGGTCGCGGGGGGCTACGGGCTTTGGACCCGGACTGCGGACTTCGCGGAAAACTGGCCGAAATACAGCACGGTCCTTCGGCAGGCAGCAGGAGCTGTGGAAGGCAAAATAAAAGGGATTGAAGGCCAGGTTTCACAAATCGCAACGGATCCGGGAGCGTCCTCCGCGGCAACGGTGCGGGCGGAACCTACGATTGTTCGCACGCTGATCTTCCGCGGCATCGGCTCGCTGTACGCGCTCTTTCTGGAAATCACCTTCATGCCCTTCCTGGTTTTCTTCATGCTCGCTGAGAAACGAGAACTTTGGCACGGAACATTGCAGCTTTTTCCCGCCTCGCGGAGGACGCAGGTCAAGGAAACGCTGGAGGATTTGCGCGACGTCTTGCGTGATTACCTTGCGGGGATGAGCATCGTGACGCTGGTCGTGATTGCGTCCAGCAGCCTGTTTTTCTGGGTCATCGGGATGGAGTATCCCGTTCTCACAGGAATCGCTTCCGGGATCCTGAACATGGTTCCATACATCGGAGCAGTGATGGCCTGGCTGCCGGCCTTTCTCATCGCGCTGGCGAAATGGAAAACGCTGGGGGAATTCGTGCTGATTGCGGCGACACTGACTGCCATCCACGTTTTGGCGATCAATTTGGTGGCGCCTAAATTGGTGGGCCGCCGGGTGCGCCTGAATGCCGTGGCCATCACCATTGCACTGCTGTTCTGGGGCTGGGTATGGGGAGGCATGGGGCTGGTTCTGGCAATTCCTATCACCGCAGCTTTGCGCGTGATTTGCGATCACACCGAATCGTGGAAACCGATCGGGCGCTGGCTCAGCGCTTGAAACAACGGGACGAGCGGTGAGCGTTTTACCGCTTCGGTTCGGCCGAGCGGTAATTCCGATCGAGGTAAAAACTGTGAATCATACGACTGTGTGGTCCCTGGCTGCTCTGCCGTTTCTGGCGATGGCCGCGCCTGGAGCCGGCGCGTGGGGTTGCAAAGGTCACCAAACGGTGGCCCTGATCGCGGAGAAGCACCTGACACCGGAAGCCCGGCAAATGGTTCAGCAACTTCTCGGCGACAACCCGATTGATCCGAAGCTGAAGCGTTGGTGCGGCAATGCCACGACGGACCTGATGGTGGACGCCTCTACTTGGCCCGATGATGTGCGCAACGAGCGCAAGAACGGGCCTTGGCATTACATCGACATTCCTCGGGGCCAGCACAAGAGCGATTTAGCAGCGTATTGCGGCGCTGAAGGATGTGTGACACGCGCGATCGAAGAGCAGCGCGCCATCCTGAAGGACAAGTCCGCAGATTCCCTGAAGCGCGCCGAAGCAATCCGTTATCTCATCCACTTTGTCGGCGATATGCATCAGCCGCTGCACGCCATCACCAATGCCGATAACGGCGGAAACTGCGTGCCCGTGAAATATCTTCACCATGAACCGCTGCCCAACTCGCTCCATCCGGAACGTGATGATTATTCACCCAATCTTCATCAGGTCTGGGACACGGAAATTGTGGAACGCGACATGGAAGTCTCCTATCCGTTCCGTTACGCCGACGAACTACACGAAAAGTTTCACGCCGAAATCGCCGCATGGGAAGCTGCCGGCATCCATGTGGAAAACTGGGCCTGGGAGAGCCATGAGCGGGCGGAGACCGGCGTATACGATGCTTTCCCGGAGAAAATTGCCATCGAACCGGACAGGAAATTGAAAAGCTGCGCCGAAGACAACCACATGGGAAAAAGGATGTTTGAGAAGCATCTCGCCATCGGCGAGGCGTATCAAGCCAGCGCCGCAAAAGTAGCGCAGACGGGCTTGGCGGAAGCGGGCGTGCGTCTGGCGATGATTCTGAACGATGCCGCCAAGGCTTCGAACTAGGGTTTTTACATCACGGTTTCGCTGCGGGAGATTCTGCCACCGGAACTGACACGCTAAGCGATTTGAGATAGCGCACCAATTGCCAGCGCTGAGGTTCCGGAAGTTTCGACCAGACCGGCATCTTCTTTCGAACCACGCCATTGGTCAACAGCCAGAAAAGAGCTCCGGGCGTTGCGTTCTGCACTTCTGGAGCGCGAAGACTTGGAGCTTTGCGCGAGCCTTCGGCGGATTTGCCGTGGCATTCCGCGCAGTGTTGTTCAAATAGGACGGCGCCTGCAGCAGCAGCGTTTGGATCATTCTCCAGCGGGTTTGAGCGCTCCCGGGCTTTCTGGGGCGCCTTTTGCAATTCCGCGTAGATAGCTGGATCGTATTTTGGCGTTGGGCTGGCGGACGATTTATCTGAATTTTGGCTCTGTCCAAGGACAACAGAAACCGCAAGGAGCAAAACGCAAACGGCGAGAGCTGCTCCAAAGGCTTTCACTGGCGCCCTCCAAAGAGCCGGCTGACCATGGAACCGAAGCCGGTTATTTCCCGCGAGACGCCCCAGCGCATGAGGAACTGGTGGCTGTTGTGGTTCAAACCAAAGCCCGGCGAAATCCTCAACGTCCAGCCGGAGGGCAAATTCCAGCCGAGCACAGGCGCAAGATAATGTGACGTATCGTGAAGGCCAAAACTATGCCGGTCACCGAGGCCGCCATACATTTCGACACCGGCGACAAAGTTTTGCGGACAGAGATTGCAGCGCTTTGCCGAAGCCTTCAACGCGAGCGGGCGGCTGGCGCCGAGAGCATAGCCAAATTCCCACGGTGAATTCGAAAGATCCTTGGCCGCAAGCGTGTTCTGGGTAAAGTTCCAGCCTTTGAATGTGCTGGAGAGGATGAGTTTCAACTCGATTTCGTGGATATGCTCTCTGCGGGCCTCCGCGTTCGAGACGAGGAAGTCTGATTCCACGTCATGGCCTTCGCCTTCCTTGAAGATCTTGTCAGCGCCGTTTTTGTTTTCATACTCCACATAGAGAATGGGATTGATGAAGTGCTCGCGCTTCAGCGGCCGGAAGCGATTCTCCCAGCGGAAACCGGTGAACACCGTGCTGTCGTTAAAGGTGGTCTGACCGTCCAGGTAAAACTCTGTGGTCCACCAGGCGGTCGCCCCGTATTCAAACTCGGCCCAGTAGGCGTGGAAGCTGTTACCGCCCCGCTGGGTGCCAACAGTGGAGAAATACTCGATCTCAAGGTTGCCGGGCTCTTCCAGATAGTGATCGTAGGCCACAAAATACGGGCTTTCCTGGGCAAGGGCCGGGGAAGTAGAGCAAAAGGAAAGTAGAAAAACCCAGAAAGAACTACACAGACCAAGGCGATAAGTCGAGACCACAGAGTCTCCTTGCAAGTAATTTGCAACAATCAATTCAGACTAACTTAGTCCGATATAACTTGCAACTTGTTATCATCTGGACGTCACTTTTGCGACCCCCTTTTTCGATCCCCGTGCGGGACGTGGCGAGGATTACAGATGACGAATGAGCTCTTGTGCTTCGCGTTTACCGTTGTAGAATTTGGAGAATCCTGCTGCGGCTGTTTACGCAGCCCTGGATCGTCCGTTGGCACGACCCTCTCGCCCGTGGAAGACCTCTTCAGGGGGATGGCGGAGCAGGTCGCACAGCGCATCGAGAACGGACTGCACACAGACGACGGGAGGACCGCCGCTGAACTCATCGAGGCCGCGGACCAACAACTTTACAGACGCAAGAGAACGGAAAATAAGGGGTTGGCGTCGGCCGTAGGACGAATCCTCCATACAAAAAAAGCTGGGCGTTGACACATCGGAGTTAGCGCGCCATCCTTTGCGGTATTCCATCTGACCCGCACATGAGGAGGCCACTTTGGACTCTGCAAAGCTGGTGCTCGCGCTGCTCGACGAAGGCTACGAAAAAAAGACCTGGCATGGACCGAATCTAAAGCAATCCATCAAAGGAGTGACTGCAAAACAAGCAGCGTGGCGCCCGAGGCCAGGACGGCACAACATTTGGGAAGTCATGCTCCATGCCGCGTACTGGAAATATGCTGTGCGGCGAAGAATCGAAGGCGGGAAGCGCGGTTCGTTCGTGCTTAAAGGAAGCAATTTCTTTGCCCGCCCCGAAAAAGGCAGATTGAACGAGGCAGCTTGGAGTGCGGACAAAGAGTTGCTAGCGCGGGAACACCGTGCATTGCTTGCCACGGTGGCAAAATTATTGCGCACAGCGAGAGCCGCAAAATTTGTACCTCAACTGTACGGCATCGCCTATCACGACATTTATCATGCCGGGCAAATCCGGCTGCTCCGCCGGCTGATGTACCGCTGATCAGCGCGTGAGCTTCCGCAGGGACTGGACGGGAGAGAATATGTCCCGGGCGTTCTGGAAAAGTCGAATGGCCGCGATCCCCGCGGCACCCGCAGCAAGACAATCGGGGGCGTTCTCCAGCGTAATTCCGCCGATGGCAAGCACCGGAATGGAAACCGCGCGGCAGACTTCTCCGAGACGCTCAAGGCTCTGCGGCGCACCGAACGCGGCCTTTGATGGCGTCGTGAAAATGGGGCCAAAAAAGAGATAATCGGCGCCATCGCTCGCCGCTGATCTCGCGGCTTCCAGAGAGTGACAGGAAGCGCCAATGAGGAAATCTTGGCTGGGGATTACGGCGTTCACAAGCCGCCTTGCTTCGGACGGCGGAAGACTCTTCTCTCCAAGATGCACACCGCCGGCACGCTCCGAAAGAGCAACGTCGAGCCGATCATTTACAAGAATGCGGGCAGAGGCGCCGTTGCGCGCCGGGGACTTCGCGGCGCGTAGCAAAACTTCTTGCGCGAGCGAGGTGCAGTCTCTTCCGGAAAGATCTTTCTCTCGGATCTGAATCCAATCGACGCCTGCCCTTGCTGCGGCCTGGATCTTCGACAATAGAGTTTCTCGTGCTTTCCCAAGTTCGAAGTCGGGAAGGCTGCGTCGGTCGGTGACGTAACAGAGGAGCGGGTCGCGGGCTGAGTTATTGATGCGGGACACGATCAGGCCCCGGGCGCGAACCAATCCAGCCAATTGCCAGAAGGATATCCAAAACCCCCACGCCGCTTACCGCGCCGCGAAAGGACGGATGAAGCAGGATAGGCATGAGCGAAGGGTAATGGCTGAGAAAAAAATTCTGCTCCCAATAGCCGGACCACGGCAAATAGAGAAGCATTGCGCCCATTTCAAACGCAAGAACGACCAGCAGTGCGCGATAAAACCGGTTCATGATTCAGCGAAGTTCCGTCCGTCGGGAATGGTTCAGGATCGGCGTATGGGCTTCTGAAGGGCGGCAATACGCTCGGCCACATCACGATAGTCGATGTTCATCGCGTAGACCTGGGAGAAACTCTTCAACGCCGCTCCAGGCTCGCCCGCCGACTCCTGAGCTACGCCCAAATCATACCGCAAGGCGAGCGTGCTTTCCGGATCATTGCCGGGGGTCTTCAGGGCGCGTTCATACCAGATCGCAGCGATGCCCGGCTGGCCCTTCTCCATGAAAGCCAAGCCCAGAAGCGTGCAGCACTGCATGGTGTAGCGGAAAGCGCGCCCGCTGTCGCTGGCTTTCGCGACTTTCTGGAATTCGCTGATGGCTTCCTCCAGGAGACCCATCTCGCGAAATGCGATGCCGAGATTGTAGTGCGTCTCGAGGTCTTCGTCTTCCGCACCCATCTCGCCGAGTTCCGCGCGAAACTCATCGAACACTTCCTTGAGCGGACCCGCCTCACTGGAATGAACCGTCGCCGCATCTTTCTTCGCCACGGAGGGAGGCTGCGCATTGGACGCCGATTCAGAAAATCCTGGTGTGAGTTCGCCAATGCCGAGCTGATCGATTTCGTTGGCAAGCTCGGCAAGAAATTGATCGGAAGCAAAATTGTTACCCGCGGCCTGAGCCGGTGGGGCGCTTTTTGCGACGGGTGCAGGTGGAGCAACTGGCTTCTCGGGCGGTTTCTGGTCGTACGCCGGCACGAGGGGCTCCCCATCCAGTACGAGTTCATACTCCTGTTCCAGTTCGAACTCGGGTTCGATCTTTTGCGTAGGCTTCTGCGTAACTTTAGGCGGGGGCGCTTGTTTCGCCGGGGGCTTGGACTTTGCTTTTTCAATGACGGGTTCCGGCTTCAGCGGAATTGCGGGGGCAGCGCTGGCGACCTCAGACGGCTCGGCGACCGGAGGTTCCTCACCAATTTGAAATTCTTCCACAACCCCTGGTTTTGTGTGATGGGTAGAAGCCGCAGCGGGCTTCGCCGGTACTGACCCAGGAGGAACACCCGCTTCGGCGGGGCGCGTCTCCTCGAGAAGCGTCGCCCATTCGTCGGACAAATCGACTTCCTGCACTTCGGCTTGAGCGGGAGTGGCGTTCACTTCGACAGGCTCGAGGCGCGCTTCTTTCACGGGAGCAGCCGGAGGCGGAGCAGGCGGTTCCGGTACGGGTACGGCGGCGATTTCGGGTATGGACCCCACCGTGGGTTCGGTTTCCGCAGCTTTCGGGGCGGCAGACTTTGACGGAGGAACCGCGATGGCCAATTCCGCATCCGTCAAACCAGCGGCGCGCTGGAAGCGGCGGCGCAATTCGCCGAATCTTTCAGAACTGCGCTTGTCGCCCGTTTCGCTATGAATCTGTTCCAACTGCGCGGCGAGTTCGGCGGTGCGCCGGTCGTCGCCTGCGCCAAGAACAAAGTCGAGCAGTTTCTCGAGTGTTGGCGTATGGCGCGGCGCGCGGCGCAGGATGGCTTCGAGCAATCCAATTGCTTTTTGCGTTAGGCCGTAACTTGCGAAAAGGTCCACGTCGGTGAGCGACTGGGCGATAAACTTTTGCGTTTCTTCGTCAAGTGCGGGCTCGCTGGATGCAGCGGCGGGCTTGACTGGAATTTCGGGAGCTGGTTCTTCGTCGTCGACGGGCAGCTTGGCAGCGGGAGGCTTCGGAATTTCCGCCCGCAAGTCTTCCTCGGGAAAATCCTCTGCTTCGCCGGCCGGCAATTGCCCCATTTTGCGAAGCACGCCATTAAGTTTGCGCTTTGCGGAATCGCTCTCCGGATCACGGTCGACAAGCTGTTGAAAGATCTGCTTCGCTCGCTCCCACTGGTGACCGGCCACCAGCGCGTCTCCCAGGTGGGCCAACGCGTCCGGTAAGCGGAAGGAATCGCTGGTGCGCCCATATAATTCCACGAGCCACTCCAGCGGTTCTATGGTGCCAGGCATGCTCGACGCAAGTTCGTTCAGTAATTTCCCGACAACCTCATGCTCTCCGGCGTCGATCATGGGGAGCCGCGATTTCTCCAAGATCTCCATGGCTTTTTCGGGATTCCCGGATTGCAGCAGTGATTCGACTACCTTCTGCATCGGCCCAAAATTTTTCTCGTCGGCTTCAAACACGCGATGCGCGAGCGCCGAAGCCTGGTCCCAATCGGAATTCTTGAGATACAAGTCGAGGAGGAGTTCGGTCTGTTCGCCGCCCTTTTCGAGACCGGCCGCCTGTTCCAGAAGCTGGGTAGCCTTGGCGTGATTGCCCTGGGAAGAATGCGATCGCGCTTTGACGATAACGGCGGCCAAATTGTGGGGCTCAAGTTTTAGAGCCTTGTCCGCGAGTTTCTCGCTTTCTCCCTGATCACCGCGGGCTAACGCGCGCTGGGAAGCGGAGACGTAAGCCTCGATAGCGTCCCGGGTCTGGCCCATGGCCTGGTACAAATCGGCCAGGCGAATCTGGATGCGGAGATTGTCGGGTTCCGCCTGCAAAAGTTTTTTCAGAAGTCCAATGGCTTCCGGCTGGCGATTGTTCTTCAGGTGGATTTCCGCCAGTTGCAGGAACAGAGGCCGGGCTTCGCTCATTACGCCCTGTTGGACATAGAGGTCGGCAAGCTTTTCAAGCGGCCGAATTTCTTCGGGAGCGAGCTTGGCGATGCGTTTGTAGACCGCGATTGCTTTTGTCAGGAAACCGTCGCCAACGAAAATCTGCGCAAGGCGCTCGAAATAGTCGATGGCCTGAAAGGTTTCCCCCTGCCGGATATAGAGCTCGCCGATGGTCATGAGTGTGACCTGATCGCGCGGCTCGTACTTCAGAATATTCTGGTATTCGGCGATGGCTTGGGCGACTTTGCCCTGGTTCAGCAGCTTTTGTGCAGCCTCGACGTATTTGCTTTTGTTATAGGCCATGCGCGAACAGAGACAAACCTCCCCCGCGGGAGTTTGCCCACACGTTCTCCTTGATTGGTTGCGGCGGCGAAAAAAGCCGCAACGCTACAGAACTACGCTATCAGGCGGGAAAAAGACAAGTCAACGAACCCAAAGTACCTTGTGAGCAGCCAGTTATCCCCTTTGGAGCGAGGAAACAACAGACGAAGGCGGGGCGAGGCCATCTGGCTGTAGGGAGAATTCCAATGAGTGTGCAAAGAGCATGTCGGGCCCTCTGGTCTCGGCTGTGGAGAGACTTATTTCTAAGCAAAAGATGAGTCTCAACGCGATAACAGGAATTCAGACCGCAGTGCGGCCTAGTTTCTATCGCATGCTAAACGATCGCGCCATCTCACAATTGAACATGTTCAAATGAGACCCATCAGAAGATCGGGAACGCCGTTTGCGTCGCGCCGACAGCCCAACAGGTGGAATCCCGCACCGGTGCAAAAGAATAGCGATGAAGAGGCGTGGGGCCATGTAGGCGCAAGGCTTCAAGATGGTCGGGAGTGCCGTATCCTTTGTGGCGCGCCAGACCGTATTGCGGATAGATGGCGTCCCATTCTTCCATACGCATATCGCGATGCGTTTTCGCCAGAATCGAGGCTGCCGCGATGGAGATGCTGCGGGCATCGCCCTTAATCAAGGATTTCTGTTCGATCAAGACGTCGAGCTGCATGGCATCAATGAGCAGGTAATCGGGTGGGATTGCGAGTTGTTGCAGCGCGCCGGTCATCGCCTGGCGTGATGCCTGGTAAATGTTCCAGGCGTCGATGCGCTGGGCGTCCACTTCAGCGACCGCCCATGCCAGAGCGTGCTCACGGATGCGCGGCGCGAGTTCCACGCGGCGTTCGGGAGTGAGCTTTTTGGAATCGTCCAAACCGACAATGCGCCGCCTGGGATTGAGAATCACCGCGGCGGCAACCACCGGGCCAAACAGTGCGCCGCGACCGGCCTCATCGATGCCGGCGATGCGCATCCAGCCCAGTTTGCGCGCCGCTCGCTCGAAACGGGAGGAGCAGAGTCGGCTCATTCGCCGTGAATTCTACCACGCAGCGCGTTCGCCAAAAGCAAGAGAAGGAAACAAAACTTCATTTCATCCTAAGGGGGTATCCATTTGACTCAGGTAACCACAACAGGTAGTGTAGCAGGCCATGGAAGACT
>MNEA01000054.1 GCA_001917435.1 Acidobacteria bacterium 13_2_20CM_2_57_6
CTTTCTTCTTTAGCCAGAATGTCGAAACAAAATCACATCCCCTTCCTGCACCACGTATTCCTTCCCCTCCAACCGCACATGCGCCTTCTCTCGCGCCGCCGCCAGGCTCCCCGCCGCCAGCAAATCATTCCATCGCACGACTTCCGCGCGTATAAATCCTTTCTCGATGTCGCTATGAATCGCTCCCGCCGCCTTCGCCGCCGTCGCTCCCTTTCGAATCGTCCACGCACGCACTTCCGGCTCTCCCGCCGTAAAAAACTGGATCAGCCCCATCAAGTCATACGTCGCCCGAATCAACCGGTTCAGCCCCGGCTCTTTCAATCCGTACGACGCCAGCAATTCCGCGGCTTCCTTCTCCTCCATCTCTGAAAGTTCCGCCTCCAACCGCCCACAAATCGCTACCACCGCCGCGTTCGGCAACCCTTGCAAGGCGCTCAATTTGTGGCGCTCCACCGCCGTTTCCAGCTTGTCCGCTTCCTCGTCCCCCAGGTTCAGCACGTACAACACCGGCCGCGCCGACAAGAATAAGAATCCCCCGATCGACTTTCTCTCCTCCGCCGTCAGCTCCAGTTCCCGCAGCGCCTTCTCCGCCTCCAGATGAATTTTGCATTTCTCCAGCGCGGTTTTCTCGATCTCCAGCGCCGGATCACGTTTCTTCTTCAGATCTTTATCCACCCGCTCTAGGCGCCGCGTAATCTGGTCATGGTCGGAAAGCATCAGCTCCAGATCAAGATTCGTGGCGTCCCGCAGCGGATCAATGCTGCCCTCCGAATGCGGCACCGAAGGATCCTCGAAAACGCGAATCACGTGCGCGATCACGTCCACGTCACGCAGTTGCGCCAAAGCATCGCGCATGCGCTCCTTCTGCATACCGCCCAAGTCCACGTAGTTCACAGTTGCGTAGGTGATCTTCTTTGGGCTGTACAGCTTCGCCAACTCCACGAGCCGCCGTTCCGGCACTTTCGCGACACCCACGTGCGTCGCTGACGCTCCGCTCTTCCCCTCCACGTGCGCCTTCGTCAATATCCGAAACAGAGTCGTCTTCCCAACCTGTGGTAGTCCAATAATTCCAGTCTGCACTCCAGCCCCTTCAACGCGCTAATTTGCGCTCGCACAAACCCATCATCCTAGCACACCCGGTTCCGGGCGCCGTTGCTACGGCCGTCATGACTTCTTAACTCGAGTCCTGATTCCCATTCAGGTCTTCTCCTGCTCTATTCTCATTTTGGGAACTTGCTGTTGACACAGGCATTTCTTCGCGTTAGGGTTTCTTACGGATACCTACATTAGGGTATTTACCTGACACCCTTTTCAGGTATTGTGATTTGGCCTCGTATTTCCAGGCATTGAGAGGAGGTAATTCTCGTGCCTGCCACTGCACGCTCAAACAGAATTCACCCACTCTGCTATGAACACCATTCGGAGATGATCGTTCGAGAGCTATCTTCGAGCGAAGACGCTATAACTTATGCTTGTCAGGAACCTGACTGTTTTGTGAGCTACAGTAGGTCCGATGGCTATTTCCTGAATACCCAGAATCCATTCGTTATGAAGCGATGCCCGATTCCTCCCCATCAGTACTGTGCGCATGATCGTTATCCGATGTACTTGCTCGAAGTGCAGCCGGAACATCCCGACTTCCGCCTCTGGCGATGTCCCCAATGCAATATGAGCCGTTTGGGCGGCCAGCTTACATGATCCTCTAGTAGAGCCCCTTCGTCCTCTCCCTGCACATTGCTCTGAATCTCGCAGTTCCTGCCAAATTCAGTTTCTTGTAAACGCAATCCCATGTTCTCACGTCAAACTGAGGGACTTGAACGCTGGACGGAATTTCTACTTCATGCTGCCAATGGGCCTTACGGTTTTGGACCTCTCGGCTTACGTCGGCCTGCTCGCCGTCGGCGCCGTAACCCTGAACATATTCTTGGGCTTACTCATGGCCTTCCGCTACAGCCCTCACCGCTCCTGGCCAAATCATCGATTCAATTATTTCCGGTTTCACAACTGGACCGGCTACATTGCGCTCGCTCTATCGATCCTCCATCCCGTGATTCTGCTCTTGAACAAAAATCCGCGCTTCCTTGTCTTCGACCTCGTCTATCCCGTACATTCTCCGGCGCAACCCTTTGACAACACCATAGGCGCTGTCGCGCTGTACCTCATCGCATTTGTAGTAGGCACTTCCTACTTGCGCATCACTCTGGGCCGCCATCTTTGGAAGTCCTTCCATTTTTCTATTTATTTCGCAGCTGCCGCTCTTTTCTGGCACAGCCTGTTCACCGATCCCAGCTTGAAAAATGACCCCGTGGATTGGTTCGATGGCGGCAAACTCTTCGTCGAATCTTGTCTGGTCCTTGTCGCTGCCGTCAGTTTGTTGCGCTTGCGACATGCCCGCAAGAAAGCGTTTCATGCCCGCCAAATCGCCCAGCAGATAGCCATGTCTGAATAGAAGTCAAAAAACGTTGTCCGCGAGACAGAGATTGTTAAGCTATTTCTCCGTTTCCTGAATGGAGCCATCGTGGCCGAGACAGCCGCTGTCCCCGCATTTGACGTCGCCGAGGCAACGAAGCACCTCGCTGAACGCGACGAACGTCTGAAACGCCTCATCGAAGAAACCGTCCCGTTCCAACTCAAGATCGAAGCCGCACACTCTCCTTACGAAACTCTCCTTGAAGCTGTCACTCACCAATCCATCTCCGGCAAAGCTGCCGCCACCATCTTCGCCCGCGTCAAGGCGCTCAGCTCCACCGGCGGCATCCCCACTCCCCAGGAGATGCTAAAGCTGCGCAAGCCCGCGCTCCGCAAGGCAGGCCTTTCCGCCGCAAAAATCCTGGCCATGAAAGACCTCGCGCAAAAAACCATCGAAGGCGTCGTCCCCACGCTCGAACAAGCCCAAAAGCTCTCCGACGAAGAGCTTGTCAAGCGTCTCGTCTCTGTCCGCGGCATCGGCGACTGGACCGTCGAAATGTTTTTGATCTTCAGCCTCGGCCGCCCTGACGTTCTTCCCATTCACGACCTCGGCGTCAAGAAAGGCTGGTCCATCACTTACGGCAAGAAGCGCATGCCGAAGCCCAAGGAACTCCTGGCCTTTGGCGAACGCTGGCGTCCCTACCGCACCATCGCCAGTTGGTACATGTGGCGCGCCTGCCAGCGCGCCGGGAACGCGGCCATGCGCAAAATCCGCCCCGCCCATGTCCGCAAACCTCGCCAACACGCCGAGCGTGGTCGAGCGTCGTCCAAGCGCCCGCGCCGCTAACGCCTTAAGCGCGAACACGAGGGGAACGCTCCGACTTTTCGCTTAACCCAGCCGTATTTTTCCTTGACTACCCGGGCCCATCGGAGTAAGGTCTCTTTTAAGAAATCATCTGTTTTGGCCGCGGCGGCTTCTCTGCCGCGTTTTTTATTTGCGCGTGCTTCCTTCCGGCCATCCTTGGGTACTTTCTACTGGCGGTTGCGGAATGCAGTCTTTCACAATTTCAGTGCATTCTAAATCCTTCAGAATCAACACTTGCAGAAGTGCATCAAAACAAAGAACTCACCTTAGAATGAACAGGCTCGAAAGACGCAGGGTCGCAATCACGGCTGACCTAAAAACAAAGGACGTAGCGCGGGAATGGGCATTTTTTGCATTGTACGGGCTTTCATGAGGTTTCGCGGGCCGGAGGTCCTAAGGGACACTTATGAAAAAACGGGGGTATCGGGGGGGGGCGGTCACTTGTTGAAGGTTTCAGAATTTACTACCTACCGAAACTAACTCTTTCACCATCAAATACATGCCCGCTAATCCCGCAAGCAACACGCCGCTTTCCAGTGAAACTGAAATCCGGTGCAATTTGCTGAACTCCACGAACAAAGGATTGTCTGAAGCCGTCGCTTGAATCGATCCCATCTGCACCCGCAGCGCCGCCATCTTGGGGCTGACCGCATGCTGCGACACGACCGTGAGCAAAATCATGAGCACGACACAAAGTGCCGCCGGCGTCGCAAGACTGGCAAACGTCCGCGTCCGCGCCAGCCGTGCTAGCAGAATCACGATGCCGCAAACCACGCCGATCATGTGCATCCACCAAAGCCCGAACCCCACCATGGCCCCGGCTTGGTCCCGGCTCGCCAGGATCCGGAACGCCCCGGGCGCCACGACAAAACTCAAAAACACATCGCTCCCCAGCCACATGCTCAATCCGAGGAATTCGAGAGTGCGAAGAAAGTTCATCATGGGTGCACTATACAAGACCGTTGCCGTTCCGGCCACGGCATCGCCTTCCAGAGGGCAATCCGGGAAAGCCCGCCAACCCATGCGTGCTCCCGCTTCTAAATAGCAAGTTCAGCACAAAACTCACACGACGACTGCACGATCCAGACTGATAATGGGAGAATGTGGAAGAATGGTGGGCGACAAAGGACTCGAACCTTTGACCTCTCCCGTGTGAGGGGAGCGCTCTAACCAACTGAGCTAGTCGCCCGTTGCCAGTAACCGCGACAGCCGGTCCCGCCATCTATTTGTAACAGGAAGGACGCGGGTTTTCAACCGATGCCGACTGCCACCTCTCAAGTCGTCTCGCAGCTCCAGCGCTCCATCGCGCGCGCCATCTACGGCAAGGAAGATGCCATTCAGCTCGCGCTGATCACTCTGCTCGCGCGGGGCCACCTGCTCATCGAAGACGTTCCCGGAGTCGGCAAGACCACGCTCGCGCAAGCGCTCGCAAAATCTTTTCATTGCAGCTTCCAGCGCATCCAGTTCACGTCCGATCTTCTTCCCAGCGACGTTCTCGGCGTGAGCGTTTACAATCCCGAATCACGCGAATTTGAATTTCGCTCCGGCCCGATTTTCGCCAACGTGGTCCTCGCCGACGAAATCAACCGCACCACTCCGCGCACGCAGTCCGCGCTTCTCGAGGCCATGAACGAAGCGCAAGTCACCGTCGACGGCAAAACGCTTCCGCTTCCGCAGCCTTTTCTCGTCATCGCCACGCAAAATCCCGTCGAGCACCACGGCACGTACCCTTTGCCCGAATCGCAGCTCGACCGTTTCTTGATGCGCATCAAGATGGGCTATCCCTCGCACGAAACGGAAAAAGAAATTCTCCGCAAGCGCGTTGGCGATAATCCTCTTGATTCGCTCGATCCCATCGCGGACGTCAGCGATGTTCTCGCTATGCAGGACGCCGTCGCCCACGTCAAGGTGGACGCCAGTTTGCACGATTACGCCCTCGAGATCGTCAATCGCACGCGCAAGAGCGAGCAGCTTGCGCTCGGCGTCAGTCCCCGGGGCACTCTTATGCTCCAGCGCGCCGCGCAAGCCCGCGCTTTCCTGGATGGCCGCGACTATTGCCTCCCCGACGATTTCAAGCAGCTGGCCGTTTCCGTTTTCTCCCATCGCGTCGTCGCCAGCTCGCGCCACGCCTCGCTGCAAAAAAAATCGGAGACCACCGATTCCGTTCTTCGCGATATCGTGGAATCCGTCCCCGTTCCTTTGTGACCGTTGAGCTGTGAGTGTGCAAACCACGATCGCGCGACTCTGGGCCAAGGCCGACCGACCCGCCGTCCGCGCATTTTTTCTCTCCATCACCGCGCTCACGGCCGCGCTCCTTCTCGCGCTGTACTCCGGCGCTGCCGCTGAACTCGGCCAGCGCGCGCTCGCAAGCACAACGGCGCTCGCCGCGCTCGCCATTGCCGCGTGGGTGGGCGTAACGCTTGTTCCCATCCTCGCGAAGCGCACACCGCTCCGCTGGATTGGTTACAAGATGGAGTACCGCATCACCCTCGAAGGTTGGATCTATCTCGGCGGGATCATTCTTGTTGCGCTTGCGGCGTTAAACACCGGAAACAATCTGCTGTTTCTGATTCTCTCGAGCCTCATCGCCATCGTCTTATTGTCCGGCATTCTCTCTTCCATCAGCCTATCGGGCATCGAATTGCGGCTGGTATTGCCCGAACACATTTTCGCCGGCCAGCCGGTTCGCGCCATGGTCGAGCTCGAAAATGAAAAGCTGACGCTGCCTTCGTTCTCGCTGCGCGTCGAAGCAGCCAAGTCAAAACAGGGGCATTCCACCGCCATTCTCGAAACGCCGGTTTATTTTCCTTACCTCCCAAAGCATGACCGCGTGCAACAAGTTATCCCGGTGACATTTCCGCGACGCGGGGTCTATCGCCAGGAAGCTTTCCGCATCGTCACTCGTTTTCCCTTTGGCTTCCTGCGGAAAGCGCGCCAATTGAATTTGAAAACCGAGGCGCTCGTCTATCCTTCCGTCGAGCCGACTGCGGAATACCTGGAGATTCTTCCTGGACTCGAGGGGGCGCTCGAAAGCCTGACCAAGGGCCGCGGCCAGGATCTCTACGCGCTGCGCGACTACATCCCCACCGACAGCGCGCGCCACGTCCACTGGAAAGCTTCCGCGCGCTCTGGTTCGCTGATGGTCCGCGAATTTACCCGGGAGGACGATTGCCGCATCCTGCTGGTTCTCGACCCTCACTTGTCCGCAGAAGAATCCGCCAGCCTGAAGCCCGGAGCGTCTGTCGCGAATGAGCGTTTCGAGCGAGTTGTAAACATCTGCGCCAGCCTCGCCTGGCACTTTTACCAGAACAACTCCTTGCTGCAATTTCGCACTGCCGGCGTGGAAATTCTACTGGCGCCCGCCGACCAAATTATTTTTCCCATCCTCGAACATCTGGCTGTCGCGCAACCCCTGCCCCCCGACCCGCAGCAGTCGCTGATGGCCGATCTCGCAACATCGCCCGAACTTTTCAAAATTATCGTGACCACCCAGCCCCACGGCTCCGTCCCCGCCTCCGTCTGGAGCTCGTCATACGTCGTCTTCCTCGACGAGCCTGGGTCGTAGGCAGGAGCAGCTTTGCTTGTCCAGTTCGTTCAACGAATTTTCAAAAAACTGGCAGACACAAATGTTTGTCCAAGTTAGCTGTGCGAGAATGTGTCACCACGATGCCAAACGGCCGCGATCTCGCCGCATTTCGCAAACAATTGCTGGGCTGGTTTCGCCAGTTTCAGCGCGATTTGCCTTGGCGGCGCACCACGGATCCTTATCGCATCTGGCTTTCGGAAATTATGCTGCAGCAGACGCGCGTCGCCGCCGTGATTCCACACTACGTGCGCTTTCTCGAACGATTTCCGGACGTTCACGCGCTGGCCGCCGCGCCCCAAGAAGAAGTGTTGCGTCTATGGTCCGGTCTCGGGTATTACAGCCGGGCGCGCAACCTGCAAAAGGCCGCACAACAAATCGTCGCGAAACACAGCGGCCAGTTTCCAACTCGGATAGAGGATGCCCTGGGCTTGCCCGGCATCGGAAACTACACGGCTGCGGCGATTCTGAGCATTGCGTACGGTGAAAAGCGGGCCGTCCTCGACGGCAACGTGGCGCGTGTCCTTGCGCGCCTTGGCGCAGTTCGCGGTGACATCCGCGAGTCACGCCGCTGGCAAGAGTTGCAAAAAAGTGCAGATCGCTTGCTTGCTCCAAAATCGCCGGGCGATTGGAATCAAGCCATGATGGAGCTGGGCGCGACGGTGTGCAATCCGAAATCGCCACAATGCCTGCTCTGCCCCATCGGACAATTCTGCGATGGACGTAAACTTGGTATCGTGGAATCGTTGCCCGAAAAACGGAAGAAGCGCGCCAGCGTGGAAGTGACTCTCGCTACAGCCGTGTTCGTGGATGAAAACGGTTGGACATTGTTGCTCCCGGCGCCGTCGAAAGAGAACCAAAGCAAGGAACCATTGGCGGATTACATTCCGTTGCTGGTTTCAAACTTATGGCATTTCCCCACAGTCGCGGCGGCCGGTGATCCCGGCGCGAAATTGCGCACGTATCTCGGCAGGCTCGCTCGCGAACTGAGAAACAGAAGTTTGCACCTCGTTCCGGGGGGCGAAGTTCATCACGCGGTGACGTACCGGGCCATCACCATCAAACTATTTCTAATCCGGGTAAAAAGAGTTCCGCGGATCAAAGGCTCGGAACTCGTGCCGTTAAGCGATATTTCCGTCGTGCCAGTGTCCGGTCTCACCCACAAAGTGGCGCGGGCCGCGCGTGCCGCCCTGGCGGCATCAGATTTGGCTTCAGCCCGGCGCTGAGCGTTATTCTTTCGCCCAGCTTCGTTCCCGCCGCGCCTCGCAAATGCTACGATAAAAATGTCCGCCATGGCCGCCTCCATCGCATCCCCGAGTGACGCCGCTCTGCCCGCCGAGCGTTTCTTCCGCACCTCGTTGTCACTGCTCATCCTTACATCGACGGTCACACTCGTCAGCACTGGGGAGCTTGACGTCATCACCAGCTTCGCAGCTCCGCTCATTGCGCTTTACAAGGGTTTTCGGTGGTGGCACGGACGCCCCGCCGAGCTCTCTCCCCGCGCCGCAACGTTTTGCGTGATCGCCTACCTGGCGTTCTTCCCCGTGGATGCTTTGTTTCTCTCCCGCCTTTCTGTTGGGAGTTCTGCCAATCCCCCGCTCTTCGCCGCGCTTCTGGCGTCGGTGCATTTTTTGATGTTCGTCAGCATCGTCCGTTTCTATAGCGCGGTCACGGACCGCGACGCGTTTTTTCTCGCGATGCTATCCTTCGCGGGTATTCTTGCCGCGGCCGTTCTTACGGTTGATACGACCTTCCTGATTCTCTTTTTCATCTTCATGCTTTTCGGTGTTTCCACTTTCGTTGGAATGGAATTGCGCCGCGGAGCTGTCGGCGCGGTGTGGCCCGCTCTCCATGCGCGCACCCAGCGCGACCGAAAATTGAATCGCGCCCTGAGTCTTTCCGCCCTCAGCGTGGCGATTGGATCTATTGTGTTGGGTGGCGTGCTGTTTTTCTTTTTTCCGCGTTTCACCGCCGGGTACCTCGGGCGGGCCAGCTTCAGCCCTTCGCTCATGTCCGGGTTCACTGAAAACGTGGAGCTTGGTCAGATCGGCGAGATCAAGAAGAATTCCACCGTGGTCATGCGGGTGCAAACCGGCAAGCCTGTTAATTACGACCGGCTGCGCTGGCGAGGCATCGCGCTGACGACTTTCGATGGCAGGCGGTGGAGCTCCCCGGAGCGCGACCCGGAAAGATTGCAGACGGGTGAAGACGGCTGGATTCACGCCGCTGGTTCTGCGGAGAAACCCGACATTCTCAGGACAGGAATTCTTTATACCGTTTACCTTGAGCCACTGGCCACCGACGCCATTTTCGTGCCCGGCAAAGTTACCCGGCTCAGGGGAAATTTCAATGGTGAGAACGCCGGCTCGTTCGGCGCGATTCGCCGCAATTTTATTTTCCGAGATTTCACGGATACGCTGCTGAATCCCTTTCACAATTACACGGGCATCCGTTACGCCGGTTCCTCAATCTTGCCTCTGATGAACGCCGCAAAACTGCGCGCCGCTCCGACGGAGTATTCCGGCGATATTGGCGCCACGTACCTTCAGCTTCCTTCCGCGCTGGACCCGCGCATCCCGGAGCTTGCCAGAGAAATCACAAGAAATGCCCCTACTCCCTTTGACATGGCCGTGGCAATCGAAAATCACTTGCGCACCCGCTTCGCGTACACGTTGAATCTGACCGGTAAACCGGGGCGCGATCCGCTCGCTCATTTTTTGTTTGACACCCGCGCGGGCCACTGTGAATACTTTGCTTCGGCAATGATCATCATGCTGCGCACACTCGGCGTTCCTTCGCGCGAAGTCAATGGCTTCTTGCCAGGCGAATACAACGAATTAGGCGGCGATTACATCGTCCGCGCAAGCGATGCGCACAGCTGGGTAGAGGTTTACTTCCCGGGCATGGACTGGCAAACATTCGATCCCACGCCGGCGGCTCCGGAAACCGCAACCAGCTTCCTGACGCGCCTGGGAAAATATGCGGACTTGATGGCGATCACGTGGAGCGAATGGGTAATCGGCTACGATTTTGGGCATCAGATGGCGCTGGCGCAAAATTTGCAGCGCGGCTCGCGGAATTGGGGCGAATCCGCGCGCGATTGGTTTGATAGCAAGCAACGCGCGGGCAAGAAATGGATAAACTCGTGGCAGCTCCAGCAGGGCGTAATAGGTTATTTGGCGCCGATGGCGCTGGTGCTTTTTCTGGTGGCGGTGCGCTTCAATCTGCTTGCTGAATTGATCCGCCGCGTCCGGCTGTTTTTTCAATTGCGCGGATCCAAGACGGTCCGAAATGATCCGCAGCTTGCATCGCGGCTGTACGCGGAGTTGCTTCGAATGCTGGCGCGGCGAGGGCTGCGGCGCGAAGAGACGCAGACGCCGCTGGAATTCGCGGCGGCCGTGGATTCGCCGAATCTCGCGCCTCCCGTCCGGGAATTCACGCTACTCTATGCGCATGCGCGCTTTGGCGGCGCGCCTTGCGATACATCGCGCTTGAAACAATTGCTGGACCAGGTTCGCGCGGCTTTGCGGGCGCGCTGAAACAAATTACTTCCCGTCAAGAAAGGCCGCAGGGGCCCTGCGCCACCACAAACACACGCCCCAACAGCTCATGTTATAATTGAGAATTGCGCGAAGGCGCAAATTCATTGCATATGACCAAGGTCGGATTCGTCAGCCTGGGATGCCCGAAGAACCTCGTAGACAGCGAGGTGATGATGGGTATTCTTGCGCGTCAGGGCTATGAACTGACGCCGCGCGCCGATGAAGCCGAGGTGTTGGTCGTGAATACGTGCAGCTTTATCGAAGCGGCGCAAAAAGAGTCCGTGGACGCCATCTTGGAAATGGCGGAGCACAAGAAATTCGGCGCGGCGAAGAAATTGATTGTGGCAGGATGCCTGGTGGAACGGTTTCGCGCGCAGATTCTGGAGCAGGTGCCGGAAGTGGATGCCGTCGTGGGCACCGGCGAAGTGGAACGCATCATGGAAGCGGTAGAAGGCGATCTTCGCGTGCTGCCGGCGCAGCCGCCCGCGTTTCTCTACCACCATCTGACACCGCGCATCGTCACCACACCCAAGCACGCGGCGTACATCAAAATCGCGGAAGGCTGCGATCATCCCTGCACGTTTTGCATTATTCCGCAGCTTCGCGGGGCGTTTCGCAGCCGGCGTTTCGAATCGGTACTGCGCGAAGCGGAGAATCTAGCGAGGGCCGGCGCACGCGAAATCACGCTGATCGGGCAGGACACGACTTCTTACGGCGAAGACCTCGGCTTGCGCGACGGCCTTGCGCAATTGCTCGGAAAACTCGCGCAGACCGACGGTTTGCTATGGGTGCGATTTTTGTATGCCTATCCGAATCGCGTCACGCAGAAATTGCTGGAGACGATTGCAGAGCATGCGCGGCTCGCGAAGTACATAGACATGCCGCTGCAGCACGCCAGCCGCAACATACTGGCGCGGATGAAGCGCGGTTCGAACGGCGACGCGTTCCTGAAATTGCTGGAGCGCATTCGGGCGACGATTCCCGGCATTTCGTTGCGCACTTCGTTTATTGTGGGGTTCCCCGGCGAAACCGAAGCCGACTTCAAGGAGCTGTGCGATTTCGTGAAGGCGGCGAAACTCGATTGGATGGGAGTCTTCGAGTATTCCGACGTGGACAACGCGGGAAGCTACGCGCTGGACGAAAAAGTGGATGCGGAAGCGATCAGCGATCGCCGCAACCGCCTGATGGCCATTCAGAAGAAAATCTCTCGGGAGAATCTGCGCGCGAAGTATTTACGGACCAAGCCGGGCGCAACAAAGGATCGCGCTTTCACGGCGCTGATCGAAGGCCCCTCGAAAGAGAATCCGCTCATATGGGAAGCGCGGCTCGAAGGCATGGCTCCGGAGATCGATGGGAAGCTGTACCTCACGGACATTGAGCTGCCGGGCGGGGAGGTCACGGAAGCCGGGGACGTCGCGCGCGTGGAAATTGCCAAGACGGACGCCTAGCTGAGATATACTCTTCTTCCAAAGATAACGTTGCGTTGGCCTCCGGGATCTGTGCGGCCTGTTTTGCGATGTTTATCAACACCGAGGGCACAAAGACCACAGAGAAAAATAAAGACGCGATGAAGCACAAATGTCCCATTTGCAAAGCGGAAACGGACTCCGCGGTCCATGCGGACTTCCCTTTTTGCAGCGAGCGCTGCAGGGATCGGGATCTGGGCAATTGGGCCGCCGAGAAATACGTAGTTTCCGAACCTGTCTTCGATGAAGACGACCTTGCTGAAAGCAAGGGAGACAGTATCGTCCTCAGTTTGGACGACGATTTGGACAGCCCGAATGACCCCAAACACTGACGCCACTGCCGCGCCCGGAGCAGCTCCCAAGAAACCGCGGCTCGCCCTCGCAATCGCTACCGCATTGGGCGTGGGCTACATCCCCAAGGCGCCGGGGACATTCGGCTCGCTCGTAGGAGTCGCGACGGCTTACCTCTCGGCAGTTTTTTTCTTGCGGCCCAGTTCCTTCGGTGGAGTGTTCTCCTTGCGTCCCGATACCGATGCGGTGCTGACGGACAAGCACTTCCTCGTCCCGGGCAGCGATATTCACAACGCCATTCTGGCGCTTCCTGTGTTTTGCGCCTTGGTCCTGCTCATCGTGCTGGCGGCCATTGGGGTGTGGAGTGCATCGCGGGCGGCTAAACACGCCGGAATGGAAGATCCGCAATTTGTGGTCATCGATGAAGTCGCGGGGCAGCATCTGGCGCTGTTGCTGCCGCTGATTCCCATTGCGCTGCCACATTTTATGGCGCACATGGACTTCTCCATTTTCGCGATTTTTTTTGCACTCAGCCTGGTGAATTGGAAATATCTTTTGCTCGGTTTTATACTTTTTCGAGTGTTTGACATCTGGAAGCCATGGCCGGTGCGTCGGCTGGAAAAGCTGCCGGGCGGCTGGGGAATTATGGCGGATGACTGGATGGCGGGCGTCTACGCTGCAATTCTGCTGCGTGTGGCGTTACACTTTGGTCTGCTCACGTTTCACGTTGGCTGGGTATGAAATTCGGGTTCGGTTCCTCGGCAGAAAAGAACGGCATTCCCCACATTGAGAGAGTTGCGCCTACGGCCGCGATTCCCGGCGGCGAAATGACGATTCTCGGGCGCGGCTTCGTCTCGCGCGTGCAGGCGCGTCCGGTGGTGCGGTTTGGCGAAGTGGAAGCAAGCATTGCGCTGGCCAGCGAGAATCGGCTGGTGACGCGAGTTCCGGAAGGGGCGAATGGCGGCGTAGTGAGCGTAGCCACTTCCGGCCACGAAAGCCCGCCGCATCCCGTGTCCATCGGCTTGCAGATCGCGGACAATCTTCATCCCGTCGCGAATCCCGCGGTGGACCTGGACGGGAATATTTACGTCACGTTTTCCGGTCCGCGGGGCCAACGAGTTCCGGTTTCGCTCTACAAGATCACAGCGAATTACAGCGTGAAGCCGTTCATCACGTCGCTGACGAATCCTAGCGGCCTGGCGCTTGACAGCATGGGGAACCTCTTCGTCTCCTGCCGCAACGACGGCACAATTCACCGAATCACGCCGGATGGGCGCGCCGAACAGTGGATTGAAGGCATGGGCATTGCCACGGGCATCGCGTTCGATGTCAACGGCAATTTGTACGTTGGCGACCGCAGCGGCACGGTTTTTAAAATCAGCCCGAGCCGCGAGATTTTTGTATTTGCCACGCTGGAACCCTCGATCGCCGCCTATCACCTGGCGTTTCATCCGAGCGGCGATCTGTACGTATCGGCGCCGACGACGTCCAGCTTTGACCGTATCCACCGCATCACGCAGGGTGGCGAAGTGAGCGTGTTTTTCCGTGGACTCGGGAGACCGCAGGGGATCGCTTTGGATCGCGAAGGAAATCTCTATGTGGCGGCTTCTTACGGCGGGCGCCGCGGAATTGTGCGGATCACACCGCAAGCGCAGGCCGAGGTGGTGCTCAGCGGCTCCGGCATCGTGGGCATGGCGCTGCAGCCGTCCGGCCGCGCAATTCTTGCCACCACGGGTGCGCTCTTCACGCTGGATTGGGACGTTCGCGGCTTGCCTTTACTCGGATAATTGAACGGATGAAAGCGGAGATCATTGCGGTTGGTTCGGAACTGCTGACTCCGTAAGCAATACTTAAAACACAGTACTTACAAGACAAATATGTGCCATTTTCCTTGACTGGCACATTTTCCTGAGACCCGAATCAGCAGTGGGCATGGTCGGTTGGAAATTCGGCGTATGGGAAATCCTACATCAGTATTCAGAGGAGTGTGATTGTGTCTGCTGCTGTGAATCTCGCTTCGAGGGACGCGACAGACTATTTTGGTGCCGCTGCACCGAGTGTCATGAAGAACGAGCAATGTGCTTGGAGCGATTGTTAGAGGAGAGTTCACAAATATGCAAACGGTTGAATATACGTCGATGGCGATAATGAGGCGTCGTCTGCCCCCCGAGGAACTTCACGAAATGAAGGTGGCTGCGTATTGGTTTCTTTTCCTGCGAGCCCCGAGGAAATCAGAGCCAGACGACGACGGTTTCTACGACCTAGCAGAACTAGGTGAAGTAAGGGAACTCAAAATCAATCGAATGACACCTT
>MNEA01000070.1 GCA_001917435.1 Acidobacteria bacterium 13_2_20CM_2_57_6
CGGACCAGCTCCATTTTGGGCGTATCACGGACAACTCTGACGTAACGCGATTACGTAAGGGTTGCCGACAAACAGGGAGTGATTTTCTGCGGATGGTTCTCCGTCGACCAAAACACGCGTTCGGAAACAACTTTGCAGAGAGGAGGGAACAAAGAGCGCAAACTTCACTCCGGCAGCCTACATTTCAGAGCTTGATAAGGTCAATGGTTGTCGGTGCGGATGGAATTCTTGGTATGTATAAGAAGCATTTTCAATATCTCAGGCTCCAATGCAACATATTCCAGGTAAAGACAAACCACACTACCCCAATCGCTGCCATGCCGATCAGGGTGTCGCCGATCCGGCTCCATAGCCAGCGATCAGATTGTCGCCACGACCGGAACGCGTTCCAAATAGCGACCACGGTGCCCAGCACTCCCACCCCGCCTATTAACTGGATCAGGCGCAACCAAATGTTGTAACGGGGACTGAGCAGGCCAATGTCCTTGAATGCCAAAGTAAAGAAGATGGCGAACCCTGCAAAAAACAGCAGATCTAGCAGGCTCACGATGCGCACCAGAAGCCGCAAGTGCCGCTGTTCGGGAGCAAGATTCAGCTTCTGCCCATAGTGCCACCGGATCAGCGCGGCAATTGGCCAGAGCAGCACTGCCAGCAGAAGTATTACCAACGACCCAATGATCAGTGGTAGATGGAATGCGCTGTTCTCATACCAGTGAGCTTTTTGGAAGACCATGAATGGATAATCGATCACCGCAATAGGATTTCCAGAGCTGTCACGCTTGAACCCGATCCGGTCCTGGCCGTTGACGTCCCGGAACATCAGAGGACCGATCTCGCGAAACTTCTTCGGCTCTCCATTTAAGTCCTTGAAGTCGCCGACGCTGATGGTACCGTCATCATTTACCGACAGCTTTGATTGGTCCGCCACACCAAGCACCTTCAGGATGGTCGTCTCAGAACGACGGCTGACGATGTAATGGCCTGCCAGCGACTGCGCATCCTGGGCGGCAGTGCTTACTTGCGAACCCGCAGGCGCTTTATAAGGAAAATAGCGATCGAGAAACTTGTGCCACACCGCCTCGCGCGCACCGATCTCGCCTTTTCCAGCGCTGTTGTAGGAAATAAAAAAGCCGAGATTCGCATCAGGTATCAGGTGCAGGTCGCTATGGAAATACTGAGTGTCGCCGCCATGTCCGATGATGCGATGCCCATTTCTTTTCTCTTCATAGAAGCCGAGTGCCATGGCATTCATGTCGGGTAAGTTTTCAAATTGACGGGAATGCATGAGCTTCGCCGTCTCCGGCCGCAAAATCTGAGCCCCTTCATAGGTCCCGTCTTGCAAGTGCGCAATCATGAAATGCGCCATGTCGGCGGCGGTGACGGAGGAACTTCCGGCAGGCGGGATGTTGACATATTCGAAAGACTTAGGCGGCTGTGACGCAACGTCGTAGCCGTTCGACATCATGGGCTTCAGATCGTCAAGCAGCGGCTGGCGAAAGGTGGAATGGTTCATGCCCAGCGGCTTGAGAATGTGCTCGTCGATGTAATCGAAGTACGGCTGTCCGGACACGCGTTGCACAATATATCCAGCCAGCCCGGTCCCATAGTTCGAATACGCCGGAGTCGTCCCTGCAGGAAAAATGCGCGCCGGCAGATGTTCCTTCAGATAAGTGTCGAGCGGCGTCAGGTCTTTTGCATCACTAACAAAAAGGGCCTGGACAGTTTCCTCGAATCCCGGCGTATGAGTCATGAGGTTGCGCAGGGTGATTGGCTTCCCATAAGCAGCCGGAATTTTGAAATCGATATACTCGTTCACGTCGCGATCGAGATCCAGCTTGCCCTGCTCCACTTGCTGCATCACTGCCGTCCAAGTAAACAGCTTGGAAATCGATCCGGGGCGGAACAGTGTGTTGTCGGGAGAGACAGCAACTTTCTTCTCCACGTCGGCGTAACCATAGCCTTGCTTGAACAGCACCTTGCCGTCCTTGACGATCATGATTACCGCGCCGGCGATATCCTCGCGCGCCAACTGTAACGGCATCACGCCAGCGAGGAACGCCTCGACGTCAGCCGCGGTGAGTTCATGTGTGGTCGGGATCGGAGGCTGCTCGGCTTCAACCGGAGGCTTCTTCGCTTTGGGAACTAAAGGATTCGGGACTTGCGGCTTCTGAGCCCAGGCCGAAGCCGTCATCATCAGGAGCATAACTGCCAAATATGGAAACCGGTGGACGGGCCCGAATATCCCGCTAGCAGCAGTGCTCGTATTCACGATGAAGTCCTCCTTCGGCGCATTGAAGAGTGCGCGCTTGCAAGCAGCCACCATTCTGTCGTCGAACATTCCAAACTAAAAGTTCAGCTTTAGCGCGAACTGAATAATTCGCGGCGAAACCGCAGTACTCAGGATCTGTCCAAAAGTAGCTGAATCCTGCTCGTAATCGGGATCGGAAAACTGCGGGGTATTGAAGGCATTGAAAAACTCCGCCCGGAATTCTACATTCGACTGCTCATTCGGCCACGCCGTACGGAATTCCTTGATCAGCGACAGATCCGTGTTGCGCTGATCCGGACCGTGAATAATCCCAGGGCGAGTGTTGCCGAAGGCGGTTGCGACTCCGTCATCACCGATCACCGGTGGCGTGGTAAAGCACGCTGTGTTGATGTAGTTGTTCAACTTGCTAGTGACGGAGCCCGAGGTGTTTGCTTTACTCACGCCGCAACCGGGGGCCAGCTGCCCAAAGTCCTGACCAAACGCCGAGATGCCGAAAACATTCGTGGCATTTGTATTCAGGACGGGCAGCAGATGACCGGATTGGAATACTGTTACGCCCGCGACTTTCCAGCCGCCCAGTGCGGCGCCTAACAACGAGCGGCGCTGCTTGAAGAAGGGCAGATCGTAAACGTAACTGGCAACAAGGCGATGCTCCCGAATAAACAAGTCGGGCCCATAGCGAGCGTGAGCATTATTCTGGTCACCTTCGGAGAAACCGCCGTTGGCGCCGATTGCACTGAAGGGGTCCGTGGTTAGGTCACGAGCGAAGGTGTAGGAAACCAGGAACTGCAGCCCGTGGGTGAAGCGTTTGCTGACACTGGTCTCGAGAGCGTTGTACCAGCTGGAGCCTGCGGATTCGATTTGCAGCAGATTATTGGCAGTCCACCCGAGCAGCGGAGCGCGAAATGCGACATTATCCACGGTATTAGTCGTTTCGCCCCGGATTGGATTGCTCACGCTTGCAAGCCGCGCCTGATTGGGGTCCCGCGTACGAATCATGTGTGTAGCCCGCGTCCCCACGTAGCCGACCTCCCAGACCAAGCCCTGCGTAAGCTCGGTCTGCAGGTTTAGGCTGTACCGCTGAAAGATAGGCGGTCGAAAATTTTGCGCAAACGCGATCGTGCTGAATTGGGTGCTCGGCGAATAAGGAGTGTAAGACGGAAACACCGGCGTTCCGGGAGGAAACGGATTTGCAAAACTGGCAGCTGCGTTATCGAAAGCGATCAACTGGCGCAACATTCCAAATGGTTGGTTCAGGAGCAACTGAAAGAGTGGTTGCCCCGTGACCCGCTGGTGATAGATGCCATATCCGCCGCGTAGCACCAACCGCCGTCCCGGAGGAATTTGCCAGGCAAAACCCACGCGTGGATTCCACGTGTTCTGGCCGTCTCCCCGGATTCCCAGGTTGTTGTCGAGCCGAGTTACTCCGTTGGGCGCCGTTCCCGGAAAGTTATTGGAAACCACGAAGCCCTGCAGAGTCCCGGCCACCGGCGGATTGGTATCGGCACGCGTGACATCAAAAGATGCGTTGCGCCCCAGTTCATCTCCCAAGTCTCCCAGGTGCTCAAACCGAAGTCCCAAATTGAATGTGAGCCGTGACGTCAACTTGAGATCGTCCTGCGTGTAAGTGTTGTAGTCCCAAACGCGCCAATGGCGATCGAACAGGCCCGGAACATCGATAGTCGCCAGCACGTTGCTGAGGCCAGTTCCGTTCGTGGTGCCATCTTGTCCGAGGAGAAAATCCGGGAAGGTGCCAAACACCAGCCCGCCAAGGAAATGGAAGTTGCCGATGTTCAGTTGACCGCGGTTCACCCCGCCGCCAAAGCGCAAGGAATGCCGGCCGTGAGTCCAGACCAGATCGTCCTGGAGAATGTAGGCATTCTGGGCCACCTGGATGGTTTGGCCGTTTCCGCCGAGCGTGAGCGCGCCGCTGATCTGAATCGCAGGAATCGGATTGTCGAAGGCCGGCGCGGTGACGCCGACATCGGAGAAGCGGAAAGCTTCCTCCTGATTAAGGTTTACGAATTGGCGGTTGTACGCAACCTCTGCCTGGTTGAGAAGATTGGGGCTGAACAGGTACGTATGGGCTACCGAAAAATTGCGGAAATGGTCGGCAGCGGTTACCGGAAATCCGGGCGCCGTCGGACCACCAAGGTTGGTTATCGGCAGCGACTTCTTGTCATGACTATTGGCAAAAAAGAACCGCACCGCCACCCTGCTCTTTTCCGAGTGGAGCCAGTCTCCATTGGTCATGAACTGCTCTTCGTTGAAGGTGCACGGAACGCTGAAGGCACTCGTGCCTTGCGTGTCGAATGGCTGGGTCGGATCGATTCTCTGCGGTGTGGGAATGAGGTAGCTGCCATCGGGCAGTTTGAATTGCAACAATGCGAGCGCTTGTGGAGCGATGTTGGAGCCGTCGGGCAGCACATTCGGACCAATCCCGGGGCCTAATATCTGCTGAATAAACGTGGGCTGGCCTGCGAACAAAGCACCCAGCGCGGCGGGCGAACGATCGTTGGTCAGAGGTGGTGTGGCGAAATTGCTGGAGCAACTGACGTCCACACCGTTGGTCTGCCGAGTTCCCTGGTAGGACGTAAAAAACAGCAGCTTGTTCCTGCGAATCGGTCCGCCCAGCGCGAATCCGAATTGATTTTGCCTCAGCACCTGCCTGGGTTGATTGCTTAGTTTTCGAAAATAGTCATTTGCGTTCAATGCTTCGTTGCGGAAATATTCAAACAGTGTTCCGTGGAATTCGTTGGTGCCGCCCTTGGTGACCACGTTGACGTTCGCACCTGCGTTGCGGCCATACGACGCATCGTACTGGCCTGTCTGTACCTTGAACTCCTGAATCGTATCCGGGTTCGGAACGGCAACGCCTCCGCTGAACGAACCACTTTGCTGCAGGTCATTGATCTGGACGCCATTCATTTGGAAGTTGTTGTCGGTCGAGGTTCCGCCATTGGCGACGAACGGCTCTTCCCCGTTACTGCCTCCTCCGCGCCCGAAACCACCGGCATTAGTGACGTCCGTTGCAACTCCCGGTGAGAGACCGACGATCTGCGTGTAATTGCGCGTCACTAACGGCAGGTTTTCGACCATCTCACTGGTCGTCACGTTTCCCAGGGTGCTGGTCTCCGTCTGTAACTGTTCGGCGGTGGTGTCAACCTGCACTGTCTCGTTGATCGCTCCAACTTGAAGGCGGATGTTCAGCGCTTTTGTCTCGGTCACGTTCACTGCGATATTGGGATAATTCGATACTTTGAATCCCTCTTTCGACGCTTCGAGCCGATATGATCCGGGCGGCAGCAGCGGGACCACATAGCTGCCGTTGTTTGTGGACATCACCACCACGGTTGCGCCAGTGGCTTCATTGGTGGCCGTAATCTTCGTCCCGGTTACGACCGCGCCGCTTTGGTCAGTCACAAGTCCTGAAATTGCACCCGTCCCGGCGCTCTGCGCTCCAGCCCGAGCACTAAACAAGCAAGCGATAATCAATAGCGCGACCGCAACATTCGAGCGGAGATCAGCCACGCTAAGAGGTGTGTTCGTTTCGGTGACTGGGGACATGGTCATCCTCCTTTTGGTTCCTCTGCCCGGACTCTTCCGCACGCGCAGGCGAATACCAGCGCGACCTGGAGTCCTGGTCTTTGCGTCGTAAGGAAGCCAGCGATCGCTTGGGCTGCAGGTGCGCGCACGCGACAATCAGCGCGTCCATCGCCGCCATGGGCGCTACATACGATCCGTGGAAAGATGGGTTCGCTATCGAGGCCAACCAGAAGGAATCGCAGAACCGGGCAATGGGAGTTTTCTCGCTATCTGTGATACCGAAGGTCGGCACACCGTTTTCGCGAGCATGCAGGGCTGCATCGACCGTCGCCTGCAGGCAACGTCCAAAACTGATGGCGATCAGCACATCTTTGGAACCGAGCAGGCTCACCTTCTGGTGCAAGTTGCCGGTCGATCCTATGGGAGCTTCGGCGTCATAGCCGAGCGAGGTGAGTCCATAAGCCAAGAGATAAGAGAGTGCGGCGGCGAAATCAACGCCGACCACCATGATGCGGCGCGCACGGTTCAGGCGCTTAGCCAATTGAATGACATGGTCTGCATCCAGCCTGGAGCGCAAAGTCTGCAGGTTATTGATGTCCATGTCGAGGCTGTGCTCCACGTGATCTGCAATGCTGCGCTTCTCGCGCGCAGCCGATTTCATCAATGTGTACGGGGTGATGCGGCTGACGAAATGCGCCCGCAAATCGGCGACGAAATCGGCATAGCGTTCGTAGCCGAGCGCCTGAATGGTGCGCACGATGGTCGCTTTGTCCACTTCGTAGCGCTTGGCCAGCGCACGTGAGGAGAGAAAGTAATTGTCTTCGGCACTGTCAAGGATGGCGCGAATCAGCTTACTGCGGCTGGAGTTCAAGCTCGGCTCAGCTTGAGTGACGCGGCTCTCCAGCGCCGTCATCCAACTCTTGCGATCGCCCGGGTTGCCGTTCGTCCGCATTTCCGATAAGCGTTCGCGGTCTCGTGAAACCATGATCGTCGGTTCCTGCCTGCCAGCAATGGCGATAACGTTTACACCGCATGGTGCACATTGTCAACAAAAAACACCATATGGTGCATTTTCCCGTTGACAGGAGTTCCCCCGCGTTTTACAAGTGTGATCCGGCGTGCTGCCCTGGGTCTCGGGCTAATCAAGCTGCATGAAAATCGAATCGATCACGTTGCGCGAGATCCGGATGCGCCTGAAGGCGCCGTTTGAGACCAGCTTCGGCGTTACCCAGGATCGCAGAATTGTCCTCGTCGAGGTCATCGCGGACGGAGTCAGCGGTTGGGGCGAAGTCACCACTATAGAAGCTCCTTCCTACAATTCAGAGACTACCGATACGGCCTGGCACATCATTTCAGACTTCATCGCGCCCTTGCTGGTAGGCAAGGACTTGCCCAATGGGACGGATGTGCCCCAACTTCTGGCCGCGATTCGTGGCCATCAGATGGCCAAGGCTGGCATAGAGAACGCGATCTGGGATGCCGAGGCTCAGCAAAAAGGAATCCCCCTTGCCACAATGCTGGGCGGAACCGCCGCGGAGATCGCGTGCGGCGTTTCTCTGGGTATCCGGGAAAGTCCGCTAGCCCTGGTCAAGAAAGTTGAAGAGGAGCTGAGCAGCGGATATCAACGCATCAAGCTGAAAATCAAACCGGGCAAGGACCTGGATTTCGTCGCCGCCGTCCGAAAACAGTTCCCTGCAATTTTGCTTTCGGTGGACGCTAACTCAGCTTACAGCCTCCTCGACACTGATCATCTGCGGCGATTTGACCAGTTCGCACTCCTCATGATCGAGCAACCGCTGGAATGGGACGACATTTACTCGCACGCGCAGCTTCAGGCGCGGATTCGCACCGCTATTTGTCTCGACGAATGCATTCAGAACGCGGGGCACGCAAATGCGGCAATCCAGTTGGGGGCATGCCGGATCATCAACATCAAGCTGGGACGTGTCGGCGGACATAGCGCCGCGCGCAACGTGCATGACGTTTGCCGCAAGCACTCAGTGCCGGTATGGTGCGGAGGTATGCTGGAATCCGGAATCGGACGCGCCCACAACATAGCCATGTCAACCTTGCCCGGCTTTGCTCTGCCCGGCGATGTCTCCGCCAGCCAGCGTTATTGGGACCAGGACATCATTGAACCCGAAGTTGAAGTAACACCGCACGGGACAATTCGGGTGCCAACTGCTCCGGGGCTAGGCTATTCGGTAAACCGTGATTTGATCGACCGCCTTAAAGTCAGAAGCAGGAATTGGAAGGCTGAAATTCAGGTCGGCGCTGAGTGATTCGAGACTTGATGCAACCAGCATGAAAATCGAGGTCATGGGGATGGGCAAACATTTCCGCGCAGTCACAGCACAATCGTTGTTCATGGTGTGCCTGGCAGCGAGTTCACTCTTTTCGCAAACGGCTACCAATTTCGAGCAACGTATCCAAACTATTGTCAGCCGCCCGGAATTCGCCCACTCCACCTTTGGGATTGAGTTCTATTCGCTGGATACGGGCAAACCGATCTATCAACTGAATCCCGACAAACTGCTGGTGCCAGGATCCACCACCAAGCTTCTGACTGAGGGCACTCTGCTCGAACTGCTCGGTGCTGACTACCGTTTTCACACTCGTGTGTACCGGACTGGCTCCGTAAAAAAAGGCACTCTCGACGGCGATCTCGTGCTCGTCGCTAGCGGCGATCCTAACCTTTCCGGCCGCATTCAGCCCGATGGCAGCTTAGGTTATGAAAACATGGACCACTCGTATGGCGGGCCTGATAGCCGAGGTCTGGGCGATCCGCTGCTCGTCATTAAACAACTGGCACAGCAGGTCGCGGATAAGGGAATCAAGCGCGTCAAAGGTCGGGTGATCATAGATGCGCGTCTCTTCCCGGAGGGTGAGCGGGAGTTGGGCACGAACGTTGTTCTTTCTCCCATCGTCGTGAATGACAACGTGGTCGACGTTATCGTAGGCCCCGGAGCCACGGAGGGCGCTCCGGTCCAATTGCAGATTTCGCCCAAGACTTCGTACGTGCAGGTGGTGAACGAGGCCAAGACCGGAAAAAATGATTCGAAGCCGGATCTTAATTACACAGGAGAAAAGGTTAATCCAGACGGGACGCGGACGGCCACGCTCGGCGGCACCTTGCCGCTTGGTAAGGGATCGGAAATGGTGTCTTACCCAGTGCCCGAGCCAACTCAATTCGCGGCGACGGTTTTCACGGAGGCGCTCAGGGAAAAAGGTGTGGACATCAAACTCCGTGTCGTAGGTGGCGCGCCGGATTTCAAGGCGATTGCCGCCAGCTACAAGCCAGAGAATCTGGTCGGGGAGCACATCTCGCCGCCAATCAAGGAAGAAGTAAAGATCACGCTCAAAGTCAGTCAAAACCTACATGCCAGCCTGGGGCCGTTCCTACTGGGCGCATTGGTCGCGCACAAAGACAAGGAAATCGACCAGGCTGGTTTCGATTTGGAGCACGACTTCCTGAAGAAAGCCGGCCTCGACCTGACGAGTGCGTCGCAAACCGATGGAGCCGGCGGCAACGCGTTCTTCACACCAGATTTCGTGACACGCTACCTGGTCTTCATGTCCGGTGAGAGTAATTTCGCAGATTTCCGTCGTGGTCTGCCGATTATGGGACGCGACGGGACCCTCTCCAAAATTCAGATCAACTCACCAGCTGCTGGCCACGTCTATGCCAAGACCGGAACCTACGACGTCTACGATGCGCTGAATAAAAAGCTGCTGGTCACAGGCAAAGGTCTGGCTGGCTACATGGACACCGCCAAAGGAGAGCGGTTGGCGCTGGCGCTGTACGTGAACATGGTCGCTGTGCCCATGGACGATCCTGAAGCAGTCCAGAAGATTGCGGGTGAGGCTTTGGGAAAGATCGCGGCGGCGGCTTATGACGCGCCACCTGCGTTTGAAGCTCCGGTGCAGTCTACTTCTGCTTATGACGTGATAATCAAAAACGGGCGGATCATGGATGGGTCGGGCAATCCGTGGGTCTCGGGCGACATCGCCATTCGCGGTGATCGCATTGCTGCTATCGGCAAGCTGGACGACGCGCAAGCCAAACGCATCATCGACGCTTCCGGCCTCGTGGTCTCGCCCGGCTTCATTGACATGCTGGGGCAGTCTGAACTGGATCTCCTGATCGACAACCGTTCGTTGAGCAAACTTTCACAGGGGATCACGACAGAAATTACAGGCGAGGGAGCTTCCGTAGCTCCGCAAAACGCTCTCACGCTGGCTCAGCTTCAACCCGGGCTTGACCAGTACCACTTGAAAGTCGATTGGAGCACGCTGGACGAGTATTTCAAGCGGCTGGAGAAAACCGGCACGCCTCTGAACATCGGAACCTATGTTGGCGCGGCACAGGTGCGTGAAGCGGTGCTCGGAGATGCCGATCGGGCGCCCACACCTGAAGAACTCGAGAAAATGAAAGCGCTCACCGCACAAGCTATGCGGGATGGCGCGTTCGGGATCTCGACTGCTCTCATCTATCCTCCGGGTCATTACGCAAAAACCGATGAGCTGATCGAACTGGCAAAAGTCGCCGCGCAACACGGTGGAATTTACGGCACTCACATGCGCAGCGAAGGCCAGAGCGAAGTTGCCGCAATTGAGGAAGCCCTCCGCATCGGGCGTGAAGCTCACTTGCCGGTCGAGATTTTTCATCTGAAAGTGAGCGGCAAATCGCGCTGGGGCTCGATGCCCAAAATTGTAGCGATGATTCAGGCTGCACGCGACAAAGGACAAGACGTTTCTGCCAACATGTACCCCTACGTTGCCGGTGGCACGGCGTTAGCCTCCAGCTTGCCACCGTGGGTTGCAGAGGGAGGCACGAACAAGTTGCTCGCTCGCCTTCAGGACCACACGATACGGACAAAGATTAAGCAAGAAATGGCCGGCGATCATCCCAACTGGGAGAACCTCTACTTTGACAGCGGTGGGCCAAGCGGAGTTCTGGTGTCAGGTATCGTGAATCCTGACTTGAAGAAGTTCGACGGTAAGACCATCGCTCAAATCGCAGCTGCGCAGAAGAAGCCTCCACTCGACGCGTTATTTGACATGGTCCTCGCGGATAAGGCGCAGACCGGAGCACTCTACTTTATTGCTGACGAAAATGATCTGCGTTACGGATTGAAACAGCCGTGGACCAGCTTGTGCCTGGATGCGAGCGAACTGTCGCTTGATGGCCCACTGTTTGAACCCCATTCTCATCCGCGCGCCTTCGGCGCGATGCCGAGATTCGTGGGCCACTACGTTCGCGATGGGCATCTGCTTCCTTTAGAACAAGCCATTCGCAAGATGACTTCTTTGCCGGCGCAACGCGAACGTCTGCGTAATCGAGGACTGCTGAAGGAAAGCTACTTCGCCGATATCACGATTTTTGATCCGGCCAACATTCGGGACAAAGCCACATATGAGGAGCCGACACAGCTGTCAGAGGGTGTGAAATACGTTTTCGTAAATGGCCAACTTGAATTCGAAGGCGACCACTTGACCGGGGCCAAGGCTGGTCGGGTACTCCGTGGACCTGGGTGGAACCTGGAAAACTGAGCCCCGGATCAAGAACACTCCATTGATCGTCGCTCAAATCTCGCGCAGCATGACGCATATCCACATTGCCAGCGTGAACACGACGGGCGGAGAGTTTGAACTGGGCTAGGTCCGCCCGCTGTTTCCGACGGGCTATACCGCACCACTTGGGAACCCTTATAACGTGACCCCAGACGGCCAGCGTTTCATCTTCGCCACACTTCCAGGAAGTGTTCCCACACCCCTCGTCCCGGTCGCAAACTGGAGCGCACCTGAAGAAGTAGTCACAGCTCTGGTGCTCAACCCCAACGCTCGCACAGG
>MNEA01000141.1 GCA_001917435.1 Acidobacteria bacterium 13_2_20CM_2_57_6
ACTTTGTTTTTTGCGTTGGCGCTCAGCGGAGCTTTCCTAGCGCGTCGCAACCTCCGCCTAAACCGCGCTGACACGCGCGGAGCAACGCGCCTCGGGAGTTTTGTGCTGTTGACCTATCTTGCGATGTGGCTGCTTCGTGCTCACCACCTTGCCTCCCTTGACGAGTTTTTTCAATTCCTGATTTCGCTGAGTTGGGGGCTGCTGGCTACTGCGCTCGTCACTGTGATGTACCTTGCTTTGGAGCCGTTCGTACGGCGGCGGGAACCTCACACCTTGATTTCCTGGAGCCGGCTGCTGGCGGGGCAACTCCGCGACCCTCTGGTCGGGAGGGATTTCCTCATAGGGACCTTGTACGGTGTTGGGCTCACGCTTTTGGAGGAGGCCGACACACTTATTCTCCCGCTGTTCGGCAAGCTGCCGACTTACCCGGGAACACTCAGCCCGGATTCGCTTCTCGGGATTCACCACGCCTTGGGGGATTTGCTCTTCTACGTACTCTTATTTGTTCTGTACAGCCTGATGATTTTCTTTTTTCTTTTTCTCTTGCGGCTAGCGTTGAAAAAAGACTGGATTGCGGCGATCGTGGTTGTGCTTGTCGCTGCCTGCACGAATACGGGCGGAGATTATCCGATCGTGACCTTCGTGGCGGCCGCGCTCATCTGGCTGTCGATTGTACTGATTCTGAAGCGCTTCGGGTTGCTGGCGCTTGTTGTCGGCCTGGTGATCCAAAATGTTCTTCAAGTGTTTCCCATCACGTCCCACTTCTCGCGATGGTATGCGTCGGCCGGACTGGCAGGAATTCTTGTAATTGGCACCGTCGGTCTCTACGGTTTTTACATGAGCCTAGGCGGCAAGCCAGTCTTCTCGGTGGCTGCACTCGACAACTAGAACCATCCGAATTCCCCGGTCAACGCGCCCGGGAACTCTTTGTCTCCGCGCCTGGAAATGCCGTGAGCTGTGCCGCCAGCTCCTCGATCCCCGTCAGCGTGCGGCTGGCCGCCAGCCGAGCATTTTCCATGAACGAGGAATCCAGTAGAAAAGCGCAACGGTCGACGAAGGGATGGTCCGCTGCTTCAAAGGGTTTTCGCGTGCGACGTTTCGCCGCCGCGCGCGTCAGCAATTCTTGGTATATCTGCAAGTCCCGCTGAAAATCGAGCGCATCACCCGCGGTCCAGCCCTGCTGCCGCGCCAGTGAGGCCAGATATTTTCTACGGAACGCCGTGGCATCCCGCCGCGGCATGGGACGCGGCTTGGATTTCCCCGCGGCGTGCGGCTCATCGCAAACGATTGCCAAAGCGCGCACGGTCAATGCGAGCAGCGCTTCCCGCTGCAACAGCGCCAGCAGATCGCGATAAAGCGATGCGTGAACCTGCAGCGCGTGGCGGCCGTTCTCAACGACGTAAGAATCTACAAACCGGGGCACGACGCGCTCCCGCAGCAGCGCTTCCGTAATGCGCTTGGCGAGTTCCGCCGGGGCATCCACCGCATTTGGCTTTTCTTGCGCCATCTTTTCAGCCACATGTTAGCAGGACTTCGTTTCTGGGCCGCTAGAGTGTCGCCGAAAATGAAAAGGCCCGGGAAACCTCGCCGGGCCCTTCCGTTTCACCCTTTGTAGAGGCGCCCGCTGGGGAGGGCACTCGATTTGTTTACGACTCAACGTCTCTCAGTGAATCGCTCTCGGTCCCTCTGGGCCGAGGCGCTTCTGCTTTGGTTCTGGTTGCGGGACGATGGGTGGCGTTACCGCTTCCTTCTGCAACGCATGTTCGAGAACTTCGTCCAGCGTATGCACGTAGGTGATTTTGATATCACCGAGAATGTCCGGCGTGAGATCCGCCACCACATTCGGCTCGTTGTCCGCAGGCAGCAGCACTTCCTTGATGCCCGCCCGCTTCGCTCCGAGCACTTTTTCCTTTACGCCGCCGATCGGCAGAACCACGCCCGAAAGCGTCATTTCGCCGGTCATCGCAAGCCGGTCCTTCACTGGGCGCCCGCTCAGCAAGCTCACCAGCGCGGTGACCATTGCCGCCCCGGCAGACGGGCCGTCCTTCGGCACTGCGCCCGAAGGCACGTGGATGTGAATGTCCTGCTTGCGGAAGAAGTCCGGATCGATACCGTAGCGCTCGCCGTTCGCTCGCGTCCAGGTCAGTGCCGCAGTCATCGATTCCTGCATGACTTCTCCCAAATGGCCGGTCATGGTGAACTGCTTGCCGCCACGCATACGCGTCGCTTCGATGAAGATGATGTCGCCTCCCACCGGTGTCCAGACCAGTCCGACGGCAACGCCGGGACGCTTGACACGCTCCTCGACTTCCTTTTCCGTGCGGAATTTCGGCACGCCCAGGAATTCGCGGACCACTTCCGGTGTAACGACCATCTTTTCCATTTTGCCTTCGGCCATGCGCCGCGCCTGTTTGCGCGTAATCGTCGCGATCTCGCGCTCCAGGTTGCGCACGCCCGCTTCTCGGGTGAAGCTGTGGATAATCTCCTGCAAGCCCTCGTTCGTGAACTCGATCTGCTCGCCGACTTTCAGGCCATGTTCCTTGGCCTGCTTGGGGATCAGGTACTTGTGCGCGATGTGCAGCTTCTCTTCGCCTGTGTATCCAGGCAATTCGATGATCTCCATGCGGTCCCGCAACGGCTCCGGGATGGGATCCATCCAGTTCGCCGTGGCGATGAACAGCACTTTCGAGAGATCGAACGGCACATCCAAATAGTGATCTCGGAACGCGTTGTTTTGCTCCGGGTCGAGAACTTCCATCAGCGCCGATGACGGGTCGCCGCGGAAATCACGCCCGAGCTTGTCAACCTCATCCAGCATCATCACCGGGTCGTTCGTCTCCCCGCGCTTCAGTCCTTGAATAATTTGTCCGGGCAACGCGCCGATGTAGGTGCGCCGGTGGCCGCGGATTTCGGCTTCGTCGTGCATGCCGCCAAGCGCGATGCGCCCGAATTTGCGTCCCAGAGAACGCGCGATGGACTTGCCCAGCGAAGTCTTGCCCACGCCTGGAGGTCCGACAAAGCAAAGAATCGGCCCTTTCATACCCGGCTGAAGCTTCTTCACCGCCAGGTAATCGAGGATGCGCTCTTTCACCTTCTGCAAGTCATAGTGGTCTTCGTCGAGAATCTCGTGCGCTTTCGCGATGTCGATCTCCGAGGTGCCCGAGGATTTACTCCACGGCAGCGCAGTCATCCATTCCAGATAGGTTCGCGAAACCATGTATTCGGCGGATGCCGGTGTCATTTTGGACAGCCGCTTCAGCTCGCGCTCGCACTCCTTCTTGGCTTCGGCGGTCATGCCGGCTTCTTCCACTTTTTTGCGGAGCTCGTCGATCTCCTGCATGGTATCGTCGGATTCGCCGAGTTCCTTTTGAATCGCCTTCATCTGTTCGCGCAGCAGGTACTCGCGCTGGTTCTGGCTGACCTGCTCCTGCACTTGTTCGTGGATTTTCGAGCGCAGCTCCAGGACTTCGAGCTCCTTCGACAGCTCTCGGATCAGCGTTTCCAGCCTCTTGCGCACGCTGGCGGTCTCGATTAATTCCTGGCGCAACAGTGTGGAAAGCGACGGCAAAGTCCCAGCGATGAAATCCGTCAGGCGGCCTGGATGATCGATGTTCATTGCCGCCGATTGCAGATCGTCGGAGAGTTGCGGCGAGTGGCTTACCACGTCGCGGAAGAGCTCCTGCGTATTTCGCTGCAGCGCTTCCAGTTCCGTGTCGGATTCACCGATGATGTCCGGTTCCGGCTGTACGCGGGCCTGCAGAAACGGACGCAAGCCGATCAGCTCCAGCACCTGAATGCGCTGCAAGCCTTCCAAAAAGATGACCACGTTGCCGTTCGGCATTTTTACGGTCTTATGGACCTTAGCCAGTGTTCCGACTTTGTGCAGGTCCGCGGCGGCAGGATCCTCGATCCGCGGGTCGAGCTGCGCGACCACTCCCAATAGTTTTTCCTCGCCGTGCAGAGTATTGACCAACGCCAAAGAACTCTCTCGTCCCACGGTCAGAGGCAGGACAGCGCCCGGAAACAGGACGGTGTCGCGAACCGGCAGGATGGGAAGAGTCTCTGGCACGATATATTTTTTTTCAGCCATGATGTCCCCTAGTCACCGATGGGACTCCTCTGGAGCCCGTCGATACAATTTTAGATGCAAACATGCCGGAAAGGGTGCACAAAACTATAAAAGTTGCTAGCATAAAATCTTAGTACTTTACGCTCATATTATACCAAGAATCTTGCCGACTGCACTAGATTAAGTAATACATTTATTTTCAATCAATTACAGTCACTTTCTCGATGTTCCTTCCTACCAAATTTGCTCAGAACGTATTCTTTGGCCTCCCTGCGCGTGGTTACGTCACCTTCTAGTTGGGCGTCCTCCAGCGCGCGGAGGATCTTAGAAAACTGGGGACCAGGGCGAAATCCCATAGCCTGGAGGTCGTCTCCCGTCAGCAGCCGTTCCGGGCGGACCTGCTCGGGTGGGGTGACTTCCAGGAACCGTCGAACGAATTCATAGGAATCCAACTGGCGGTGGCTGGAAAGGCAATCGAGGCGGTGCAGCGCCAGGTGTTCCTCAAAGAGCGGAAGCTGTACAAATCTCTTTAGCGTTGATGCCCGCATCTCCTCGACCGCTCCAAACTTCATGTGGTTGCCCACCAGCGCAAGGATCTGCTCGGTGTCCTCATTGGAGAAGCGCAACCGGCGACAGATGGCCTCCGTCATCCGCACGCCTACTTCCACGTGATTGTTAAAGCGGATGCGATCTCCAGTTTGCGCGGCGGACTGGAACGTCGGCGGTTTGCCGACATCGTGGAGCAGAACGCCCCAAGCCAGCGTCGGGGAAGCGTCCTTAGGCAGCCCTTCGAGCATCATGCGGGTGTGAATCCACACGTCCCCTTCGGGATGATACTGCGGTGGCTGCTCGACGCCTTTCATCGCCCCGATTTCCGGAAGGACTTGTTGGAGCAGCCAGGTTTCATCGAGCAATTCGAACGCCTGGCGGGCTGCGCCCTCGGTGAGCATTTTCGTAAGTTCGTCGCGGAGGCGCTCGGGAGAAACCTGGTGAATTTCGGCCCCATGGCGGCGGACGGCACGAAAAGTCTCGGTCTCGATTTCGAATCCAAAGCGTGCGGCGAAGCGCACCGCCCTCATCATTCGCAGTTTGTCTTCGCTGAAGCGGCGGTCCGGCTCGCCAATGGCTCGAACGATTTTCGCCGTGAGGTCGGCCTGCCCGCCAACGTAGTCGAGCACTTCGCCGGTGTCGTGGCGCATCAGCAAGCCGTTGATGGTAAAGTCGCGGCGCTGCACGTCCTCTTGCGGAGTCTTCGAATAAACCACGCTGTCCGGATGGCGGCCGTCGCTGTAGCCAACATCCGAACGGAAGGTAGCCACTTCGACTTTCAGTCCGTCACGCGGAATCAGGATTACGCCGAACTGCGCGCCAACCGCAACGCTTTCAGGGAACAGTTTCACTACCGCTTCCGGCTTCGCATTGGTTGTTACGTCGTAGTCGGCGGGCTCGCGGCCAAGCAGCAGATCGCGCACACATCCGCCCACAAGCAGCGCCTGGTAACCATTGCGGCGGAGCGTCTCGCAAATCAAATTGGCCATTTCGCGTGGGGTCACGCTGTGATTATGCGACAGACGGGGCGGCGAAGGGAAAGCTGTGTGTTCGAGAGTTCCGCTGGAGCTAGCGGCTGCGAAAGACCAGGCAGGTAATGTCATCGGACTGGCGCGTGGCGCCGACAAATTCATCCACGCGCTTCATCAGGAATTGCAGGGTCTGCGAGGCATCCCAATCCGGCAGACTGCGAATTGCATTGAGCCAGCGCTCGTTTCCGAATTCCTCTCCCGATTCATTGAAGGCTTCGACGACGCCATCGGTGAAGAAAATCAGGGCATCGCCCGGTCTGAGATCCAGCGAGGCGGTCTCGTAATTGATCGCACTTCGGATGCCGAGCGGAAGGCCGCCGGTTTCCAACGTTTCGATTGCACCACTCGCGCGGCGCAAAATTGGCGCGTTGTGGCCGGCGTTGACGTAGGTGAGTCTTCGCGTCGTCGGATGGTATTCGGAAAGAACGGCAGTCGTGAAACGCAATCCATTTAAGCTGTGCGCGCAGGCATAGCGATTCAATCGCGCCACCAAATCCCCGAGCGGAGCGTTTTCTCCGGCGATGGTCCGCAAGCTTGCCTGGAGGGTCGCCATGAGCAGCGCCGCGGGAACGCTCTTGCCGGCGACATCGGCGATTACCACCATTAGTTTTTCGCGATCTTCTGGATCGGGATAGAACGCGTCGTAATAATCACCGGCCACGGAATTCTGCGGGCGCGTAGCGAAAGCGATATTCGCTCCCGCGACTTCCGGCGCCTGGGACGGCACCAGCCAGGTTTGAATCTCCCGCGCAATTTCCAGGTCGCGCTTCATCGTGACCTTGTCGGCCAATTCCAGCGAAAGCAACAGCACGAAGAGCAAAACGGCAATCACTTCGAAATTCTTTTGGGAATTGATTGCAGACAGCGCCAGCATGACGAAAGCAAGGAGCAGAAGGATGCGCCGGGCGGGAGACATTTTCAGCAGCAGCGCCCAGAAAAATTGCCTCGCTACATGAAGTGGCCGGTGCCAGGGTGGAAGCTTGTGAATTTCTTCCCAATCGACGTCACGGTCATAAAAGCCGTAACTGGAGCGAGCGTCGGCCGCGAACTGCGACCAGAGATCATCGATCTGGCGGCCTTCGCTGACGCGCTGCCAGAAGTTTCGCAGGCGATCCATTCCGTGGAGCCGGGAAGCTGGAGAAGTAACACCGGGCGTTGGGGAGGCGCTCATGAATGATCTTTCTCGGAAGATTAAAGTATAGGACATTCGGCAGCGTACGCGCTGGAAGTTACGAATCGTCGCGATCTTGTCCGGATTCGTCGTGGCGCAGCGAGCCGCCGAATTGCACTTTGCCAAAACCAAAACGGTCGCGGAGACGGTCCGCGGCGCGGGTGAGTTTTTCCAGTTTTGCGCGGTGATCGGCATCCAGCAAATTGAGTTGTTCGCTGCCATGAGTCAGCCCGCTGAGGCTGACCCCGAGGAGCCGGACCTTTCTTTTCTTGTCCCGATGAGTTCGAAAGAGTTCCTGAAACACGGCAAAAATGTCGGAATCGAGACGCGTCGGTTCTCCCAGTGTTTTGGAGCGTGTGTGCGTATCAAAGCCGGCGTAGCGAATCGTCAGCGTGAGGGTGCGCGTGGCGAGGCCGGCTTCGCGCAGGCGCTTCGAGGCTTTCTGCGAAAGATGGCTGAGCATGGCAGAGAGAGCGTCAGAATCGTCTGTGTCCTCGCCAAAAGTATGATTGTGCGAGATCGATTTTGGCTCGGCATCGATGACAAATTCGTACGAATCGCCGCCGCGCGATTTGCGATAAAGCGCGGTGCCCCACTGGCCGAAAATGCTTTCCAGCTTCGCTGCCGGCTGGAACCCAGACGAGCCCGCGCGGCTTGGCCTGGTCGGACGCGACCTTGGCAACCAGCCTGGTCGCCGCGAGTCCACCGGAACAGGGAAGCGAAGTATCGCGCGTAATTTGCCGCAGGAGTTTATCCGCGGCCGCGAGCGGCGGTCCGTGCAATCGTGCGGTGCCGGCGAGATCGAGGTACGCCTCGTCGATCGAAACCATTTCGACAACGGGAGAAAATGTCGCGAGGATCGTGGCGACGCGGTCGCTCCACTCGCCGTACTTTTCGTGATGGCCGTCCAGGAAAATTGCGTGCGGGCAAAGCCGTCCCGCGGTGCGCAGCGGCATCGCGGAGTGGATGCCATATTTCCGCGCTTCGTAACTCGCAGCGGAGACGACGCCGCGTTGGTCGGGACGGCCTCCCACAACAACCGGTTTGCCGCGCAGCTCCGGGCGATCGAGCAATTCCACCGACACGAAAAACGCATCCATGTCCACATGGAGGATCGATGCTGTCGCCTCCGCCGACCGCTCATCGAGCGGGCCATGCTTGGCTCGAAAACGCGCCAGGTCCGGCATGGCCCTAGCCTACTCTCCCCCCACGCCTGCAACAATTCCGATTTGGCTGTGCTGGTGGAACTAGAATGGATTCGGTGAGGATCCCAGGACGAACAGAAAATCGCGCGGCGTGAGGACGCGTACGCCATGGAATTGCGCCGGAAAGTCCCGAATATTTCCGGTGACGATAAAATCAGCTCCGGCTTCGAGTGCACACTCCATCACCCTATCGTCATCTGGATCCCGCGCTACCGTTACTCTTTTTCGAGGCACAACGAATATGGCAATCTCTCGAAGGTCTCCGATGAATCTTGCTGTCCTGCGCTGATCCAGTCCAAGGTAGTCGCGGGTCAGAACTTCGCGGTATTCATCGAGGAGAAATTCCGAGATATAACAGCGAAATTGTTTCGAGGTCGCCGCATCGAGGATGGCTGCCGGCGCGCCTTTCTGATGCAGAAGCCCCGAAACGACGACATTTGTGTCCAAAACCACCCTAAGCATTCTTCAACTTCTGCTTGCGCTCGCGACGGTAGCGTTTGATCTCCCGGTTTATTTCTCGCATTGTCAGACGGTCTAGCCCCTTGGCCTTGGCCTCGCGTCGAATTTCTTCAACGACGGGAAGAGGCTTCGCAAAGTTTCTCAAATATTCCTCGATGCCCATAATTACCACTTGCGGCTCACCACGTCTGCCGACGACGAACCTTTCCTGGTTCTGCCCCGCTCGTTTGAGGATCTGGCCGAATTGTGTACGCGCGGTCAGCGCCGACACTATCTGCGCAACAGACCGCGATCCCGCTGATCGTCGTTTTGCCATTTGTCCATCCCGTCTGCTCTGAACTGATTAATTAGTTCAGGAACCATTGTAGCGTCCAAAGCCAACGCGCTCAAGTGCGTTCGGCGGCGAGGACGCGGGGGATTCCAGCGAGGTCGTTGGTGACGCCGACGTTTGTCCAGCTTGTTGCATCAAGGAGTGGTTGCACGGCGGGCAAACTGTTGTGGCCGAGTTCGAGGACCAGGATGCCGCCTGGTTTGAGATGCGCGGCGGCTTGCGTAATGAGCTCGGCGTAAAGTTCGTAGCCTTCTTCGCCGCCGTAGAGTGCGATTTCCGGTTCGTGGTCGCGAACTTCGCGCATGAGCGTAGCGGCTTCGCGTCGGCCGATGTAGGGAGGATTACTCACGACGAGGTCAAGGAGCGGCGGCACATCGCCCAGAAGATCTCCTTCCAGGAAACGCACACGGTCTGCAACTTTGTGACGCGCAGCGTTACCGCACGCGACGGCTAGGGCTGCGGGGGAAATATCGGTGGCGTAGATCGATGCAGCAGGAAGTTCCTTCGCAAGAGCGATGGCAATGCAGCCGGAGCCGGTGCCGATGTCGGCAATTTGCAGGCCTTCGCCGGTGAGCGTCTGTTTGCGGCCGGCGCGGAGCTCGCGGAGGGCGAGACGGTCAAGAGCGACTTCAATGACATGTTCCGTTTCGGGGCGGGGAATCAGAACGTCGGGGGGTACTTCAAACTCGAGGCCCCAGAATTCCTGTTTGCCGGTGAGGTGCTGCGTCGGCTCGCCATTCGCGCGACGCCCAATCAGCGCGAAGAAACGTTCAGCGTCTGCGGCAGAGATTTGCTCTTCGGGATGTGCATAGAGCCAGGTGCGGTCGCGGTCGAGAACGTGGAGGAGCAAAAGCTCCGTGGCGAGTGTGAATGAGGGCACCTGCGCTTCGCGCAGCCGGGCGAGCCCTCGCTTCAGTGCCGTGCGTACGTCAGTCATTGCTTCCATTCAAGTCAACCGAAGGGAGATTTCTCGCTCCGCAAGCGCATCCGTAGCGCAAGAAACGCGCTTCGTTCGAAATGATGACGGATGGAATGGGGAGGGCAAAGTGAACCTTACGCGGTGGCGAGTTCTTGCTGGAGGCGCTCCGATTCGTAATGCGAAACGAGTCCGTCGACGAGCGGGCCGAGCTTGCCTTCCATGACTTCGGTCAATTGATGGAGGGTCAAGCCGATGCGGTGATCGGTGACGCGGTTCTGCGGGAAATTGTAGGTTCGGATTTTTTCGGAGCGGTCGCCGGTCTTGATTTGCCCGCGGCGTTCGGCGGAGAGAGCCGCCTGGCGCTTTTCCTGCTCCTGCTCGTACAGGCGCGCGCGGAGAACGCGCATGGCTTTGGCGCGATTCTTGATTTGCGATTTTTCGTCCTGCTGGGAAACGACGAGTCCACTAGGAATGTGCGTGATGCGCACGGCGGAATATGTGGTGTTGACGGACTGGCCGCCGGGGCCGGAAGAACAGAACGTGTCGATACGCAAATCCTTGGCTTCGATTTTGATATCAATTTCGTCGGCTTCAGGAAGAACCGCAACGGTGGCCGCGGAAGTGTGAATGCGGCCTTGTGTTTCGGTGGCGGGAACACGCTGGACACGGTGCACGCCGCTTTCGTATTTCAATTTTGAATAGACTTTGTTGCCCTGAATCGCGGCGACAACTTCTTTTAATCCGCCGAGCGAAGACGGCGAGCTTTCGAGAATTTCCACTTTCCAGCCCTGTGTCTCGGCATAGCGCGAATACATGCGGAAAAGCTCTGCGGCAAAGAGGGCGGCTTCGTCGCCGCCGGTTCCGGCGCGGATTTCCACGATGACGCTTTTTTCGTCGTTGGGATCTTTCGGCAGTAGCAGGAGCTTTAGTTCGCGCTCGACTGCGTCCTTGCGTTCCTGAAGATGTTTTTCCTCGTCGTGCGCCATCTGTTTCATCTCGGCGTCTTCCGCTTCGATGAACATCTGGTGCGCGCCGGCGAGGTCCTTTTCAATTTGCTTGAATTGGCGGTGTTTCTCGACGATTTCCTCGAGTTCGGCGTGCTGCTTCGCAACTTTCTGGTAGCGCGCGGAATCGGAAGCCACTTCGGCGGTAGAAAGCTGCTGCGTCAGCTCGTCGTAGCGGGCGCCAAGCTGATCCAATTTTTCAGTAAGCGTAAGAACGGCCATCGTAGTACCTCTGTAGTTCCAAGTCCCTCGTTCTCGATTGTTAGTAAATGAAAAAGAAATTCGGCATGAAATGTTTCCAGCTTGCAAGGAAATGTGGGCTCCCGGTGAAGGAGCGAGGGGCGCGTCAGCTAATAGAACTCAGCGTACATCGATTTGCTCTGCTATAAGAATAACTCCGATTTCAAATTCGTGCAAATTGGAGTTCGGAATGGGCAAATTCATGCCGACACCTTGGGCATTGCTTTGTGGTAGATTGCGGACCGTGACGCTACGTGAATTTTTCTTGGAGAACATGGCCGGAGATCTGGAATACCATCCGCGCCGCGCGATGCTCTATCTGGGGCTTGCCGTGGCCACGATGTGCTTTTGGATCTTCTCCGCACCGGAAGTCAAATTCACGACCATTCCTCTTATCTTCGGTCTCGGCAGTCTCACTCTCCTCCTGAAGGGAATTTTCCTCCTCCGGAGGTCATCCGAGGGACTCGGTCTGAGCTCATCAGAACTTGCTGATCTCTCCGATGCTTCCAATCGCAAAAGTCTTCCGTCTCTCCCAACCAGGCTGCTCAGATCGTTCAGGATTTCGGCGTCGGCGCGCTCGTTCTCGGACCTCTTCTGAATGCCGGCAAGGATATCGACCACACCTGGGTTAACCCGCCGCGCGTTCCTGTGTTTTTGAGTGGTGCCGTGCTCTTCTCTTTGGGTTGGCTTATCCGGCGCCTTACTTCGGCTCCATCCGAGCGTTCGTAGGAGTTGAAGGCGGTATACTACGATGCGGCTACGACGATGAGCGAAGCGGTGCGAACGATGATGCGGATGGATGCCGAGGCGGCGCAGGAGGCTGCGGCGCAGGCGGACGCCGGGTTTTTGTGGGATTTCTGGTATCCGGCGGCGCGCAGCACGGAGATTCGCGGGCAGAAACTCGTGACGGCGATGCTCCTGGAAGTCCCGCTGGTGCTGGGGCGGACTTCCGAGGGAAAAGTGTTTGCGATGCGCGATTCCTGCCCGCATCGCGGAATACCGCTGTCGTACGGACGGCTCGACGGCAAAGTGGTGGAGTGCTGCTACCACGGGTGGCGGTTCGATGCGTGCAGCGGGCAGTGCGTGGAGATTCCATCGCTCTCCAGCCAGGACAAGCTGAAAGTGGAGCGGATCTTTGCGGGGCATTATCCCTGCGAAGAGCGAGACGGGTATGTTTGGGTTTATATGAATAGCCCTGGGACGCACCTGCCGGAGACGATACCGGCGGCGCCCGCGCTTGCGGTATTCGGCGACAAATACAAGGTCACGCATCTTTCGTGCGAGTTGCCTTCGCATATTGACCACGGGATCATCGGATTGATGGACCCGGCGCACGGGCCCTTCGTGCATCAGTCGTGGTTCTGGCGGAAGCGCGGAAGCATTCACGAGAAGGCCAAGCAATTCGAGCCGATCCCGAACGGATTCCGGATGAGCCCGCATTCACCGAGCACGAACAGCGCACCGTATCAGTTGCTGAAGAAAATTACCGGCGAGCCGGTGACGACGACGATTGATTTCGTGCTGCCAAATATCCGCACGGAGATCGATCAAAGCGGGAAGATGTGGTTTTCCAGCCGCGCGACGGTGACGCCGGTGCGGCGGGACATTTGCCGGATCGATTTTGTGGCGGCATGGAATTTGTTCTTTCTGCCGGTTTGGATTTTCCGGATCTTCGGGAAGATTTTTCTGCGGCAGGATCAGGAGACGATGATCCAGCAAGCGGAAGGGCTAAAGCACAATCCGCGATTGATGCTGATTGACGATGCGGACCGGCCAGCGAAATGGTATTTCGCGCTGAAGGCGAATTTGATCGAGTCACGGAGGACGGGCGCGCCGATGGTGCATCCGATGGATGGGCCGGTAACGCTGCGCTGGCGATCCTAGAACGTCTTTAATTCCCCCAACTTGTTGTGCGGCCCGGCGGATTCCTAGCATTACGGAAAGTCAAGGAAAAGTTTGAGCGCTGTCAAAGCTCTCCCGAGTCTCGCGCGAACGAAATGTGGAAATCCCACATGGGGATGATGCCGGAGGCAAGCGAGCTAAGGCGTCAGCGGAGGCGGGTGAGATCGAAGTTGACGGAGATGGGGTCGCCTTCGGGGGGAACGACTTCGACGGTGACAGAATCGGAGGCGAAAGCGGTTACTGGAAACTCCAAATCGATGGCAGCGCCCCGCGGACGGCACGAGCCAGTGCGCCCACAACGGTAGAGCGAGCGGCCCTCAGAGTCGGAGGGCGAGACGACTTGGAGACCGTCCGACACCTGGACGCGAAAATCTCTCCAGAAATCGTAGGGGCGCGGGATGAAAAGGGGCGAAGAGGCGGATCGTGAGCTCTGCGGATTAGGGATCATGGCGCCGTAGGAATTGGTCAGATAGATTTCGACAGTGATCTTGACGGATTCCTGCTGGCCGCGATGATCCAGCAGAGCTTGCTGCGCACTGTAGTTCCCGACGTAATTGCTGGAGATCTGGGCAAGCTGCGCGAAGGGAGTGAGAAAAGTAACGGAGGAAATGTGCGGGCCGGTCTTGGGCCGCGGGAGAAACTTGATGTAATTGGTGAGGAAGGATGCGTCGTGGCGCTGGCCGACGAAATAAGCTTCGCGGACGGCTTCGTCCGAAAGAGGAGTGTCAAAGGGAGAGGCAGGCAGAGACACACAAAAGACCATGAGCAGGCAACTGAAGAAGCGAACGAGGTGACGCATCAAGGCTTTCCTAGAAGGCAGTATAGCGCTGATTCGGACGCTGGCTACGGCAGAAATGATGTCGTCAGCGGAGGTGGTCGAGATCGAAATCGACGGAGAGGGGATCGCCCTCAGGGGGAATCACGTCAATGACGGCGGAACCAGAGGCAAAGTCTTCCGCGGCGAAATCGAACTGGAGAGTGGCGCCGATGAGAGTGCAGCCGCCTTCATCACAGAGGAGATCGGGCTGGCCGGAAGAAGAGAGGGGCTTGAGCTGGTGGTCTTCGCTGGAAACCTGAACGTCGAAATCTTTCCAGAAATCATAGGGACGCGGAACAAACCCAGTTGGAGAACCGGAGCGGGAACCGGTGGGGCGAGCGATAAAAGGGCCATACGAATCCGTGAGATGGATTTGCACACTGATTCTTACGAATTCGCCCTGGTCGCGATGATCAAGAGCAGCTTGTTGAGCGCTGTAACCGGAGGTGTGCTGGCTGGATTGCTGGACCATAAGAGCGAAAGGAGTGAAGAAGGTGACGGAATAGATGTGCGGGCCGGTCTTCGGAGGCGGAAGGAATTTTGTATATTTGTTGAGGAGAGCAGCCATGGTCTCGTCGCGGCGCTGGCCGAGGAAATAGGCTTCGCGGACAGCTTGGTCGGAGAGGGGCGTGTCGAAGGCGAAAGAGTAGGGCACGAGAAGCAGTGCTCCGAAGAGCGCAAAGCAGGGCCGGAACCATGAGGGCACAGAAGCACCTCCGTAGTGATTAGACGCGAAACAAGGGTAGCGCGGTTTCGGAGGGACGCCGGAACTGAAACCCGATTCCTATTCCTTTCGTCCCAAGAAGTGAGAAACACCAGCCGAGGCGAGGCCCCGGATTATGTCCTCATATCAGTTGGCGGTGAATCCCCGAAGATCACAGCACCGGTTAAGCCGATATCGTGCGCCCTGGTTGGTCCTTGCACTGCTAACTTATCCGTGGTGCCGTAAAACCTCGCCCCCCTTCAGGGCGGGGATATAAGGCACCGCTTACCGATTAAAGCGGCGTCTTTTGCTGCTCGAAAACAGTGCCAGCGCTCGCCGCGTCGGTGAAGGTTGCAGTTCCGGTGGGAATGCCATCCAGTGCACCCTGAGGAGCGCTAACTCCCTGCGGCTGTGCATCGATAGCAATAAATGTGCCGTAGGTATAGCTAGCGCCGTTGGAGACAGGCAGAAAGGTGTTGCTGGTGGGGTCGAACGAGTTTCCAGACATCGAAACGGTACTATTTTCCGGAGAAACGTCGACTGTAACAGGACTGGAGAGACTAGGTGCGAAGACGGTGTCTCCGGCATATCTCGCCGTGACTTGATATTGCCCCCCCGGGAAGTTGTTGACCGTGGCTGATGCTGTGCCGCTCTGAAGAGTGAGCTCGCTCAAGCCCTTGTTCATCGAAGGGCTCGCGGTGGTAACAAGGGCGATATTGCCCGAAGGTGTCCCCCCACTCCCGCTCACGGTGACAGTCACGTTGATGGGAGTGCCGTGCGAAAAACTGGTCTGACTTAGATTGAGCGTTGTGTTCGTTGACGTAAACGTGAGCGAGTTCCAATATTTGACGAGCAGATTCGCGTCAATGCTCCCGAGCCCGGTGGCCTGATCGTAGCCCGCAGCCGCATAAAACTGTCCGAGCGTGAAGAAACCTAGGGTGTTGTCTTTGAGCGTGCTCAGCGTGCAGGAGGGAGAATTCTGCTGACAGGGCACATTGTTGCTGTCCACCGTGACGTCGTGGAAAACGGTGGGATGCTGTGCCGCCAAAGGATAGAGAACGAAATTCGCTTGACCCTGGGCTCCAAACTTCTGGTTCACGAGCGCCATGATGCCAGCCATCGCGGGCGAAGAAGCGGACGTTCCGCCGGCAAGGAGTAGTGCTGTGCCGCCGTTTACCTGAGTACACTCGTTCGGAAACGCGCAAATCGGATAAGCGCTGTTATTTTCTCCAGCCGCTGCGAAAAGAGAGATATCCGGGAGATCACGCACTCCATCGGCAGGAACTCCTTCGCCGGTCTGCCAAGAAGGCTTGGGATAACCAGCCGTGCAGGAAGCAAACGAGCCATTGGGTGCGCCGGTGCCCGAGGCGCAGCTACTCGCGCCGCCGCTCCCCGCTACGATGGTGGCTGGAGGAGGGTCGTAAACTCCACTGGTTGAGAGATTCAGGCCGAACGGGCGATTCCAAGGCTGCTCGGGAATGGGTTTGAGCAGCGAGGTGGAAGGAAGCTTCGCCGGCGTCAAGTTCCAGTAAGTGGCCAGTTCCGAATTCTGGGAAGCTGCGTTGCCGTTGTAGCTGGTGTAGAAAAAGTCCGTGCCTCCAACAGCTATGTTCCACGGCGTGGAAGAAAAACCGCTTACGGCAAGACCGTGCTGCGCAGCTTGCGGCTGGTTGAAGTCGTCGCAGCCCGCTGGACCGCCGTCGCCGCTGGACACAAAGGAGGTTTGTCCCTGCGCCGGCTTGTTCCCACACGTTCGCCCAAAACTGGTTTCCGGCTGAACCCAAGCTTTGTTCACAGATGCCGTAGCTGGTGCTCAGGATCGTCGCTTGATCGTCATCGACCGCGCGCTGCGCGGCCAAAACGAGTCCATTCTGCACGGTGGTGCCGGTGGCCGCGTAGAGGTTGATGGCCGCGCCGGGAGCCACGGAGCCGGCTATTTCTACATCAAGGTGAGCCTCCACAACGGCGCCATTCTGGCCCGGATCGCTGCCATCGATGATGACGTTGAGCGGGCCCGCCGGCAATCCAAAGAGAGTGCGATAGGCCGCCACAATTGTGGGATCCACGTTCGAAAGGCTGATGATGCCAATCGTGACGCCATTCCCGTTAACGCCCGCGGTGTAAAGAGGATTCAGGTCGTACTGCACCGCAAAATCACTTGGCCCGAGAGCCAGAAGTGGTTGCGTGTTCAAAGTCCATTGCGGCGTTATCGCGTGCGTCTCGGCCTGAAAAGAAGCTTGACCTAAGACCTTTGTGTAAGACTTTGCGGGGAAGTCGTTCATTGGGGTAATGCCGGCAATCACGGGTGCGAGGGCATCGGGAATCTGTGGATCGCGGTCGTTAGCGTGGTGTTCTTCGCCGTCTACGAGATAAGTGTGTATTTCTGTTCCAAAAGTCTCGCGGAGTTGGCCGGCTGTGCCCGAGAATTCGACGGCCGTCTTGCTCTTCGTAACATGAGCGACGGAGAAGCCGTGCCTTTGGAGCCAAGCGATAACCGTCGTCATTTCTGAATCGTCCGGCCCATACAACTCTCCGAACTGTTCCGGCTTGAGCCATTTGTGATAGCTGGTGCCGCCAAGTGTGTGCGCTTCCTCGAGAAACTGGCGCAGCGCATCCTCCCGCTCGGGGGGGCGCCGCAGGACCAAGAACATGCGCTGGACGGGAAAGGAATCAAGAACGGCACCCTGATCGTAGCGAAGTTGGGCGAGCGGGTGAACGTTTCCCTTCAGGGTGACACGAACCCGCTCATCGATCGGTCCGGTGATGCGAGAGCCGGGGTGGTTCTGCGCCAAGACAAGGCTGCCGGTGAACGCAGAAACTAGAACGAGGCAGAGAAACGCGCGGTGGAAGTTGCGGTGCATCATATGGTGCGATGCTGTATCAGAAGAATGACAGAATGACGCTTCAAGCGTTCCACGCCGCCCAAATCCAAGTTCTATATCACCGCGTGGATTTTTTGCGGCAATCGGGTAAAGACTTTAAATCAGAACCCTAAGAACGGGCGGCGGGTGATGATGGGAAAGTCGAGCCAGACTTTGATGCCGCAGAAGTGGGACCCCTCGGTGCAGATGGGCGTGGTGATGCCGGCGCGGATGTGGCAGGGAGGGCCGATGTAGGGCGAGAGTTCGGGATGGACTTCGCGGAGCTGGCCGATTTCGTCCATGGAGGACTGGTAGATTTCTTCCTGGGCGTTAAAGCAGGTGCGCATGGTCCATTTGTGAATGAGATGGAGGAGGGAGCCGGATTCGTAGAGGCGAATGGATTTCGCGTTGGGAAGAAGATAGAGGGCCATTTCGGTGGGGACGCCGCGATCGAGGAGTGTGTTTTTTGCGGACCAAGAGTTGTGCATAGCGCGGTCGTAGACTTCCTTGGCGCGGGGATTGGCATTGAGGAGCATGGGCGTGATGTAATCGGGCTCGCGCGTGTCGGTGAGAGTAAGAAGTGGGCGAGAGCCGGGAACCATACGATGGCGCTGGTCCTGGCTGTCCGCGGTATGGCTGATTTTTTTGGCGAAGGTGTAGTTGGCGTGCTGGAGAGCGCGCATGATTGGTGCGTGGACACCGACGTTCAGCGTCTCCAGGCGGTAGAGGTTACGCGCGGGATTGAGCAGGCGATCGACGGCTTCGAGGTCATTGCATTGGGATTCGGTCAGGCCAGTGACGCCGCGGTAGGATTCCGCCATCACGCGGATGGCGTTGGGGGAATAGTCCACGAGGCGGGAAGTCTTGCCGGCGAGCTTGGCGTCGAATTCACGTGCGAAGGGTTCGCCGGCCGATGGCTGGGCCATCGCGTTCTTCCATTCAGGTAGTTCTTCAAGGGGTTCTGTCCCGAAACGATCGAAAAACTGGGCATCGATTTCCTTGACGTGCGCGACCATGTCGCCGATGACGGCGCGCGCTTCGCTGGGCGTATCTGAAGCGGAACTCATGCGCCAGAGGCGATGAAGAACGATGCCGGAGATGGTGTGCACCATGGTGGTGAAAGCGGCGACGGGCAAGACATAGCGGGCGATTTCGATGGCGCGCTTCTCGGCGGAGCGTTCGATTTTCTGGAGCCGCTTGGCGTGGGACATGGGGCCGATGTGCCAGATGTCATTGAGAATGGCGCGAGCGTCGGCGATCAAAAGAGAGGAGAGTTCACGGTAGTAGTTCCAGGCCCGCGCGATGGCGGCTTCGTAGAGCTCTTTGCTTTTCTCGTCGAAGAAGAGCGATGTGGGAGGAACGTAGGCTTGGGCGCGGTCGAGGCGGACATAGCGTTGGCTTTGCTGCTCGGAATTGTAAAAGGGATGTGCGTGGAGAAAAGACCAGACGAATTGGCGGCTGACATTTTCGAGGCCAAATTCGAAATGGGCGTGCTGGTAGACGGTGTGATGGCCACTGTAGAAGGTGGCGGCCCCGATGTTGAGGCGCTGCTTGTCGGTGATCTCTTCGGGGCCGATCAGGCGCGGGGCGTAGCAGGTGCGGGCGGCGGCAATGGCGGAATCGAAAGGGTGAGCGAAGGCGTTGCGGAGAGTTACGCGCGGCGAGCCGGATTCGACGAGTTCGCCCGGGCGCGCGCCATCAAACATGCGGGATTGCGTAGCCACGATGGAACTTCATTGTACACGGGAGGAGAGCACAGGGAAGTCGAAAGTCGAAAGCTGAAATAAAAGTTTAAAGGAGGAGATTTCGCAGAAGAATTGAAAGACGTGGCATGACCGAAAAAATAAGGGACAGCCAAGAACGGCTGTCCCACCCAAGATTGCACAGACTTTGCTTTACTTCTTTGCCGCGGTGGATTTGGCTGCGGCGTCGGCGTACTTCTTGGTGAAGCGCTCGACGCGGCCGGCGGTGTCAACCAGCTTCTGCTTGCCGGTGAAGAACGGATGGCAGCTCGAGCAGATTTCCACGCGCAGCATGTCACCTTTAATGGTCGAGCGAGTCTCGAAGGTGTGGCCGCAGGCACAATGCACCGTAACGGGATGATAGTCGGGGTGGATACCGGGTTTCATGAAGCTCCATTCTGTCGCGTCCGGTCTCGACGGCACTCCAACAGAGTCGGGAGACTACCGCCGCGTCGCTTGGTCGCGAAGCAATTCTTAATCATACGCGAAGTGTCAAATTCCACCAAATAGCATGAAGGCAACCGGTGCACGACATTAGGATGAGGGTACTGCAGGTCTCCTTTTTTGCGGTCTGTATCTGAAAGTATTATATACTTACAGATATCTGCCTGTACCATAAAGATTTGCGCGAGTTGCTTCCAGGCGGCACGGTCTTTGATTTCTTCGGCAGTGCCTTCAAGGATGACGGCTTCGTCCGCTTTCTCCGTGCCGATGACAACGTGCGGGTCAGCGGCGATGTTTTTGGCCTTACGAGTGCGCGGGCCCGTGCTGAACCAGAAGGCTTCCCGCCACCAAATACCCCAGACGATCATGAGATGAGGACGGCCATCAGGCCGCGTGGTGGCGATCCAATAGTTGTGTGATTTTTCGAGATGCTCGAGAGCCCAGGGCCAGGGTTTTAGACCGCTCGGGTCATTGGAGGGATTTTGCAGAGCATCGGGCCAATGGGGACGGCTGGCCTTAGGTTCGGGCATGGCGAATCCTTTCCGAGTGGAGAGATGCGGCGGAATTGTAGCAGACGGACAAGGAGGAAGCCGATGAGGTATGGATTTTTGGCGGACGAGCTGAAGCAGTCAGTAGAGTTTACGGAGAAACTCAGGAAACAAAGGAGCACCCGACGCGGAAACTGCCCTCGCTGGTCTGTTGTTTCCAGACGGGCTTCAGATTGACGCGCACAGGCGGGAGGATGGGCACGTGCAACACCGCAAGAAGATTCTCCGGAAGATCCTCGGCGGAATCCAGTTCCATTGCGACGCCGCCAAATCCAAGATCCAGGACGCGGGCGCGCCGGGTGCCCTGTTCGCCAAAAACAGCGTAAGCATTGGTACCGGTCATGGAAACGCGCTCGGCCTTCCGCTGGACCGCAAAGACACGAGAAGGGGGTGACACCACGTCCGCGGAGGCCGTTGCGAATGGGGCGGTGACGCTCTCAGCGGTGGTCGATTCCGCTTTTTCAGTGGCGCGCCCGGTTTCGATCGAAATGGGCTGCGCTGTTGGAGCTGCCCGCTCGGGAGCTGGCGCTGCCGGCAATTGAGCAGGAGGGCTAGCCTCTTTCAAGGTCGAGCCATTGTTGGTTTTGGTGTGGTTGGCATGTTTCAGGCGATAGAGGCGCTCATCAGCGATACGAATCAACTGATCCGCCTGTTCGGCATCCTGAGGAAAAATTGCGACGCCGTGGTCCATGGCTACAGTAACGGCAAGCTGCAGCGGCTGGAGCGTCTCGGCAAATACCGTTTCGACGCGACGGCACAATGCGAGCGCCTGAGGGGAATCCGTTTGCGGGAGCAATAAAGCGAACTCGTCGCCACCGATGCGGAACGCTGAGTCGGAAGTACGCAGGGCCTTTTTCAAGGTAGCCGCAGCCGCGCGCAAAACGTCATCACCACGCGGATGGCCGTGCTTGTCATTTACTTCCTTGAAGCGGTGCAGGTCGAGAGTGACTAATCCCAGCGGCTGGATATAGCGCCGCGCGCGATTCAGTTCTTTTTCGAAAGTTTCGGCGAAGAGCCGCCGGTTGTGAAGTCCCGTCAAGGGATCGGTTACGGCACTCAGTTCCAGCCTCTTGAGATCGTCATACTCGATGAGGATGGGAACACGAAGAAAACCAGAAGACGACAGAACGTCCGTGAGAGCAGTTTTCAGAGAAACCTGACGACCCAGGAGACCGGTGAGCTCGCGGCGACGCGCGAGCATCTCCTCCCATATCTGCACACTTTGGGATTCGTGAAGATCGAGATGCGCGATCGCGCGGAAATATCGCTGAAGGAATTGACCGCGCGCGGGCAGGTCGAGGCTTTCGAGCGTGTCCGCTAACAGCTCAAAATAGGAATCCTCAATCGGCAAGCGCGGGGGCGCAGGGACGCCGGGGCTGGGCATATCCGGTATAGACCTAACCTCTGCCTATCCCCGCGGGGTATGGGGAAAGCGATTATAGTTTCTCGTATCTGAGTGGAGCAACCAAGAGTCCATTCGTACTGGACCTAGGCCAGCGCCATCAGGGAATCATACCTCTCAAATTTCGGGTGTATCCTATTACAAAAGCAACACATAATCACGAAAAAGCGTAGGGTGCGCATAATGCGGTCGGTAACAAAATTACCCTCATCTAAGGCAGGCGAAGCAGGGAACTACCTAGATGGCTCAGACTACTCAAGAGGCCGAAGGAATTCCAAGCCGAAGAGACGCATTTCCCCAGCCGATTGCTGACGCAAGACCTTGGCTACGATCGGCGGAGTCTCACTGGGCACTAAGCTCGAAGAGGCCGGAGACGGAGCGGGGATCGTTAAATGAACTGTTTGATCGGGCCTAAGAATGTGAGCAGAGGCGATACAAGCGCCAGTAGCGCTGATATTGAGTGTTTTGGTGAGTTCGATGAATTCAGCGCCAGATACATCTGTTCCTCTCAGGAAGACGGGGACCTGTAGACGAATGCGCGGCGAGCGCCGGGTTGACGAAGATTCCACGAACTGCCCTTTCTTGAGAATATCGATTTTCAAGTGGCGTCTCTGCCTTGGTACCGAGGAACTAGTACGGATACATGCACCTTGCTTGCCAGAGGACGGAACTGAGAACTCGAGCAAGTCGTGTGTTATAAGCCAGTTGTGGGTGGGCATCGGCAAAAACAATTTCTTCATACCAGGGCAATGCCAGAGAAATCCACTTCCTTTCCTCAATTGTGCAAATGGAACGCTTTTACCATTGACTCTTGGGAGCCCCTCTGTAACGATGCCCCCTAGGGAAAATTTTTACCACTTCTTTACGAGGGGCGGATCGGATTCATGGCTGGACGGGTTGCTATCCCGCCGATGACAGAAGAAGGGAACCGGGCCGTTCTGCCTCTTGGTTTCGTTCGTGGTCTGCTGGACACCATAGAAAAACCGCTGATGGTAGCCGAGCGAAACGGCAATTTGCTACTTATCAACACACGCGCAAAGCAATTCCTTGAGTCGCATGGACACCCAACAACTCCAGGGTTAAATCTATTTAAGGATCTCTTGAAGACAGACGCGCGGAAAATCTTCGACGAATTCGAAAAGGGAGAGCACGACTTAGAGCATCCGATCCAAATCGGAGGAGCGAAATCCGGAGCGCGGGTCCGGTGGATGCCGGAGCCGGATTGGCTGGTGGTGGAAATTGAGAACACCACAGAGACACCGTCAGGACCGGATCCTGCGACGCAGATTACCGTGCAAGAGCTCCTGCAGGAACGCGAAATCACCTACCGGAATTTGCTGGCGGCCTACCTGAAATTGCAAGAAGTGAACCGGCAGAAGACCGTGTTCCTGGCTTCAGCTGCGCACGAATTGAAAACGCCTCTCGCGGTTATCAAGGGTTATTACGACCTTCTCCTTGCGGGTTCTCTCGGCCGGTTGACGGACAAGCAACGGGACATTTTGGAAGAGTCCAAGGACAGTTGCGAACGCCTGGTGCGTCTGGTGTCCATGTTCTTGAACTATTCTGCCCTAGAGAGCGGGAAACTGGTGCTGCAGCTCCGGGAGAACGATCTTCGAGATTGTCTCGACGAGCTTTCCAAACGATGGGTGGAAGCGTTTCAACGCAAGAGCGTCAGGCTGGACGCAAGCTTTGACCCGTCAATTCCGACATTCCGGTTCGACTATCAAAAGGTGCAGCAGGCAGCGGCGAATCTGCTCGATAACGCGTTGAAGCATACGCCGCGCGGGGGAAGCGTCACGCTGCGAGCGGCGCCGCATTTCTGGGAACGGCGTGTGGCGGTTTTGGCTCCCGTGGAAGAGCGCCGCAGATTCCGGTTGCCCCGGCCGAACAGCGTGGAAGTAAGCGTGACGGATTCGGGGCCAGGGATCGCGGCGGAGCATCACCAGGAAATTTTTGAGGATTTTGTTCGCGTGGACAGGAACACTTCGGGAATGGGTTTGGGGCTGGCTATTGCGAAGCGGCTCATCCAAGCGCATCGCGGGAAGATATGGGTGGAGAGCGAGTCGCGGACAGGAAGCAGATTTACATTTTTGTTGCCGATGGATCAGGGCTGACACTCGAAGTTTGTTGATCGAAAGGGAAAAAGTCGATGGCCGTGAAAGAAAAAATCCTTGTAGTGGATGACGAACCGAGCATTCGAAAGTACTTGCAGACATTGCTGGAAGTCGACGGATTCGAAGTAGAAGCCGTCAGTTCCGGGAAAGAGGCGCTTGCGAGGGTGAATAAAGGGGAGCGGCCCGACTTCATTATTCTGGATGTGCTGATGCCGGAAATGAATGGCATTGAAACGTTGAAAGAATTGATGGAGTTGGACCGCAGCCTCAACGTGATCATGCTGTCATGCTCGAACGAGGTCGGAACCGTCGTCGAAGCCATCCGCATCGGGGCGCACGATTATTTGACCAAGCCCTTCGAGAAGTCGGAACTGGACGCGGCGATGCTGAAATCGCGGCAAAAGAAGCAACTGGCCACGGAGAATGAGGCGCTGCGTGATTACTGTGACCAGGTGACCGAGGATCTGAGCTTTCTGGCGGCTAGTCCGCAAATGGTTCGAATCCGCCAGCAGATATTGCAGATCGCGCCGGTCGATGTGCCTGTTTTTATCTGCGGCGAGAGTGGCGTGGGTAAAGAAGTCGTTTCGCGAATGATTCACCTGCGCTCGAAGCGGCGCAATCAGCCGTTCGTGAAAGTGAATTGCGCTGCGCTGCCTGGAGAACTACTGGAATCGGAACTTTTCGGGTTTGAGCAGGGCGCTTTTACCGGCGCAGTGCGCAGCAAGCCAGGAAAGTTTGAGATGGCCAATAAGGGCACAATCTTCCTGGATGAAATCGCGGAAATGAGCACGCACTTGCAGGCAAAACTGCTGCACGTGCTTCAGGATCACCAATATTCGCGGCTGGGCGGACGGCACCTGGTGGAGACCGACGTGCGCGTTCTGGCGGCAACCAACGTGGATGTCCACGAGGCGATGAAAACGGGACGCTTCCGCGAAGATCTCTATTACCGGTTGAATGTTTTGTCTATCAATGTGCCGCCACTCCGTGAGCGGACAGCTGAGATTCCATTGCTATTCCGCCATTTTCTTACGAAGTACAGCGAGAAATTCGGAAAGACACCGCAGGGACCCACAAAACATTTGTTGGATGCGGCGGTAAATTATCCGTGGCCAGGCAACCTGCGCGAGCTCGAGAATTTCATAAAGCGCTACGTCATTCTTGAAGACGATGAAGGCAGCTTGCGCGAATTGGTCGAAATGTCCTCCGCCCGCCAGCGGACTTCGCCGCGGGAAGAGCGCCCCGCTCCGAAAGAACAAGGGCTGAAGGCGCTGGTACGCGGTTTGAAGGACGAAGCCGAAATGGAAGCCATCGCCGACGCGCTCGAAAAGACGCGCTGGTGCCGGAAGGACGCCGCCAAGATGCTGGGAATCAGTTACAAGGCCTTGTTGTATAAGATGAGGCAATTCAATCTGGATGCGCCGCGAACGCGGAAAACAGCTTCCGCGCCGCTCCATGAACCGGCTTCCGCGGTGGGAACGCGGCAGGAATAGCCGAAGTAGTGTTTTAGAGCTGAGGCGAGAAGGATTTTCGATGCTTTTTTCGAGCGCTAAGGAATGGGCGCTGGCCTTAACAACGGATGGTCACCCGAGTCTAGAAGGGAATCGGCCAAATTAAGTCGACCGCGAGGAGTGCTCTGGCGATGGGGGAAATGACGGAACGCCGTTCGACTCGACGCTATGATCTTTCCTTGCCGATCATTATCCGTATGCCAGAACGGAAAACAGACTCGCAGTGCGGCAAGACCCTGGATATCTCTACCCGTGGTCTTTATTTTGTTCTTGACGACAATTTGGAATCCGGCTCGCAACTGGACATAACGCTTACACTGCCAGCGGAAATAACGCGTAGCTCAGACGTGTTTGTGAGGGCCCTCGGCAAGGTGATTCGAGTGGAGCGCAGAATCGAAGATGGCCATTCGCGCATGGGCGTGGCCGCGGTGATCGAGCGCTACGATATTATGCGCGGAGAAGACTGAAGAACCTACCCGACTTTTTCCGTCAAGGCCTGTTCGTGTTCCCGCCACCTTGTTTTGGAATTCAACTTGCAGGTCCAGGGAAAATAGGCTTACCATCCGGCCAGAATGTTCCACAGGAGGGTCCCATGAAAGTGTCGGATCTAATCGGGTCCCGCAAGGAAGTCTTCTCCATCACCGAAGAGATGAGCGTGCATCAAGCGGCGCAATACCTGCGTGAGAAGCAAGTGCGCTCGGTCGGGGTGGTGGACGGCAGCGGCAAATTGGTGGGGGTGATCTCGCATAGCGACATTTCGGACAAGGTCGCCGCAGAGAACAAGTGTCCCGCTTGGATGAAGGCTTCGGATATCATGACCCGCGAACTGGTCACCGTGACCCAGGACTTGACCGTGGACGACTGCCTTAGGCTGATGGAGCAGAACACCATCTTTCATCTGATCGTGCTCGATGAACGTCAGGCATTTCGCGGGATGCTTTCGGTCAGCGATATTTTGCGCGTGGTAGCATCGGATGAGAAGGCGCGCGCAGATCTACTAGAATCCTTCATCTTTCCGCAGCGATAGGATGCCAGAAAGCAGTCTGGCGGTGCTGCGGTGCGGGACTCTTAGGCTCCCCTCGGCGCCAAACAGCCCACTTCGGGAAGTCCTTCCCCGCCTTTTGGCAGTTTTTTTCACATAACAATGAGCCACGGAAACGGCAGGCGCAAGGAGCCTCCCGAGCGACTCCTTTCCGCCCTATTGTAAGTGCCTAGTAAAAAACGACTTACAGCATTTTTCTCCATTTCGGGCGTTCCGACGTGGTGGTGCAGTCCCTACTCCGCTTGGTCTGGCATGTGCATTGATGGAGGCGCAGATGGTATGTCCATGATGGGGAAAACGCGAGGAAAGAGTACGACTGTGGGGTCGAGGGCGCAGCTACCTCCGGATGAGATCCTCTTTGGCAAGTCCAGAAGGATGGCCGAAGTTCGCCACAAGGCGGAGAAGATCTCTCGGTCGAACATCCCGGTGCTCTTGTACGGTGATGGAGGAACCGGTAAGGAATCTCTGGCCCGCTGGATCCATGAGCATTCGGCTTATCGGAACGGGCAGTTTATCAAGGTCAACTGCGCAGCCATTCCTGGACCATTGCTCGAGAGCGAATTATTTGGCTACGAAAGGGGAGCTTTTACAAACGCGCAAACCGCTAAGCCTGGAAGGATTGAGCAAGCCGACAAGGGTACCCTTTTCCTCGATGAGATCTCAGACCTGGATGTCAGCCTGCAGAGCAAGCTTTTGCACTTTCTGCAGGATGGATGTTTTTCGCGCATTGGCGGGGAAACCGAGAAGACCATCGACACGCGGCTGATCTGCGCAACCAATAAGAATCTGGAGGAGGAAATTTCGGCCGGGAGATTCCGCGCCGATTTGTTCTATCGCGTCAATGTCGTTCAACTGCACTTGCCCCCACTCCGCGAACGCAAAGAGGATATTCCGGAGTTAGCCGAATATTTGCGGGTGCAATCGGAGAAACAGTTCGGAAAAGAATCCGCCCCGCTGCCAACGGATTTCGTGCGCTACCTGAAGAATCTGGACTGGCCCGGAAACGTGCGCGAATTGTCGAACATGGTCACGCGATACGTACTGGTAGGGACGGAGGAAGCCGTGCTTGCGCCCGCGACGTGGCGGACGCGCTCTGCCACCAAGCAAGAAGCGAACCAGGAAATTCGCCCTCGCGGGCTAAAGCATATCGCAAAAGAAGCCATCCGTGAAATGGAGCGAAACGCCATCCTAGAAGCTCTGGAAGCCAATCAGTGGAATCAACGCAAGGCGGCGCAATCGCTGAGAATCAGCTACCGAGCACTGATCTACAAGATCCGTGACGCAGGTTTGAGCTCCGCTCGCTCATCGAGGACCTGAGACCAGACCGCTGAGGCCTTGCATTTCCCGTCATCCGAGCCTTCCTCCGCCAAGAGTCCTGCGTTTACCGCCCGCTTGGACTGTCTACCCGCCGGGGATCAGCTGAATGTCCATTTTTCCCAGCGTTTTGACGATTCTGAGGTTCCTCTCGGGAAATGCCCTCCGGCCGAAGGTCGATTGCTGGAATAAGGGCCTACGTCGGGACGGGTAAAGTACAGGTCCCGAGGCCAGTATTACTAGCTGAACCTTTTTTGAACCACTCACCAGTATTACTAGTACTCGGTTAGTCGTACTCTCCCCAAGGTAAAGAAGTTGGGGGGAGAACGTACAAATGAGGGTTGGGCAAGTAGAGGCTCGCGAGCGAACGGAAGTATCGCTCCGGAATGTCAGAAATGGGGGACGGCACGGCACGTGGCTAGCCGTCCTGGCAATGGCCGCCGTGCTCCTTCTGAGCGGCTGCTCAGGTATGGTCAGCAGCGCCAATAGCACGGGAAATCCAACCAGTTTCAGTATTGCGGGCACAATTAGTCCTCTGGCGGGAGGGAGCGGAGCGACGCTGACGTTAAGCGGGGCGGCCAGCGCCACGGCGACGGCAGACAGCGCGGGGAATTACACATTTACAGGATTAGCGAACGGGACGTACACGATTGTTCCGAGTCACGCAGGTTTTACGTTTACGCCCAGCAGCCAGAGTATGACGGTCAACGGGGCCAACGTTGCGGGAATGAACTTCACAGCGAATGGAGCGACCGTAGCGCCGACGATCACGACACCGCCAGCGAATCAGACGGTGGCGGCAGGGCAGACAGCAACGTTCACAGTGGTGGCGGGCGGAACCGCACCATTGAGTTACCAATGGCAGAAGAACGGGGCGAACATCACGGGAGCGACTTCAGCGAGCTACACAACGCCGATAACGACGACGGCGGATAGCGGATCGGCATTCGCTGTCGTGGTAACGAACACAGCAGGTACGGTGACGAGTGCGGCAGCGACGCTGACCGTGACTGCTGCGGCGGTCGCGCCAACAATCACGACGCAGCCAGCGAATCAGACGGTGACGGCAGGGCAGACCGCGACGTTCACAGTGGTGGCAGCCGGAGCCGCACCATTGACTTACCAGTGGCAGAAGAATGGGGCGAACCTCACGGGAGCGACTTCAGCGAGCTACACGACGCCGGCAACGACGACAGCGGATAGCGGATCAACGTTCCGTGTGGTAGTGGCGAACACAGCAGGGACAGTGACGAGCGCGGCAGCGACGCTGACCGTGACTGCTGCGGCGGTGGCGCCAACAATCACGACGCCACCGGCGAATCAGACGGTGACGGCAGGACAGACCGCGACGTTCACAGTGGTGGCGGGAGGAACAGCGCCCCTCAGTTACCAGTGGCAAAAGAGCGGAGTAAACATTGCGGGAGCTACTTCGGCGAGCTACACGACGCAGGTGACGACGACAACGGATAGCGGGTCGACGTTCGATGTGGTCGTAACGAACACAGCAGGTACGGTGACGAGCGCGGCGGCGACGCTGACCGTGAATGCGGCACCGACGCCGGCTATTCAGGTGAACCCTACCTCTATCAACTTTGGAAATGACGTGGTCGGTACCAATTTGTCCCAAGCCTTGATCATCCGCAACACGGGCACGGCCGCTCTGACCATTACCCAGGTGAATCCAACCGTTTCCGTTTTCAGCGTCAGCGGATTTTCACTGCCCTTGAATGTCGCCGCGGGGCAGCAAACCACAATTACAGTGGCCTTCCGACCGACGACTGCCGGTGCCGTATCCGGCAACCTCTCGATGGTGAGCAACGCGCCCGGTTCGCCGACTTCCATCGGTCTAAGCGGTACAGGGGTCGCAGCCACCCTTACGCTCAACATGACTCCGACGAGCCTGAGCTTCGGCAACGTAACAACGGGTACGTCCTCAGCTTCAGAGAACGTGACGATTACGAATACCGGGAATGCCAACATTACGATCTCCCAGATCAGTGTCAGCGGGACGGGCTACTCATTGACCGGTGGAAGTACGCCAGTGACGCTTACTCCTTCCCAGAATCTGATTCTGGTTGCCCAGTTCAGTCCCTTGGCTGCCGGAAGTGTGAGCGGAAGCATTTCGATTGTGAGTAACGCAAGCGGCTCACCGGCATCCGTGACCCTTTCCGGAACGGGCGTGGCTCCGGTGCAGCATTCCGTGACGCTCAGCTGGAATGGAAGCACATCGGTGGTGTCCGGCTACAACGTGTACCGAAGCACCGTGAGTGGGAGTTCGTATGTGAAGGTCAATACTTCCCTGGACTCCGGACTCGGCTTCACAGATACGACCGTACAGAGTGGGACGACTTACTATTACGTGACGACGGCAGTAGACGCTAGCAACAACGAAAGCGCCTTTTCGAATGAAGTGCCCGCGGTCATCCCGTAGGGACACTGAAGTATAGCTCGAACGGTCGGGAGGAGAATGGTTTTTGACGGGCGGGCAAAGTAAAGACTGAAAATCGGACGGATATCCACTGGTTTCACGAGGCCAGAGACCTGACCTGCTTGCTAACCCTGACGTACAGGTCTACCACCTGTACCTAAATTGGACTTCCTATCAGTGTTTCTAAATGCACCGGAATTGTACTCTTTTCTTCAGTATAGTACGGACCTCGCTGAAGCGTGGGGCTTCGACTGTTGAGGATACGATTGGGAGAATCTGTCCGAAATCTGGGATTTCGCGCGCGGCCAGCACTTTTGCTAGTATGCATGCTCGCTGCGATGGCCTTCGTTTGGGGCTGTTCTGGTGTGGTCACAGCAACTACAGCCAGTACTTCACCACCTCCGCAAACGTACAGCATTTCCGGAACCATTACTCCAGTAGCGGGCGGGAGCGGGGCGACCGTGACGCTCAGCGGAGTCACCACTGCCACAAAAACCGCTGACAGTTCGGGGAATTACACCTTCGCGGGATTGAGCAACGGGGCCTACGCCGTTACTCCCAGTCAGACGGGTTACGCTTTCACTCCCACTGCGCAGAGTGTGACGGTTAACGGAGCCAGTGTCAGCAGTGTGAATTTCACGGCCACGGCTCAGCAGGCGCATTCCGTAGCGCTTTCCTGGAACGCGAGCGCCTCGACGGTGTCCGGGTATAACATCTATCGCAGCACCGTGAGCGGCGGCGGGTATGCGAGGTTGAACTCTTCGCTGGTCAGCGTGCTGGCTTACACCGATTCAACCATCCAGAGCGGTACGACCTACTATTATGTGACCACCGCCGTTGACGCTAACGGCGTCGAGAGCACCTATTCTAACGAGATATCAGCGGCTATTCCTTAATCCTCGAAAACGTACGGCTTGCCCGTCTCTCTGCTTTGAAGCCCTTCCAGACCTGCTTGGGTCTGCGGCAGCCCCACGAGGGGCCATTTCCTCGTCGCATACCACCAAACCATCCCTTGGGCCAACAACGCGCCAAAAGTGTCGATGGCTACATCGCGTGGCGTCGCCTGACGCAGCGGGACGAAAGATTGATGCCATTCGTCGAGGCTGGCATAAGCGACCGCGACGACTAAAGTGGTAAGAGCCCAGTTCCAGCGCCATCCGCTCCGTCCAGCGCGCACGCTGCGGAACACGGTGACACTGAACGCGCCGAACTCGACGATGTGAGCCAGTTTGCGAATACCCAGGTGCATGAGGTGGAGCATCCGGGGCGTTGCTGACGGAAAGAGCCAATGCAAGGCAGGAATGAGGATTCGGCTGGTGTGCTCATCGCTAAAGTAATGCGTCGAAAAGCCCGAAATCATGATCCCAACGACGATGGCCGGTATCCAATACCCGAGACGGTTCGCTCCGTGGGGCTGTTCAGTCATAGACCCTTATGAACTTGTCCTTCAGGAGGAAATTT
>MNEA01000038.1 GCA_001917435.1 Acidobacteria bacterium 13_2_20CM_2_57_6
CTCCGCTGGCGAACCGCACGTCCGGCTAACGAGTCACGTTGGCCAAAGGCTCGCGTTTGCGGGTCGAAAAGCTCACCGGGCATGAGACGGGCCACCTCGGACACATGACTTACTGGAGTGACCACTACGGCGCTGCCTTAGTAGTCTGACAATGGAAGCTAATACTTCGCAGCAGCGCAGCAGCTGGGTTAAGCGTAGAGATTCGATGAGAATCAGTCGATACGGTCCAGCCTCTAATCGAACTCAGGTGAAAACCCTAGAGTCCTAGGGTCCAGCCCATAATTGGAAGGCCCTTCGAGTTGGACGGTCCGAGGGGCTTTCATGGAGCCGTAAACCCCGGTATTCCCCCTATCGACAAGGAATCCCGGAGGTGCTACGTAATGTTTGTCAGCCCTCCTCGTCCTCACGTCGGTCGGCCAGATGCCTGTAATTTTGACAACAACACCGCGTGCTGTTACGAAGCAGATGTGGAATCGCTTCGCTGCTCTTGCACCGTGGCAGATCCTTGCTGCACTGCTTTTGCTTTTCCCTACCCTGAGCTGCGCCCAGGCAGCGCCGCAGGCAAAAGAGAGAGAACCGTTGGGCTCGCTGACCAACATCGGCGAAGTGTATGTGAACGATTCTCCCGCCCCCGTCGAAATAACGATTTTTTCTGGCGACAGAGTGCGAGTCGGCGTGAATGGCTCCGCGACCTTTAACATGAGCGGAAAGGGCTCGCTTAAACTCTCTCCGCGCAGTCAAGTGCTCTTTGCCGGCAAGTATGAATATACCGCTGAGTTGGAGGCCGGAGCCGTAGTGATGAATTCCATCAGCGGGCCAAATGGGTTCACGCTGCGGATCGGAAATGATGTGCTGGTTCCCTCGACCAAAGAACACATAGCTTTGGCCTCGATCGACAGGGCTCCGGATGGTTCTTATCTTGTTACATGTTCGGATGGGGCCATTGGGGTCTTGAATCTGCAGGGAACCTCGGGCCAGTTTCTTCAGGTAGGTCAGGCCCTAAGCGTTGCGCCGAACGGAGAATTGTTTCCAGTAGTGCAGCAGGCCCTTACGCCTGCCAACTCAGCTAAGTCAACTTCTGGAGCCCGACAGTCCAAGGGCGGCTATACAGGTTGGGGTTATCTGGGGCTGGCGGCTGCGGGAGCAGCCGGAGCGGCGGCGGCGCTAGCGCACGGGGGCGGAAAGCAGCCCGTCAGTCCAGCTTCACCATGAGAGGTCTACCGCTGCGTTTCAGATCCAATTAGTTTTTGGAGATAGAAGGATTTGCCAACCTGAAGTTGACTACGACGTCTTGCTCTGTCTCTACCGGTTGCCCAGCGAGCAAGGTTTGCGCGTAATGCCATTCGCGAATCGCGCTGGAAGCCGCCTTCGCCAGCAGAGTTGGGCCGCTTATTGGCTCGGCGCTTTGCACGGTTCCATCCCTACCGACAACAACATGTAACTTTACGGTTCCTTCGACACCCTGCCGCTTAGCTTCTTCAGGGTAGACTGGCTCAACGCGCGAGGTCGCGCGGCCGATCTGCAGGCTGCTGCCACGCGATGCTTTCTGCGAACTGATGTCCGGTGGAATGCGGATCGAAGGATAGGGATCGGTGCTGACCGAGACCGACCACGTCGGAGTCACGGGAACAACTGGTTGCTTCGGGGGCGGAGAGAGTTCTTTCTCCTTCACCACCTCAGCTGACGCCGTTGCACTGGGACCACTTGCGGATGGGCTTGGCGCCGGGGTGGCGATGATTTGTGCTGGTTGGACAGGGGAACTGACCACGGATTGACTAGGGGCCCTACAATAGAACGCTCTCGGCTGCGTACTTGAGGATGCATAGGTGCCAACGGTGCTTCTGAACCGTTCACATTGTGGTCGCTTGGAGTTGGCTGGAACTCAACGGCTTGCGAGCCGCGATTGTTTAATTGAAGTAAGGGAGCGTCGGTAGCTTTATTTTCAGGAAGGGCTACTTTCGACCCGGCGGGTTTATTTAAGACCTTTGTATTCTCCGCGATGAATCCAATCACTTCATGCCGAACCGAAGGTGACTCAGCAACCCATCTTATTGCCAACCCCACCACCGCCGCCAATACGAGAACGGCGGCGAGACGCCTCAACTGTTCGGATGCTGCTCTTGAAACCTCAGGACGATATGTAAGTCTTGGCTTGGGCTTGGATTGGCTTCTCTTCCAGATTTGGCGGGGCGCCACAACTTTTGCGGCTGGTAGTATGTCGCCGGGCACGCTGGGCAAAGAGAGACTTGAGGGAACCGCAGCTCGCCATTGCTCTTGAAGGGGTATGCCGGAGGGGGTATCTACAGGCTTGAGGATCTCGAGCCTGGGAATCTTCGGTATATCCGCGCGGATCGCAGCAGCATCGGGAGGAGTTATAACACTTTGCACGTGATCTTCAGCCCGCGACTGTTCTAGAGAGATCTGACTGGCGATTATCCCGCGCGCCTCCTCCGTCAAGTTGACGAACCGAATCCCAGCCTTTTTTCTTGATTCGCTGATCCACGCGATCTGCCCGCTTACATTTATCCAATCCCGCAACTCCGCGAATTGAATCCCTATGTTCGAGAGGTGATCCTCGGCAAGAATTCTGGCCGAGGTAACAGCAAGACCGCTTTCACTGATATTTAGAAGGACGCCGCCATTGTCTTGCCCCAGCTCGATATAGCGGAACGGCCTAATCGTCCACCGTGGAAAGGCCCGGCGTTCGAGAGGCTGTGGGGAGCTGTCTTCGTCGACCAAGCTCTCGGAGGCGATTTCCGTTGGTTGGCAAGTAGGCTGTGCAACAACTCGCAACGGCTCGTCATTAAGAACCGAAGAATCTGCCGAATTGGCCTGTTCAGGTGAGAGATGCTCCGCGCCGTCGCCGGACTCCATAGGATCCGGCAATGGGAACAGTGCAGTTTTTGGCGCCACCCTTGCTTGGCGTGGCCCCTGCTGTGGGAACTTCTCTTCCTCAGATTGAGGCGCGCCTAGCGAGCTTTCCGAGGCAAGCCAAGACCTGATCCGTAGGCGAGTCTCTTCGGCGAGGGCGACGAATCTAATGCCGACCGTTCTTCCTGATTCACTTTTCCAGGCGATTTGCCCCGTGGCTTCGACCGGGCCTCCGGAGTCTGGTAAGTGAATCTGCATATCCAGGGGGCCCTCGCCACCCAGTTTCAGGGCGGCAGAGAGGGCTAACCCGTCTTCACTCATGTTGTAGACGAGTCCCCCATTTAAATTTTCTATGTTGGCGTAAATGGGCGGGGTGACGAGCGTGCGAGTCTGAGTGCGACGTTCGGCGATCTCGAGAGACTTTCGCGCGAAATGTAGTATGCCCGGCATGCCCTGCATCCGCGGGTCAGGAATCTTGCGAATGACCTGCCATCAATCACATGAATGATAGGTTCACCCCAAGGGCCTCTTCAATAGGGTAAAACCCTGCAGTGAGGGGAATGCGGCGTCCTGGGCTTAGGTGCATCGTCGGAATCCGATGCTAGATTGACTAGTTTTCCGGGGTGAGGCTGATTTGATCGATCCAGACCGTCCCGCTGATCTGGTTATCCAGCTTCTCACTCGGGGGGCGCGCGACCCTGATCATCAGTAAGCGCGTATCGGCCTGGGTCTTGAATTCAAGTTGTTGCGCGGACCAATCGGAAGTGCCCACCCTGTTTTCAGTCGACAGGAACAGATTCTGCATATTGAATGCATCAAACACCTGAAACCTCGGCCCACTGTCTGTGGTAATTCCGCTCAAGCGCGTAGCACAGGTAAACCGGTACGGCGTGTTCGGCTGGACGGCCACATATTGGAATACGTGCCCGTAGTCGAGGTTCCGCTTTCCATTGAAATCGATGCGGAGGGAGCGATTTCCCGCGAAAGCACCGTGGGAATCCAGGCTTGCTACGGCCCCTTCGATAGGAACAACGCGCCAATCCATTCCGCCGCCGAGAAGGTCGCGTTCAAAACCCCCATTTGTCACTAAATTGGGCTTGTCGATAAGCGGGCCAATTTGCTCCGGGAAGCGCTCGGCAAGAGCAGACCACGCAGCCACCAGGCGGTCGGACTCGTGGTGCTGGATGAGCGCGTCGAGATAAGGAAATACCTGGCGGAGATCAAATGGCAATCTTAACTGGAGGAGGCGAAGCCAGGCTTGTTCCGCGGCCGACACGTTTCCGGCTTCCATTTCAAAATTGAGATAATCAAAGAATACGGAAGATTGAGGAGGAAGCACCTGCAAAATCGCGCCGTGGTCCTGCGTCGCATTTGCCGTGAGACGGAACACATCTCGGCGTGCGGGTTCATTTCCCGCGAGCACAACCTGAAGGGCGTGCAGCGCCTCTGGAATTCTATGCGTCCGAAAGGCAAAATTGGCGAATCTCCAGTTGATTTCCGGGGACTTGGGGAAGAGCCGGAGAGCTTGCCGGAATGCGCTCGCAGCTTCCTTGGTTTGTCCGGCCCAGTCGTACGCTGCCCCCAGATCACTCCAGTAGTGTGCATCAAGTGGACTTAACTCTGTGGCGCTATCGAAAAGTTTGACACTCTCGTCCAAATTCGGGGTGGCCGCGTAGAAATGGGTGACGGTCCCCAGGGCGTCGTAATACTCCGGATTATCGCCGTCCCACTTTATTGCGGCTTGAATCGAAGCCGGCGACGCCTGCCGGAAATACCAATTACCAATTCCTCGTTTTCCCGCCTGATAAGTGCAGAGAATCAAGCCAAACAGCAAACAAATTTGAATTGGAAAAGTGGACAAGAACTTATAAACCAAGTTGCATCCTCTAGAGTTCCTCCGCATGATTCGCAATCCGATTCTGCCTCTAACCGCCGGCAGGTGCAAATTCAGATTACGAATTTGAACTTTCTCGAAAATACGCTGCCAGATTAGGGATTCCGGACGATGCCGATCAGTGTTCCGGGGCATGCCGATCACCCGTTCCGGGATGATGGCGATCATGATTCCGGGATGATGCCGATCACTCGTTCTGTATTTGCGTGTCACAATAGACTTGTAATGACCCATGAGGGTTGGGAGGCTTTCATGCCCTCGCCAAACGAAAAACTGGCCGAATCCCTTGACGAACTCAAGGCGCTCCAGGAAGGCAACCGACGTGTGTTTCGTTCCGACGACCTGAGCCGAGTTCACCGCGAGCGCCTGGTGGAGAACGGCTTCCTGCAAGAAGTCATGAAGGGTTGGTTGATTTCTTCAAGCCCGGACGCTCAAGCCGGAGAGAGCACCCCTTGGCATGCGTCGTTCTGGGAATTCTGCGCACGTTACTGCGACGAACGCTTTGGCGAACAATGGCACCTGTCGCCGGAGCAGTCCCTTTTTTTGCACGGCGAGAGAACGGTGATCCCGGATCAACTGGTTGTGCACAGTCCGAAAGCGACGAATAACGATATCAATCTATTGTTCGGGACGACGCTTTACGATCTGAAAGTTGCGGAGATGCCCGCCCCTACCGCTCTCACGGTGAGGGACGGATTGCGTCTGTTTACGCCGGCGGCGGCGTTGACGCGTGTGCCGGAATCATTTTTTCAGTTGTATCCGCTCGAGGCGCAAGTGGTGATGGCGTGCCTCGCTGATGCCTCGGACCTGCTTCGGCTTCTCCTGAACGGAGGTCACTCCGCGAAAGCCGGTTATCTTGCCAAAGCCTTCCGCCAAACCGGGCGCGGCGAACTCGCGGACGAGATTCTCCGCGCCATGAAGGGCGCCGGATACGATGTGCGGGAGAGCAGTCCATTCGAAGCTGGACAGATAGTCCACATCCAGAGCTGTCCTGCCGCTTCGATCGTGAGCCGAGTCGAAATGCTCTGGAAATCGATGCGCGGCAAAGTTCTCGCGGCGTTCCCGAAAGCGCCCGGACTTCCAGCAGACAAAGAAGCGTATCTGCGCTTCGTCGACGACATCTATCGAACCGATGCCTACCACTCGCTGTCCATTGAAGGCTACTCAGTCACGCCTGCCCTGGTTGAGAGAGTGCGGCAGGGCGGCTGGGACCCCGAGCATGACGCTGGTGATCGCAGAAATCGCGATGCCCTCGCGGCGCGGGGATACTGGCAAGCGTTTCAGCTCGTGAAAAAGGAAGTAGAGAAAGTGATCGCCGGTGAGAACCCTGCCGCGCTCGCGCGCACTGCGCATAACAACTGGTATCGCGAAATGTTCCAGCCCTGCGTTACAGCCGGCTTGCTTGAACCGGGATCATTGGCCGGCTACAGGAACATACCTGTGTATCTGCGCGGGTCGCGCTACGTTCCGCCGAGGTGGGAGGCGGTTCGCGACGCCATGCCTGCGTTCTTCGATCTTCTGGAAAAGGAACCCGAGCCTTCGGTGCGCGCGGTGTTGGGACACTGGCTTTTCGGCTATGTACACCCGTACCCGGACGGAAACGGCCGCATGGCGCGTTTCCTTATGAATGTCATGCTGGCTTCGGGCGGCTATCCTTGGACGGTAATTCGCGTCGTGGATCGCAAGGCCTATCTAAGCGTGCTGGACCGTGCCAGCATCGAGATGGACATCCATCCGTTCACAACGTTTATCGTCCGCCGCGTGCAATGGCGCCTGGAGCGGCACGAGCTGACGTTTCCCGCGCCCATGGAGAGTTCGGTATTCGGGCGGGACATGGTTCTTTTCTACGGGCAAGATGGCGAAGCGGTGGTGCGATGCGCGATCACCAATGAAGCCCTGGACGATCACTTGCATGGAGAAGGGAAGCACAAACTCGAAGTATTCAGAGCGAACCGCCAGCCCATCGAGCAGGAGATGCGGCGGAGATATCTTGCTGGCGACACCGAATTGGATGGATCAGTTCTCATTCGCTCGGGGGATCTCCCTTGGTGACGACTCGCGCGTCTGAGACGGGGAGTCGTCCCACCAATAGCTGCATTCTTGTTGCGCGCCGTGCATGGTTTAGTGGTTTAGACACTCTCGACTTTCAATAGCCAACCGAACACTCATCTGTCCTTCTGGCTATTCTGATTTGCGCCCCGGTGTGATTTCAAAGGCGCTCTCTCCTGTAAATGGATCAGAGCTGTCGCTTGAAAACCAGCTGCAACTATCACAGAATGGGGATGATCCCCGGTAGCTCAACGGTAGAGCATTCGGCTGTTAACAAACCTCAAAACCGTTGAATCGGCGCCGCTTATACCGAAAAAACGCCGGTTTAGCGGCCCTTCGTTGGAACCATGTTGGAACCAGATTACTGGGGTGAACCCGTCTTCGACGATACCCACCACCTGGATGCGCGTCGTCCAGTTTGTAATATCCGCCGAGCGCGTTTGTGGCGGAGCCGAACATTCTGCTAGCAAATAGCCGGTTCACCACGGCGACGCGCGGCGCATTCTTGTCGTCGTGCCATGTCAGGTCTCTGCCGGACAATAAAGGCGTGCCCGCCGCCTGGAGATATTCGGGAGAGATGCTGAACATAATCACGTGAGCTGCGGCATTGGTTGGCCTGAGATCGGCTGTTTTGTCGTTAAAGATATTTGCCTCGCTGCAACAGGCGGGTTGTAATGGAGGTTGGTTGACCAAGCCTACGGACTTTACGCCAGAAATCGAGGCCATGGCTTCGAGCATACGCTTTTGCATTGCGGGCACGCGATCCGGTTTATAACCAGCCATATTCAAATCGATGTCAACGAGCATCGCGTCGCGCGGGTCAAAACCGAAATTGCTGTGCAGCGAGTGAGCCCGTCCGCGGACGGCAACCATGGAAGAGGTGACAAGCACCGCGCAGATCGCGATCTGTGCGCCGAGCAACAGGTCCCGGACAGTAAGCCGGCGCCCCACCGAGCCGGTGGATCCCGACTTGATGACCTGATAAGGATCGGTGCGAAGCACCTGCTTGACGGGAACCGCGCCGAAGAGAAATCCGCTGACTATACTCAAGAGCAATGCGACTCCATAAACGGCTGCGTCTGGATTCACTGGCATACTGATTGGGTATTGGGGAAACGGCTGCCACACGGCCAACCAGCGCAGAAGCCCTACGCTGCCCCAAAGTCCGGCAGCGCCTCCCATGAGTGAAATCAGCAGAGCTTCGGTGAATAGCTGCCGCAGAATGCGTGTACGGCCTGCGCCTAGGGCGAGGCGCAGAGCGACTTCGCGCGAGCGGTCCGCGGCGCGCGCGGCAAAGAGGCTGCCCAGATTGGCGCAGGCGGCCAGGAGAATCAGTCCCGCGAGCAGCATCAATCCGCCAAGGAACGCCTGAATGGCGGCGCCAAAACCGCCACCGGGAAGGCCTGAACGCTCCAAATTGAAGCTCATCTGAGCATCCTCTTTGGGTTAGCTCTTTTCGAGAGCAGAACCAATCGAGTTCAGGTCGGCAACCGCCTGTGCTGGAGTGACTCCCGCCTTCACGTGCCCAAGCACCTCGCTAACTAATCCAACGATTTCCGCGCCCTTTCAAGAGATCCGCTCCATCGTTCTGTTGCTGGTTGACGATGGGCACAAAAAAATCAGCCGAGAAGATCAACACAGTCCCGCGAAACCTGGGCGGGGTTACACCGACGACAGTATAAGGATGGCTGTTGAGACGGAGAACGCGGCCCACGACGCTACGATCGTCCTGAAAATGGGCGTGCCAATACGCGTGGGTAAGCACGATATACGGAGCATGCTCATCGGAGGGGTGAATGAGGCGGCCAAGGTAGGGCTGAATGCCTAATGCTTCGAAGTAGTTTGCACTAACTTCGTAAACCCAGGCACGGGACGGATTCTTGCCGGTATCCAGGGCAGCCTGGTCGATGTTATAGGCGATGAGGCCATCGAAAGTGCGGTTGCGATCGCGCAGATCGAGGTAATCGGGATATGACTCACTTGAGTCCTTGTCGCTTCCATGCTCCAGCGTGTAGAGGTTTTCCGGCTGGGGCACTTTCAGTGCGCGCAGGAACAGCCCATTCATCACGCTAAAGACGACCGCGTTTGCGCCGATGGCTACGGCCAGCGTCAGCACGGCGACGATCGTGAATCCGGGATTCTTCTTGAGCATGCGAACCGCGAACCGTAAGTCCTGCCAAAGCGTTTGCATGGCTGCGCTCCCCTGAATACCGGTGAACTTAGGGCACCTGCTATTCCCACGTTCCTCCGTTATAACCCCCTGTACCGGCTACACTTAGTGGTTTACAGACAGCCGAGATGTGTCCCCCAATTGTCCGGTTACGGGAAGAAGTCGTCGCGAAATCGGACAGCTGTTTGCAGTCAGCTTCCGGGCGCAGTTCTTAACTTAAAAGAGCAAAGGAGGTGCTGGGCGGCAAGCCGGAAGTAACTCGGTGACTTCCGC
>MNEA01000052.1 GCA_001917435.1 Acidobacteria bacterium 13_2_20CM_2_57_6
CTTTTCGCGTTGGATGCCCAGACAGGCAGGCCCTGCAACGGTTTCGGCAATCGTGGCGCTATTGATCTCCGCAAGGGAGTCGCGGACGGCTGGCCCAAAGCACAGTATGACGTGACTTCGCCTCCCGCCATTTACAGGGACCTTGTTATTACCGGAGCGGCAGTTCAGGAGTATCCCTCGAAGGGGCCCAGCGGAGCCGTTCGTGCCTTCGACGTCCGGACAGGCAAACTTGTTTGGACGTTTGACACCGTTCCCCAGCCTGGCCAGCTAGGACACGAAACATGGGAGGGGGACGGCTGGAGAGACCGCTCAGGCACGAACGTGTGGTCGATCATGAGTGTGGATACCGAGCACGGCATGATTTTCCTTCCCATCGGGTCGCCCTCATACGATTTTTACGGTGCGGACCGCAGAGGTCAGAATCTGTTCGGCAACTCGCTCGTGGCGCTGGACGCCGCGACAGGCAAGCTCATTTGGTATTTCCAAATGGTTCATCACGACCTCTGGGATCATGACCCGCCGGCGCCCCCTAGTTTGATAACTGTTCGCCAGGGAGGACGTGAAATTCCCGTCGTCGTTCAAGTGACAAAAATGGGATTTGTCTTCGTACTCGATCGGCTTACGGGCAAACCCTTGTTCCCTATCGAAGAGCGCGCCGTGCTGCCGAGTAAATTGCCGGGAGAGGCCGCTTGGCCCACTCAGCCATTTCCCGTCAAGCCGCCGCCGCTCGCCAGAATCTCGGTCACCCGCGAGGACATCACCACCGTCACCCCCGAATCCAATAAGTATTGCCTGGAGACCTTTGGCTCCATCTTGCCCGGTCGCATCTTCAATCCATGGGGGTTGGAGCTCACCGTGGAAATGCCGGGAACGCTCGGAGGCGCCACATGGTCGGGAGCTTCTTTTGATCCATCTCTTGGATATCTCTTTGTCAACGTAAACGAGTTGGGCTCGGTAGGTTCTATGAAACCGCAGCCGGCAGGTTCTCCCGAAGCGTACGTGTGGGGCAGCCAATGGGGAACATACGCGCGGTTTTGGGACAAGAACCACTATCCATGCCAGCAGCCGCCCTGGGGAACTCTAAATGCTGTCAATTTGAACACCGGGGAAATTGCCTGGAAGGTTCCCCTTGGCGTTGTGGACGAGTTGGAAGCGAAGGGGATTCCCAAGACGGGCGTCCCGAATCTCGGCGGTTCGATTGCCACAGCCGGCGGACTCGTTTTTATTGCGGGCACAAATGATAAGCGTTTCCGTGCCTTTGATTCGAACACGGGCAAGGAACTCTGGGTGATTCGCCTTGAGGCCAACGGCCACGCCACGCCCATGACGTTTCTCGGAAAACGAACGCATAAACAAATCGTGGTGATCGCGGCTGGCGGAAGCGGTCTTCTTGCAACGGAGGACGTACCTATCGAAGCGTCCGATACTCTGGCTGCCTTCGCTCTGCCGGACAAGTAACTGACTGGCATTCTTACCTTCGGCGATTTCTGCTCCGCCGTCGGTTGAAGTCAAGGAATGAGTCGTTCCGGAACGTGGCAACGCACACGCGCGATTTTCGGCCGACCCATGTTCCCTGCTTAAATTCACGGTGTGCCTTTCACGTCCTTCACTTCTACGCACTGGACCTGTGCAATTCCTTGTGGACGACGCCGGTCTCAAGCTCAGATGGATACCGACACCGCGGCGGTACATGACACAGGCCAGACACCTGAGATTGCAAGAAATTTCGGCTGGCTGCCCGAGCAGCTTCTCGAACACGTCAAGCAATTGCGGAATGGTTGAAGAATCCCGAATTGTCAGTCCCTGGTAAACGCGGCGCCTTAATGTCCAGCGCCGACTTACTGGGAGTTGGCCATTTCCAATTGGCAATAGCAATGGTCTTGAGCTACGCAGCGACCTGAAGGGGTTATGCAAGCACACCCACGAACCCCGCCAATTTCCCGCCGGCCTCAGATTGCCACGCGCAAAGGTTGGACCTCGACAAGATTGGACAAGTCAGCTTAACTGATTCAGTGACTCAGAACCGGGAGCAAGATCCTATGCCCAAAATCACTCCGCACCTGTGGTTCGACAAAGAGGCAAGAGAGGCGACCGAGCTTTATACTTCTCTGATTCCAAACTCAAAGATCATGAATATAAAAACTCTTCATAACACGCCGTCAGGGGATTGCGACATCGTGTCGTTCGAGCTCTCGGGACAGCCGTTTATGGCCGTAAGCGCCGGACCACTTTTCAAGTTTAATCCCTCCGTTTCATTTCACCTGAAATGTAAAACAAAAAACGAAGTCGACGCGATCTTCGAGAAACTTCTGCAGGTGGAAAAGTTCTCATGCCTCTCGGCAGCTACCCCTTCAGCGACCGGTACGGTTGGCTGGAAGACAAGTACGGACTCTCATGGCAGGTGATTTTGGCGGGCGAGCGCGAGATGAAGCAGAGGATCACCTCCGTGCTCATGTTTGTGGGCAGGGTCTGCGGCAAAACGGAAGAAGCGGTTAATTTTTACGCAGAGGTTTTCAAGAATTCACCTGCCGGCGCCGACGGGACCACGAACGCGAATATACTTGCGCGTTATGGAAAGGGCGAGGAACCGGACAGAGAAGGCACGGTAAGATACTCTTCGTTTACGCTTCTCGGCCAGGAGTTTGGAGCCATGGATTCTGCGCGGGAGCACAAATTTGCTTTCAACGAGGCGATATCATTCATCGTACCCTGCGAGACGCAGGGTGAAATCAATTATTTTTGGGAAAGGCTTTCCGCCGATCCGAAAGGCGGACAGTGCGGCTGGCTCAAGGACAGGTACGGCCTCTCTTGGCAGATCACTCCCACGATTATGAACGAGATGCTTGGCGGCACGGATAAGAATCGAACGGCACGTGTAACCAAGGCGTTCCTCAAAATGAAAAGGTTTGATATAGAGGCACTGAAGCGGGCATATGAAGAGGAATAGGAAGGAGTCAAACCTTGAATATCGGTCCTGGTAAACGCGCATCTGGGAAGTGTGCGAGGACTCCCGACTGGTGCGACTTGACCGTGCAAGGCACCGGACTTGGGCTTGCAGTTTGATTTTTCTTCCAAAAGCGCGATCTTGTACTTAATTTTCCCAAACCGAGACTCGCCGTGTGGTGCACTTCGCACCGTAAGACACTGAATTCAGACGAGAAAGATTGGTCGCGTGCGGCGGACTTGAAAAAAGAATGCCTAGCCCACAACTAGGATGTCTTCGGCTTTTTCGTATTCTGTAAATTGCTGGTTCTAAAAAGATTGGTCGGGGCGAATGGATTTGAACCATCGACCTCCTGGTCCCGAACCAGGCGCGCTAGCCAGGCTGCGCTACGCCCCGACCGAAAAGCGGGATTTGCCCGCCTCAAACTTCACATTCAGATTAGCACAGCTCTCCACCCACGGCTACACGAGGCTTGTCCCGTTGTCCCGTCTCTTCCGCTGTCGTGTTCTTTGCGGAGGGCCTGCGATTCGCCATTTAATCGCTTGACCACTGTACTTTTAATTGACGATTCGAAACCTATTTCTTATTCTTGGCGGAAATGGCGCGCTGGCGCGTAATCCTCGCAGCAATTTTCTCTTGTTCTCTGCTGCAAACACCTCTTTCGCGCGCTTCCTCTTCTTCCCTCGGTGCGATTGTTTACGCGGACCGCGCCCATCTCGGCGCGGGAAACACTTCTACAGGCGCCACCATTTTCCCAGGCGACTAGTTGCGCACCGAACCAGGCGGCAGCCTCCAGATCCGCGCGGGCGCAGCGCGTCTCTTGCTGTCCGGCTCCAGCAGTGTCACTTTAGCTCCCTAGAAAACGACCGTCCCGCGGCTATCCTCACCACCGGCTCTGCCATTTTCTCCACGGCGAATTCCAGGGCCCTCGCCATCCATGTCGCCGCAGCAATAATTCGCCCCAATACGGACCTACCCACCATCGGACAACTCACGGTTCCGAATCCTAGAGAAGTCCTGGTCAAGAGCGTTCGCGCCTCGCTGCGCCTTGCCGTCGACGACGACGTGCGTGAGATCCCCGAAGGCGCCGCCTATCGCATCGTTCTCGACTCCTCCGCAGCGGAACCAGAGCCGCAAGGACCGCGCGGCGCAGGCACCAAGGGCCACAGATCCCTGCCGCCGCCCCCTATCAAGGAGCCCAAATTCATCTGGGTACCCATCTCTTTCGCCATTATCGAAACCGTTTGGGGCGTCCACGAAGCCCTCCGAAAGCCCCGACCGTCCCTAACTCCATTTCCCCATCTTCCTCCCTACGAAGAGAATCAGGATGCCTTTCCCATGTAAGCGAATTTGGCAAACTTCTCTAGGCATCCACCATAAGTTGCCGAAAAAAAGAACCGCCTGGAAACTCTCGCTTCCCGGCGGTTTTTGCAGCAGCGCGTTTATGCCGCGAGATGTAGTCCTGTGATTAGAACTCGTACCGCAACGCGAACTGCATCACGCGCGGATTGGTAAGCATTCCGCTGTATGCGCCGAACGAACTTGAAGAGATATCCGTCGTTATTGTCTGGACGTCGAAGCGCTTCAAGTTCGGGACGTTGAAAACTTCCCAACGGAGCAACAGATTCTGGGATTCCCCAAAGGGCATCTTCCAGCGCTTGCTGAGTCCCAGATCGAGGCCGGCGAATCCCGGGCCGCGAATCGTGTTGCGGTTGCCACTCTCGCCAGGCAAGTCATGGCGGAAAGGGCCGAGACCGATGTCCGTTACGGGCAGGTCTGTCGGAAAAAGGTTTACCGTGCCATCTGGCCGCAGCGTGGTGTGGGGGTGCGCCGGGCCTATTTGCGTTGCGTCCCCGCCGAGTTGCCAGTTTGTCGGCCAAGTTGCGCCGTTACTGATTGAAACCGGGAACCCAGTAGTCCAACGGGCCAAGCCTGAGAGCTGCCAACCTCCGATGATCGCTTCGGCGGCTCCATGTGAGTTACGGCCAATCCACCGGCCCCTGCCAAAAGGCATTTCGAAGATCCAGTTAGTGTTGAACTGGTGGGTTATGTCATAGTCAGAGACAGCTCGCAGCGAATTGGGAGCCCAGGAATTAATTACTTGGCCCCCCAGACCGCTCCAAGCACCAATGCGTTCCGCGTCGGATGAGATGTCAATGGACTTGGAGTAGGTGTAGTTGAAATCAAACTGCACTCCGTGCGACATGCGCTTTCGCAGGTTAACCTGCATGGCGTGGTAGTTTGCGTTGCCCACGGACCGCCAGGCGTAAAGCGAGTGAAATTGGCTATTGAAGTAAGCGTTCGGACCGAAGATTGAGGGATAGTAAGTGCCGGACGCGCCGAGGATGCCTGCGTTTCCGCTAAAATCAGAGCCCCAATAGTCCAGATTGGCGAGGGGAGTAGTCTCATCTCCAAAGCCAAAAACCGGTCCTCCGCCGCAGGCAAAGAGATCGTACATGGCCTGTGTGACATCTGTGGTGAACCCGCCACTGCAAGCGAGTGAATACTGGTCACCAGGTTTCAAGGGCGCGACCATGTTTTGCCAGTAGGCCGCAGTCGGACCGACCATTGCGGCGTTGACTGCCGAAGTGGGTGCACCCGTGAACCCTATCTCTGACAGCCGCTTGGCCGCCGTGAAGTAATCGACCTTGGACTTCGGGTCCACGATGTTCAGCGGCATTGCGAGATCCTCTTGCGACAAAAGCCGATGAGCAAGGCGCCCCACATAGGAAACTTCAAGGCTCACGTTCCCGGGCAATTCGCGCCCAACCGAAAAGTCTAGAGTGTAAGCGTAAGGCGTCTTGATACCGTCGTCCAACCCCCATAGGATTGCCAGTCCCGTACCTGCTGGCGGATAAGTGAATGGAAAGCCTCCCTTTGGGGTGGGGGGGAAATACGGACTCCCAGACCCATCGAGCTGCGGGATGACATTTAGATCGGTAAGGCGCGGCGCGATAGGAGTACCGGTGCAGGGGTCTAGGCTGGTCGGTCCCACGCAGGGGACCGGTGCAGTGATCCCTGTGGAAAGGCCGAAGGAGCCTGTGCGGTCGAAGGTGCTCAGGAGCCCCGCACCGATGCGGTCAAATACGACACCGACACCGCCACGGATGACGGTCTTATCTCCGCTACCGAAGAGACTTCGGAATAAGCCTTCCTTGGCTCGCGGCGTGTAGGCAAAGGCCAGGCGTGGCCCAAAGTTCTTGTAGTCCCAATCGTACCAACCTGGTTTTCCGTTGGCCGGTCCCGCCAAGTCGTAGGAAAGCAGCGGATCCGTAACCGACGATCCACCAGTAAGCATCTTGGACGCTCGCTGCTGGAACCATTGCGCAAGGCTGATCGGGCTCCCGCCACCGATCGGAAAACCTTTCGGCGTCACTTCCGTTCCGTTGGTCTCCCAGGGTGGTGAGAACATTGAATAACGCAAGCCGTAAGTCACGGTAAGGTTACTTCGCACCCGATAGGAATCCTGGAAGTAGAATTCGTATTCGTCTGCAGCGAACCGGCGCCTGAGAGGCGACCCCTGAGGTAGCGCCGTGCCCGTCTTATCGAAGTTGAAAGTCGCATCCACCTCGCTAACGATTCCCATCATCGCCATGATCGGCCAGTTATACCCAAGCCTGAATGCGCGATTGACCGCGGGCAATCCGTCACTCGAGTGGTTTCGCGGATCAAGGGGAGACTTAGAGCCTACAATCCCGGCTGTGTCCAACCCCGAAGAGTTGGTCGAAGCTGACGAAAAGGAACTCAGAAAGTTCTGGCGAGGATTCCGGATGAAACGGATGTTCGTGCCGAATTGTAGTGTGTGCTTACCTCTTGTCCAAGATAGGTCGTCGACGAAGTTATGCACCGGAGTCTGGAAAGAGCTGCTCCGGGTGACAGCGAGTTCGGAGTTGTTGGCTCCCTCGTCGTCGTTTAGCCCTCTAAAGAAGATGAATGGCTGGCTGTCATTGTTACCGATATTGCCAAAGCTCTGCCGCGTGAAACCCCAGTGGAAGTTATTAATCAGGGTGGGCTTAAGTAGTGCCGTGTAACCCACGCTGAAGCCCTTGCTGTAATCTGCAAAAGTATGTTCGGGAGGGGTACCTGGAAGGTAGGGAGCAGTGGAGTGCACATCGTTTCGCAAGGCACCGCGCCAAAACAAGGTGTGGTTCCCGCTCGACGTAAGTTTATAATCGGCCCGTGCGATATACCAGTTGTTGTTGGTTGGGACCGGACCGCGGAAGCGGAACCCTACAAAGTTGAGCAGGTCACCTTGACCGAAGTCATTCGGTTCAGGAAAAGAGTTGAAGTACTTCAGCATGACCGGGTTGACTCCAAGACCGAGGGGATCCATCGCCTTAATTTGGGCAGGAGTCAGTGTGGCAACAAGGCCCAAGGATGGATCATTGACGACGTTCACTTTGGTGTTGCCAGTGGAACAATTCGGATCGCTGCTGGCACACACATACCGAATCATTCCTTGTCGTAAATTATCGCTCGGCACAATGCGCAGAACGCTGGCCTCTTCGCGTTGGCGCGAACCTTCGTAATTCACAAAAAAGAAGAAACGATCCTTCATGAAGGGGCCGCCCAGTGATCCACCAAAGATGTTTCGAAGGAGCTTGGGAGGTAGGTTCGGCTGGCCGGACTGCAATTCCGCGAGCTTCACAAAGTAATCGTTAGCGCTTGTGTAGGTATTGCGGTGATACTCGTAGAGCGAGCCGTGAAAATTGTTGGTGCCGCTCTTCGTGATCAGAGATACCTGGGCACCCGATGAACGTCCCTGGTCGGAGTTAGCGTTGGTGGTCGTGACCCGGAACTCCTGGATGGAGTCTAATGTGACGGGTAAAACGGAGGTGAACGCGCTCCCATTTACCTGGTCATTGACGTCCACTCCGTCTAGGGTGACGTTGCTCTGGTCACTGCGAGCTCCATTCACGGCACCGCTACGCGTATCGACATCCCGATTTACATCGGGCCGGTTGCCTGTATAGGTGACGCCAGCCTGCAATGTAAGCAAGTCTGGTACGTTTCGCCCCTCCAGCGGCAACTGCTTCACCTGATTCTCACCGAAGGCACTCCCCAGTGATGCGTCGGTGGTGTTGAGGGCCACGGCCTGCGCAGATACTTCGACGGTCTCTGTGGCCGCGCCCACCTCCAGGGTGGCGTTGACGGTAGCAGGTGAGTTCACCAGCAATTGCAGGTTCCTCTGCTCGAATTTACGGAAACCTTTCGTTTCAACCGCCAACACATAACTGCCCGGAGGAAGCGCGAGAAATTCGTACGCACCGGAGCCATCCGTGAGAGTTTCGCGCTGCAACCCCTGTGCTGCGTTGATGACCGTCACTTTCGCGCCGACGATGGCCGCCCCCGTTTTATCAGTAACCGCACCTCTTACCGAAGTGGTGCCGGTCTGCGCCCACGCGCAAACCGCCGCATACACAAGAACTACAAAGCCCACCAGAAGGCTGCGCTTAATTGAATGTGAATACATACATTCTCCCTTCGCGCACCATAAATTGAAGATCGATCCAAACCTAAAAGGAAGGTGCCGGATAAATGAGAAGTGGCGCCGACTCGCCGCTGACTCAAGACCGCTCACGAGATGTCAATAATCCCCGGGCAACCTTACCCGCCGCTCGACACAAGCTACCGTTGAGCTAGCTTTTAGACCAGGATGCCTGAGGATGTCAAGTCAAGTTGTTTCGATTTAATGCAGCTATTTTTCTCACGCATTGGCCACCAGGGCCCAGTACATGCCCGCCCCGCAGCAATCTTTGCGCGCACTCGTCCCTTTCGTCTCCAAAATGGGAAGATCCACTCAAGAACAGAATGGAAGGAACTTGCTCTCGCCAACTTCGAAAAGACTCTATCTAGCCCAAATGCAGTAGCTTAGCCTCAGTGATGGCCGGTATCGCCCGAATTGGCTCCAGAATGGCCGGTGACACTTTCCCGTCGACACGTACGAGCGAAACGGCGTCGGCGCCACGCTGGGCTTCCCGGCGGCCGAGAGCAAATGTAGCGATATTGACGCCGAGCTTCCCCAGCGTCGTCCCGATCTGCCCAATGACGCCGGGCTCGTCGCGGTTTCTTAAATAGAGAATCGTCCCCTCGAGCTGCGCCTCTAGCGGAATTCCTTCGATCTGCAGCACGCGCGGTGAGCCGTCATGCAGGACTGTGCCTTCCGCCGTGAAACCTGCGGCTGTTCCGGTTTTTTCGGGCAGTGCGGAGACCTCAAGCGTGTTTGGAAAACCATGTTCGCGCCTGCGGGTCTGTTCTTCCACCGTCAGGCCTCTTGCAGCTGCCACTGCCGGCGCGTTGACGACGTTCACTTTTTGGTCCAGCACAGCGTTGAGCACGCCCGCCAGCACGGCGCTGCGAAGCAGATGCGTCCCAACCTCCGCTACTTCGCCCGCGTAGCGGATGCGTATCCGCGCCGGCCGCACTCCTGCCGCCTGTGAAACCAGCGACCCGAGTCGCTCCGCAAGCTCCAGGTACGGCCGCACGCGCCGATATTGGTCCGGCGAAAGTGCCGGTAGATTCACGGCATTGCGAATCACTCCTTCCACCAGATAATCGCGGATCTGCAGCGCAACCTGCGTGCCCAGTTCTTCTTGAGCCTCCGCCGTGGAGCCCGCCACGTGCGGCGTGGTGATTACGTTCGGAAGCCCGATCAGCGGGCAATTCTTCGGCGGCTCTTCTGCAAAGACGTCCAGCGCCGCTCCCGCGACGTGTCCGCCCTTGATGGCCGCCGCCAGGTCGGCTTCGTTGATCAGCTCTCCGCGCGCAGCGTTGATGATGCGCACGCCTTTCTTCATCTTCGCGATGGACAGGGCGTTGATCATGTCCCGCGTCTGCGGGCTCACCGCCGTGTGCAGCGAGATAAAATCACATTCCGCCAAAAGTTGATCGAGTGGCACAAGTTCCACGGACAGCTCCCGCGCCGCGGCTTCGCTGATGAACGGATCGTAAGCAACGACGCGCATATCGAACGCTTCCGCCCGCGACGCTACCTCGCTGCCGATGCGGCCGAGCCCAACGAGCCCCAAGGTCTTCCCGCGCACTTCGGCGCCCGACGAGGATTTTTCCCACCGGCCCTCGCGCATGGCAGCATCAAATTTTGGGAGCTGACGAACAAGCGCCAATAACAATGCAAAAGTATGCTCGGCAACGCTGACCGAACTTCCGCCGGGCGTGCTCATCACCAGCACGCCGCGCTTGGTCGCTTCATCCAGGTCGATGTTGTCCACGCCTACGCCGGCACGGCCCACGGCGCGCAATTTTTTTGCGCAATCCAGCAATTCCGCTGTCACTCTCGTTGCGCTGCGCACAATCAAAGCATCCGCGTCGGCAATCTCCGCTTTCAATGAATCATTCGCCGTCATCACCACGTTCCAGCCCGGCTGCTCCTTCAACAATTGCACGCCCCGATCGCTGATCTTGTCCGCTACGATGACTTTCATTTATCCCTTTCTGATCTCGATTCCAACCGGCCGGACGCATCAAAAAGCGAGATTCTCTGCTACCGGAGAAGAGCTCAAAAGTAGCGAGCCGCGCCTACAGTGTCAAATCATCGAGCCGAGAAAAAAGAAGGCCGGTACTCGACAGCGGCCCTCTCCGGGAGCTTTTTGAATGGTGCACTTATCCGCCGCGTGAGCGGACGGCCGATTTCGGTGGTTGCCGGTGCGGGCTCCTGCTCTGCTATAGTCGGGTGGACGAGGAGATCCGATGGGTCTTGCGGAAAAAATTCAGAAGGATCTGGTCGACGCGATGCGGGCCAAAGATGAACTGCGACTTAGCGTCCTGCGGGGAATTAAGGCGGCCATCAAGCACAAGGAAGTCGAAAAGATACGCGCGCTCGACGACGCCGAGTCCATTCAGATTCTTCAGACTCTTGTAAAACAGCGCAAGGAATCCATCGAGCAGTTCACCAAGGGCAATCGCCCGGAACTTGCCGGCAAAGAAGCTAAGGAGCTCGCCATCATCGAATCCTATCTGCCTGCAGGGGCCAGCGCGGCCGAAATGGATGCGGCAATCGCGAAAGCGATCTCCGAATCCGGCGCGAATTCCATTAAGCAAATGGGCGCCGTAGTGAAAGCTGCCAAAGCGGCCCTTGAAGGCAAGACCGTTGACGGCAAGATTCTCAGCGATCGCGTGCGCGACCGCCTCTTGAAACTCGGCTGAGCCTTCGCATCATTCCTTCCGCATGCCGCTCCCTGAAAACATCGCGTTGCGCTTCACAGAAGAAGACGCGGGCTATGTCACCGTGCGGCCGGTTGTGAAGCAAACGTTTCGCCTTGCCGAACTCGCGGATATGGTGGTTAGCGTGACGGGCAAGAACGTCGCGCGCGTGCAGCAGATTTTTCGCGCCGGCACTGTCGTCTATAACAGTTATCGCTACTGGTGGGATGGGTTTGCTTCCACCGAAATCGAAGTCGCCGGACTCCTCGCCCGTTTTCCAGATGATGATCCCGGGTGTCCGTTCAACACCGCCCAAGTAACTTCAGTCTCTCTCGAAATTGGAGGCGGCACGCAGCGCTCCCTGGTTGGCCTTGCGCGCGATGAGGCTTCGGCGAAGAAATTGTTTCAAAAGCAGAGTCCCTGGGAAATCTTGCTCATGGCAGCGAAAGATTCCACTCCGCGCTACGAAAAATATTCCCACGCGGAACACGCGGACGTCTTTCGTCTCCACCTCTCTTTTGAAGCGGCTGCCTCGCTGATGAAACAAATGCTGGAAGCTTCGCCCCGCGCTCTTCGCAAAAAATTGGCCGCCATGCAACCTCCTGCGGCAATACTATTCTTCATCCCTCGCGCGAATACCGCGGGAGTGGGAGCTCCACCGTAGAATGGGAGTGGCGATGAATCTTCCGCCGGATTCCAGTGTCCGCAACAGCGAAGCGCTTGCCCTGGTCCGTGTCGGTGTGGGGATTCTTTTCCTGATCTTCGCGCAATACAAAGTTTTCGGCACCGCATTTACTCTTCGCGGCGGCTTTCAATTCTGGATCAATAAGTTCCTGGAGGGCGGGACTTATCCGTTCATGGCGCCCATCCTGCGCGGCTTTGTCCTTCCACACGCCACGGGCATCGCCTTTTTGGTGGCCTATGGCGAATTGGCGATTGGAATTGCGCTGGTTCTCGGCATTTTGGTGCGTTCCGCAAGTTTCTGCGGCCTCGTCTTCATGCTCACGCTACTCTTCTCTTCGGACTACCCCGGCGCGGGAGCGGCCTTCTGGCAATACTTTGGCGCAAGCCTGAGCCATTCGGTATTTGCGCTCTGCTTCGCCGCCTTTCTAATCGGGCGCGCGGACACGGTCTGGTCGGTGAAAGCTCTGCGTAAAAATCGCGAGGACGCTTACCGAAGTGAAAATCAGTGAGTCGCAGGCCTCAACACCGCAGTATTGCGCTCGTCGCCCGCAATGATGCGATAGAGTTTCTTCAAATCCTCGACCTTGTTGACCGGCACACTCAGCTCTTTGATTTCAAACGTCCGCGTGTATTTTAAAGTGTTCCCATTCACTTCTGTCTTGCTGTGATAGCTCGCGAAACTGTAATCCGCGTTCACCGGCGGTGGCAGGTCATCCACTTCGTAACCCGGCGGAAGCGTGATTTCAAATGTGTCCGAGTCCCGCGATGGCCCGTCAAATTCCACGGCATATTTTCGGGGCTCTTTTGTTTCCAGCAGGTCGCTCGATTTGTTACCGATGAATCTAGGCCGGACCAACAACAGGTTTCCTGCTGACTTCGCATAATTCTGTGCGACCACCGAGTAATTGTACAAAAACGGCTGATCGGTCAGTTGCAGGTTGCCGACGCTCGCGTTGGTAATTTGGAAAGTTGCAAGCGAATGGGAAAGCAGAGTTTCAATCGGCTTGATCCTGTCCGTATCCTTTGTAACCGTTCGCAGCGCCCACCGCTGCGACCAGGCGCGGTCGCCCACGCGTGTTTCCTGCACTTCGCCGCTCAACGTGCCCGCAGCGCTCAAATTGAGCTTGGCGGTCCTCTGAATCCCGTTCATGGCCGGCGGCAATTCCGGAAGTTCGACCAACTCACCGCCATCCGGCGTTACCAGCAGTCCATAATTCGCCTGCAGCGCGCCACTAAGCTGTCCAAAGGGGGTCAATTCGTCTGTGGGGTCAAAGAACAAGATCTTGCCGAGCCTCGGGTGGAACATCGTGGCTGCGAGAGAGCCCTCGCTGACTCCATCAGGCAGTTTGATGGCAAGGATCACGTGGTCGAAACCGCCCATGTGAGCCGGCGTCTCTGGCGTAACGGAACCGCGCTCGGAATTAATGACTACGTAGTACGAATCGATGCCGATCTCATGCAGCATCGCTCCCATCAGCGTTGCTTTATCCTTGCAGTCACCGTAATGGTGCGCGAACACTTCCGCGGCTGGGTGCGGTTGCCACCCGCCGATCCCCAGCTCAATCGCCACGTACCGGATGTCCCGCTGCGCAAACTCTCCAAGGGCCTTCATTTTCGCGGCGGGAGCGCTCGCGGAAGCCGTCAGCGACGCCACCTTTTGTTTAAGTTCCGGAGAAGCATCCCGCCGTCCGCTGGTCAGCCCCTGGTACCAAATCCCCATTTGCTTCCAGTTCTGAAATCCCTGGTTTTGCGCTGAACTTCCCGGCGGGAAAAACGAGACTATCATCTGGCCGGCCACGCCTTGCCAGGGCGGCATACTGTCTTCGTGCTTTATCCCCTTGATGTCGCTCACGCTCCATTGTGACTGGTTTCCCGATTGCGCCGGCTTCACCTCCGGATAGTTCATCCACGTGGCTTTGTATTCCCAGCCTGCCGGAAGCTGCAACGTATAGTGCGCTTCCCGCCCGGGGTCTGCTTCCTGAAAACGCCATACGTCCTGCAAGACAAAGGGCTGTAATTCCTTCTCGTACTCGTATCCCACGATGTTCCCCACGTCTGCAGCGG
>MNEA01000006.1 GCA_001917435.1 Acidobacteria bacterium 13_2_20CM_2_57_6
CTTGACGCCCTGGCCGACCTCGGGATTCTTGCTCATAATGGTCACGATGCCATCAGCGGCAACGCGCAGAAACGCCGTCGGCTGGAAAGCGGTGGGCGGGGCTTGCGGCGCTTGCGCAAAGACTTCCGCGACAGGATCGAAATGGAGAGCGACGAGCATCCCTCCTCCGGCAACAGCGGATACGCGGAGAAAACTGCGGCGATCGAGGAGTGTGGCTTGCACAGGACCTCCTTGTTGCGTCCAGAATTTATGGCGAGCGGGCAGGGTAGCCAGCATGACCGCTATTGTAACGCCATCTGGGTTGATTTGGTTTCATCCTTCGCCGGGGAACGGAATTGCTGCATGAGTTCGGCGATCAGCGGCAATCGGACACTCAATTTCCTGCTTTGGTTTCTATTCTTTTCAACAAACTGGGGAATCTGCTTCTCGTTCAGAGCTATCTCCGATGGCCTCAACCTCGCTCCCAAATGCACGGTTCCGGCACGGCAGCGCACCTGCTTCTGTCAGCCTCTAATCTACATGGAGCAATCTGCTCTTGAGCGAGAAGTCCGCCAAGTAAGCTAGCTCATGCTGGCTAAAAGCTGCCACACCCGTATCGCGCATTCAGCCTCTTAGGTTGCATTGTTTTTGCCGATTACGGATTTGGTCTTGCGTTCATTTCTCTTGGCCGATAGCTCCGCAGGCGCCAGCTGTGATCTGCGATGCGTCTACATTGTAGCGGAGAGCCGTTCGTCCGGTAAGTGCCTTAATTAGCGGCCTGACCAGACAATCTGACCTCGGCTCTCGGTCTAACTCAGAAAGTTTTCCAACTCTTCCAGAACTGCTTGGGGTGACTCTTCTGGCATGCCCAGCGGGAAGTGGCTTCGCCTTTACAAAACTTACCTGCTTGATACGAATTGAGTACATCTTGGAGCGTCGTGGAGTAGTATGTGGCTGCTGAACCAGGTTCCCCTTAGAATGACGAGGCTTGAGTGGTTTTACAAAATAGACAAGAAAAGCATAAGCGGTGACATGCAAATTCGAGTGAGGCGGAGAGCAGTTCTGATTCTAGCTGCGGTTTGCGCACTTCTGGCTGCGGGAATCCCTGCTCAGGAAATTCGCGATGGCGAGACGCTCTTGCGCGCGATGCATGGTCGTTACCAAAACAATTGGTACGAGACCCTGACCTTCACACAAAAAAGCACGACGCACAACGACGACGGCACAGATAAGAGTGAAATCTGGCACGAGGCGATGCTACTGCCCGGAAACCTACGTATCGACATTGGCCCACCTGCTGACGGCAATGGCATGCTGGTAGCGAACGGCGCCCTGACTTCGTTCCAGAATGGCAAGGCGTCGGACCCACATCCCTTCGTGCACATGCTCTTAGTCCTGGGCTTTGACGTGTTTCGCCAGCCGACACAAGCCACAGTCGACCAGATAAAAGGCCAAGGGTTCGACTTGACCAAGCTCCGCGAGGACTCTTGGGATGGGGAGTCCGTATACGTCGTTGGCGCGGATAAGGGTGACCTGAAGTCGAAGCAATTCTGGGTGGAGAAAAAGCGCCTCCTGTTTGTCCGCATGATTGCGCCGGACCGGCGGGACGCGGCAAAAACGGCCGACTCACGGTTTGCCGATTACCGCCAGCTTCCGGTTGGCTGGGTAGCTGCGCGCGTCGAGTTCTTTGTGGCCGGGAAGAATGTGTTCAGCGAGGAATATTCCGAAATTCAGACGAATCCGAAGCTGGACCCTGCCATATTCGACCGCAGACAATTCAACTCCCAACATTGGGAAAAGTGAACATGCTGCCTGGCCGTCACTGCCGACCTCCGGCTGATGCTCCGGCTGCATGCTTGACGATGGTCACGGTCACCTGGGAAGGATACTGCTTCGAGTGATGAACGGAATCATGTGCGATGACGCCTTTTTCCTCGTCATAATTTTTCCCGCCGGTATTTAGGTTGCGGTCGAAGCGTGGAAAATTGCTGCTTGAGATCTCGATGCGCAACTGGTGACCAACATCGAAGTAGTTGCTGGTGTTAAGGGGCTGAAGCGCGACCTTGTACACCTTCCCCGGCTCCATCCAGACCATCGGCTTATCGTAGCCGTCTCGATAGCGCAGGCGCTGAATCGATTCGTCGAGGTTGTAAGCGCGCCCGTCAGGGTAAACATCCAGCACTTTGACCGTAAAGTCCGTGTCCTTCGCGTCCGATGAAACATACAGCATGGGCTCGATAGGTCCACTCAGTTCTGTTCCTTCCTTGAAGGGCTCCGATGTGTAGACGAGGATGTCGTTGCGCGCTTCCATTTTGCGCTGGTCGAAGGCGCCAGCTTGAACGGCCGAGCCTGTGCAGCAAACGTTTCCGCCATAGGAAGGGACGGGATTCATGGGATCGTAGGTGCCTCATGCCGGTAACCGCTGCGGGCTCAATGGGTCGGCGGAACACTTGCGCGAAGTTTACTCGCAGGAGTCTGAAAACCTAAGGTTTTTCGCGGGCGTTGATTTAGACGCAGCGCGATCTTGTCCAGGTCGGATTGCGCGTAGCTGGAGAGGTTATTTCTCTTCGGCAAGTATTGTCGCAGTAACTGGTTCGTGTTTTCGTTCGTGCCGCGCTGCCAGGGGCTGTGTGGATCGCAGAACTAGACTTTCACATTCGTAACCACCGTGAAGGTCTTGTGTTTGGCCACTTCCAGCTCGCGGTCCCAGGTCAAACTCGGGTTTCACACACGACTCTGGCAGGATGATGAAGTGCTTCGCCATCGCCAGATATTCCTCAATAAGCCGCTGCGCGAGTACATGCACCGGCACAAACCCGATCTTGTCACGCTTTCCGTTGATGCGGCCGTCAGCATCGCTATTCGCATGAGGTCTTCCTTCGGGATTCTCCTCAGAGTTACGCTGTACTTGACCGCAGTGAGTTGCAGTGAATGCTCGCAATTGCAAGACCTCTGGATGTTGTGTATAATTTCAGCTAGACCTACACACTCGAGGAAGCCATGAGCGGACCAGCACTCACGCGTACCAATCTCTTGCTTGAGACCGGGAAAGTCCGCCGACTTCGCAGAGCTCTGCAGTCGCGCAGTAATTCCGAGGCCGTGCGGCGCGTAATCGACGAGCGCCTGGCGGCAGAGGCGGGACTTCAGGCTCTGCAGAATCTGCGAAAGCTCGGAGGTCCGGAGGACGTCTTCGGGCGCGCTCCAGCGAAGAGGGAATGACTGCGCTACCGGCCGGACCGCTTCTGTTCGATACTGGCATTTACATCCGGTTCAGCCGGGGAGAGAACTACCTCTGGCTAGGCGAGGATGCTCGAATCTTCCAGCGCACCATCCTGACGGCCGTTGTGGCCGCCGAACTCTATGCCGGTACCCACGACCATCGGGAAAAGCGAGCTCTGGATGAACTTTGCAAGGCGCACCGAGCCCTCGGTCACTTCTCGTCTCCTCCCGCGGCGGCATGGATTGATGCCGGCATTCTGCTGCGCCGCGCGCGGAGTGCCCACGGGCAAATGGATTTCGTCCGCCACTTTCGCGATCTACTGATCGCGCTGGAAGCTGCGCAGGCTGGGGCCACACTCGTGACCGAGAATGCCAGAAATTTCACGCGCTGGAAATCTTTCCTTTCCTCTACCAGGAAGACTCTGAAACTATTTGAGCCATCTAAGACTGTGTAGCTCAGAATCTGCGCAGCGGGTTGCCGCGTTTCTCCGCACTGGGACTCCACGCTTGCTCAGGTGTGCTCTTTGGTTCCGTTGCTTCTTTCTCGGCCGATTCTGAGTTCGGTTCAAGCCGCACGTCTGCGATAGTAGCCAACTTTCAGAGCGCTTCTCCGCCTTGAGCGCGGAAGAGAGCCCGGAAATTGTTAGCTTGTCCTTCAGGGTCCTCTCATCGGCATGCGTTCTAATCCATTCATCAAGAATCGAAACGGCATCGCGATATGGATAGAACTTCTTCTCCACAGGCACGAACTCAGCCACGTGCTCAGTCTGGCATGTAGGCAAGCATTCCTGAAGCGGTTCTTCGACAGCTCAGTTGTGGTTCCGGTCTTTTACACTGACCATCCGTCGTGCTTAGCGAGGGTTTTCGCGTTACTGACTCTCCTTTACGATGCGCCCGTTGAGCGGCTGAGACGACCTGTACCTCACCGGCACTACCTGATGGGCAAGAACATCCCTAGTCATAGCCCCGTTGGGACAGCAAATTATATGCGCGCTGTTAACGTGATGGGTAAGCCAGACCAGCAATACAGAAAACGCTAGGGCTGCGCTTTTGCCAAACCATTACAAGGCTGAATTGAGCCTATTCCGCAAGGCCTGACCGGATGTCCGATAAGTCTTTTAGATTGTGTAGCTTGCTTGGCTATATGTTTCTGTCTTGATTTGTCCCTTTCTAAGAAGTCCCTAGCGAAGCCTACAGTCCCTGGATCAAAGACTGCTAATCCGTAGGGCTGCGTTCCGCAAAACAGTACGGATGACCCATTTTGGAACACGCAGGATTCTTATACAAAGATAGTAAAAGTACTGATAGTTCTGGAACTTAATAAGGGAGACTCCAAGCGCGGCTGGGCAGGTCAACTTGGTAGCGGCTCGATGGAAGTGGCGCGGCACTCAGGCCTGGGGTTGCCACGGATGTCGCGGAGGCGACGGTATGTTGTTAGATACGCTTGACCAGAAGACCGTAGACAGTCTTCCGCACCTGCCGGACGTATATGACGCGTATGGAGTCCAGGTCAATGCGCTGTCAGTCAGCGAAATATTTGCTCTGTACGAACACACCGGTTTCCTGTATCCGGAAAAAGCTGCGCGCCTTTTTCCCCATCTCGCACAAGTTCGCGAGAACTGGCGACGGATGTTGAATGCCGAAGAATCTCTCCTTTATGTTCTGACGGCCGGAGACAAGAAACGAGGGCGCGCATCGCTTGCCGTTTGGCGGACGACACACCATGGATGGATGTCGCAGCACCTCGTTTGTGAAAACAATCCCTCCGCATCGCGCGCCGTGATGCTTGCCGCGGCGGCCGGAGCGATTCGTAGGGGGTCGGACCTATCGGCGCAGAATTGGTTTCGGCCAGAAAACCGGTTTCCCGCACGAGTGTTTGGTTCGATGGAGCAGACGATTGGAGAGTCTCTTTCGTCAGTGCAGCGGCACTCGTATTTCGCACTACCCAGAACGCTATCGCTGTCGACGGAAAAGCGAATTCGCGTCGTACCGTACAGTCCATCGCACAAAGAAGCTCTTTTGGAAATAGCCTCCGCCGCGCGCGGCCGCATTTACGTCGTAGCGGAAGAGCTGGAGCAAGACGTTGAATTCAACGCTGTGGACCAATTGTATCGCGGCGTGGGGCTGCGGCGCACGCGGCATGTTTGGCTGGCTTTTCTGGCAAACAAAGAAGAACCAATCGGTGCTGCGATCGCCTATCGCGGTCCACTGGGGGTAAATTTCAGCTATTTGGAGAACCGCTGCGACCTGCTGCTGCACCCGACTCTTCCGGAATCGGAAGTTTTGGCTGCCGCGGCGGCACTGCTAATGGCATCGTCAGCCGCCTATGAGGATTTCGAACTGGATGAGATTCCGGTAATCGCCGAAGAAATGGCGACGCATGTCCTATTCAAACTGGGAGCAGAATTTCTTCGACACTATTGCCAAGGAATTTGGCTCCAGGACGGACACCCCCGCTTCTATCGGCACGTGGATGGCTTCTATTCAAAATTATTGGCGCGCATGGAGAGGCAGGAGCAGCAAGCAGCGCTCATCGGTCAGGAACGGTGAGGGCCAAAGGCGCGACGGCCTCGCCTGCATCATGCAAGGCCAGCATGAAGCGGTGCGCCTTAGAATTCGCTGGGAGAAGCGCAATGGGAACCAGAACTGAGACCCTCGGGAAAGGTCGATCATGCCGAAGATCCTATTAGTTGAAGACAATGAAATGAATCGGGACATGCTCTCAAGGCGTTTACAGCGCAAGGGATATTCCGTTGTCACCGCCCACGATGGCCAGCAAGGACATTCGCTAGCATGTTCGGAGATGCCCGATCTGATTTTGATGGACATAAGCCTTCCTGTTATGGGCGGTTGGGAAGTAACCCGTCTCCTTAAGACTAACGAGGCTACTCGCAATATCCCCATTATCGCGCTGACCGCGCATGCTTGGGTAACGGATCGCGAGAAAGCGTTTGAAACAGGGTGCGATGATTACGACACCAAACCGGTTGAATTTGGACGTCTAAGTGAAAAAATCGAAAATTTGCTCACGGTGAAGAAATGATGATGAATTCGCGGCCAACCCGGTTGCTCATTGTCGATGACAATGAAATGAACAGGGACATGCTCGCCCGGCGCTTAGAGCGCAAGGGCTATGTCGTCGGACTGGCGGAAAACGCGCAAGAATTGCTGCAACGTGTCAAACAAGATGCCGTGGACCTGGTGTTGTTGGACGTTGAAATGCCGGAAATCAGCGGTCTTGACGCCTTGCAAAAGCTCCGCGAATGCTACTCTGCGGCCGAACTGCCGATCATCATGGTCACGGCAAAGACACAGAGTGACGACATTGTTAAAGCGCTGGACTTGGGAGCCAACGATTACTTAGCGAAGCCGATCGATTTTCCGGTCGCAGTAGCGCGGATAGGTACTCAGCTATCACACAAACGAGCGCAAGAGGCGCTGAAGGAGAGTGAAGAGCGCTATGCCCTGGCGGCTCGTGGCTCCAACGATGGCCTGTGGGACTGGAGTCTGTCGGCCAATGTTATGTATTTCTCCGCTCGCTGGAAGGCCATGTTGGGCTATCAGGAAGGCGAAATCGGAGACAGACCTGAAGAGTGGTTCGACCGGATCCATGACGCGGATCGAGAACGAGTCAAAAAGGAGATTGCGGCCCATCAAGAAGGTTTGACTCCTCATTTCGAGAGTGAGCACCGCGTGCTACATAAAGATGAAAGTTTTCGTTGGATGCTGAGCCGAGGGGTCGCCATTCATGACGTTTCCGGAAATGTTTTGCGCATGGCCGGATCACAGACTGACATCACCGAGGGAAAAGTCTCCGACCCACTGACGGGCTTACCCAATCGACTGCTGTTCATTGACCGGGTAGGTCGGCTAGTCGAGCATAGGAAGCGTCACGAAAACCATTTGTTTGCGGTTCTATTCCTGGACCTCGATGGTTTCAAGATGATTAACGACAGCCTGGGGCACCTGATCGGGGATCAACTCCTGCTTGGAGTAGCCAGCCGGCTGGAGAAGTGTCTGCGGTCAACGGATACAGTCGCGCGTTTAGGGGAAACCTTCACGGTCGCGCGCCTAGGGGGAGACGAATTTACAGTTCTGCTCGACGATATTAAAGATCCCAGTGATGCCAAGCGCGCCGCGGACCGTCTGATGAAGGCTCTGGCGTCGCCTTTCCTATTGGGAGGGAAAGAGGTGTTCACCTCGGTGAGCATCGGAATCGCGTTGAGCACCTCCGCCTACGAAAATCCAGAGGACATCTTGCGGGATGCCGATACGGCCATGTACCGGGCTAAGTCTCTGGGCAAGGCCCGTTACGAGGTGTTCGACGCGGATATGCGAGCCGGTGTGATGGCTCGCTTGCAATTGGAAACGGATTTGCGCCGCGCCCTTGAACGAGGCGAATTCCAAAATTTCTATCAGCCGATTGTCGCTCTTGATTCTGGAGAAATTGCCGGCTTTGAGGCTCTGTCACGATGGCAGCATCCCACGCGCGGCCTGCTCGGACCCAATGAATTTATCCCCGTTGCGGAGGAAACTGGCCTCATACGCGAGCTAGGCTGGTGGAATTTGCGGGAGGCCTGCCGGCAAATCAGCGAGTGGAGGGCAGGTTCGCTTGCCAATCGCCATCTAACAATTAGCGTTAACCTCTCCGCCAAGCAATTTCTGCAACCGAACCTGGTCGAAGACATTAGAAAGTTGCTGAATGAACTCGCCCTTCCTCCAGAAGCTTTGAAGTTGGAAATCACAGAAAGCACGGTGATGACAGACCCTACTGGAGCTGTGGAGATGCTACAGCAAATCAAATCACTGGGAATTCGCCTGGCCATCGATGATTTCGGCACGGGATACTCTTCGTTGAGTTATCTGCACCGGTTTCCGCTTGACACTTTGAAGATTGACCGCTCCTTCGTCAGCGGCATGGGGGACGATGGAGAAGGTATGGAAATTGCACGGACCATATTGCCCATGGCCAATAGCCTTCGGTTAGACGTAGTCGCTGAGGGGGTAGAGACTATTCAACAGGTTGCCTTACTGCAAAAACTGCAATGCAAATATGGCCAGGGGTATTACTTTTCCAGACCACTGTCCGCCGAGGGGACAGCGGCATTGTTGGCCGGAGAGCTGGCATGGCAAGCGTGCGAGCAACCCGTGTAGCTTAACAGATGTCAGTACGGGGAGAACATGGTGGAGAGCGCCGCTCGGACGCAGAGCAGTCATGACCGCTGAATTACACAAGCCGCTCTCCGTTCTCCAAACTTGTCGATAGCTGAGCCCCTATGAAACTCGCTTTTGACCAATACGCACTGGATGCCCGCTACAGTCCAGAGCCACGTGTGCCCGAGTTCGCAATGCGAAACGATACCTGCATGGAATCTGACAGCGGCAAACGCGCCAAAGAATCCGGTGTGCGTGACCGGCGGTATTCGATCCGCCATCCTTTCGCAACCGAGGTCGAGATGCTGGAATTGAAATCGGGGAGTCGTGTGAGCGGGGTGACCTCAGATCTTTCTCGTGGAGGATGTTTCGTGTGCACACGCCGCACCCTGGAGGTCGGCGCCCGCGTCCGCGGAACACTGACGCGCGGAGGCCAGAAAGTAGAGATGCTCGCAGTGGTCCGTGTTGTGAAACCGCAAGTGGGAATGGGCCTCGAGTTTCTGGATGTTGATCGAGACTCTCATGCAACACTGCTGACCTGGACCGAAAGTCTTCGCAAATCCCCATGACACATCCTGAGCCATTGGAAGTGACCAATCGACATTGTACGTGATCTCCCACAACGTCGTTTCGGGACTTCCGTGTGGCCGACCATCTGGGAGTTATCGCATCGCCGAGCGAATAGAGATGCAGTCATTCTCAATCTCAATTTCAGGATCAGCGCGAGCTTGGTCATGCCGCGCACACCCAATACTGCCGTCGCGGGAAATGGATCTCGCTAGGACACGGCGCCACACGGGCCTGAGGGGGCTCAATCGTCGTCAAAGGTGTCAAATCTGACGCTTTGCGGTGCCAACTCAGCGACCTTGAGATAGGCCGACGAGTGCGGCTTCGTTTTCCTGGCTGACATCGGAAATGTTGTCGAGCACAGCGCTGGCGATGTGCATCCGGTAGTAGACGTAGACGAAATACATTGCCGGCACAATCAGCAAAGCTACGCCTAGATTGGCGCCGTGGCTCGCGGCGTTGGCCAGACCGGCAACTGCCGCACCGACCAGGAAGTACGGAAACGTCCATTCGTAGCAAGAGGACCAAAGCTCTCTGAGGGGGCGCCGTTCCGCCAAAGAAATAACCAGCGAGACCAGTCCAGTGTTTAGCACCACGTACACGCAGACTCCCAGCACCATCTTCGCGGTCATTGAATTGAAACCCAGCATTGCCAGGGCACCGTGCGAGGCCCAAAATGCCGCCGCGGTACAAACCGTCAGGCAGGCCGCATTGAAGAGCACCTGCACGGCCTTCGGCCGCGTCTGCGTCTTCCAAAGGGACTGGACGAGCGCGCCTCCCAAGCCGATTAGAACGGTTTCGCCAAAACTAAACAGGGCGATGCCGGTCAGAATGAAAACGAAGTTTATCGAAATCGTAGTCTTAAAGCCCGGCAAGCGAATCTTCATCGCGGAGGCCACCATCGCCAGCGCAAAGAACAGGAAGAAGCGGCCAAAGTTTTCAGGATTCCATCGAGAGGCAACCATAGTCAACACGGCCGTGGCAACAGCGGCCATCATTGCGATGTAGGCTTTGGCTAGGCTTGGGATCTTCTTTTCCGTTTTTCCTCTCATCAGTTGCTCTCTGGTGATTTGCGAATGAGTTCGTTTACCAGACATACTCGTTGCCCCAAACCACGGAGTTACCCCAGACTGCAGAGTTACCCCAGACGACAGAATTACCCCAGACAACAGAGTTGCCCCAAACCACGGAGTTACCCCAAACTACGGAGTTACCCCAGATCACCGAGTTGCCCCAGACAATCGGGTCGGCCCAGACTGTGCCAGGAGCCCCGCTGATGGATACTGAGTTGGTGGCCGGATCAAACACCGCCGTGGGTGACATTGCAGACCCCACCGTTGGGGGAGCAAGGTACGTGCTGGAGAGAGCGGCCGCAGCGTCAACAGAGCCGGTGCCCACCGCAAACATGTCCTGTACGATCGTAAAGGTTACGCCGGTACCTAGGTTCGTTGCGGAGGTGTATTGTCCAAAGCCCTGCCACGCCGTCGTCATTAGGCGGGCTTTTACCTGGTCTGGAGTGAGGGATGGATTTTGTTGCAGAAGCAGGGCCGCGACGCCGCTAACCACTGGCGCGGCCATACTCGTGCCGCTCATTCGCATGTAATTCGCTGGGCCGACCTGGGAACCGCAATTGAGCCCCGACGCATCGCAAGGGAAAATCGCAAGTGCCGGATACTCGGTGATCAGCGTGGTATTCGGAGAGGCCAGGAGAGATACAACGGCGTTGCCCGGGGCGACGAGATCAGGCTTCACAATGTGATCGAACGTCGTAGGGCCTTTCGAGCTGTAGCTGGTCACGGTCTGGGCGGATTGCAAACCCGTACCGTGTGTGTTGGTTGCCCCGACCGTGATCACGAAGGGATCGTTGCCGGGCGCGCCGATGGTGGCGTATCCATTCGTGCCGGCCCCATCGTACTCGCCCATGTTGCCTGCCGCGGCCACAACCACGATGCCTGCCTGCCACGCGGATTCCACGGCTTGGCAGAGCGGGTCGACCATGTAACTTTCATAGACGCCGCGAGATAGCGACAGGTTGATAACGCGAATGTTGTACGTGCTCTGGAGACTGATGGCTTGCTGAATCGCAGCGATCACCGAACTGTCGACGCTGGCGCCAGTGCCGTCCAGTACGCGCAAGCTGATGATGTTGGCTCTCGGCGCGATGCCGCGATAGACGTACAGGTAGTTCTGCAGGCTGGTGGAATCGTAAGCATTTCCGGCCACGATACCGGCCACATGCGTCCCATGACCGTAAGCGTCAGCCGTGGAAGCATCACCCGGTACAAAGCTTTGGCTATAAACGACACGAGATGGGTTTGAATTCCCATCGGAATTCAGGTCATCCACAGTGCCAACGCCGCTATCAATAACCGCGACACCGATGCCTGTGCCATCCCAGCCCTGGGAGGTGGCGATATCCGCGTTGACGGCGGTGATGACAGGGGCCATCGCAGCCGTGCCGCGTACCTTGCGGTCCGGTGAGATGTAGGCCACATCAGGGTCGTTCGCAAGGGCATCCAGCGCCTCAACCGGAACGGAATAGTGGGCAGCCTTGATGAAGTCGAATTTTGTCTTCAGCGCCCCGCCCTTGTTCCGGACCTTCTGGTGATGGGCGGCGGTCGGCTTTTGCTTGAATTGGATGATTACGTCTACCGTGGCGCCAGCCTTGCCGCCTTTAAGGGCGTCAAGATCTTTGGACAGCTTGTAGCCCTTGCGGTCTGCAAGGGACAATCCGGCAGTCAGCAGGGTGACCAGGGCCAAGAGAGCAAGGCGCCTACCCCAAGTCGTTGTCGTTAGGATGCGGTCGTTAGAGGGTCGCCGCGTTCCATATGTGGCGGACATGGGCTGGACTCCGAGACTGACGTGAAGGGCCAAAATGGGGACAGGGCCCAATGCCTTGAGTCACGTCAGTGCTGTGAGTATCAGTTCTGCTTGTGATGCCGTCGATAGTACAGATGGGGCCGAAGCGTAGTACCGGCGGACAGCTGGTCTCGGGTCCCACTACAGTGAACTTGGGGACGTCATTTCTTCCGACGGTCCGTCATACTCCCGCAGGTTGGGCCGACGCCTACACGTTCGGAGGTAGCCAAAGTGGCAACCGTAGATGTCACCTCGCCTCTCTACTTTGACGAATGTGTCTGAATTACGGACAACTCTTCCATTACACGTTTTTCGGGAAGGGCTGCCGACAATCCACGAAGCGGATCTTGGTGTTGCCTTGACAGCTACTCCGGCCCAAACGAGTCCCGCCGATGTGTACCGCATCATTCAAGCAAGGAGGTATCAAGCGATGAAGAACATCGTTCTAGTCCATGGTGGCTTTGTTGACGGCGCTGGCTGGGAGGGCGTCTACAAGACCCTGAAGGGGCACGGCTACAAGGTGAGCATCGTCCAGAACCCTACGATATCGTCGGAGGACGATGTCGCGGTTACCAAACGAATTCTTGCAACGCAGGACGGACCTACAATCCTCGTTGGCCATTCCTACGGGGGAGCGGTAATCA
>MNEA01000076.1 GCA_001917435.1 Acidobacteria bacterium 13_2_20CM_2_57_6
CTGTGTGGGCAAGGTTCGTGCTAGCACTTCGCTTCTGCTGTTCATTCGCTTTAGCACCCTGCTGACACGACACCGTAAGCGGACACTCCTCGATAGAAACTAGTCGAAAGCGCCGCGCATTCCCGAATTAGAGTTTGAGGTCGAAGCCGAAATGTCCCTGCTTCATTTTCGTTGCAAAGAACGCCGGCGCACTTTGAGGGTAGCGTTAACAGTGCCGCTGACGGTGCATGGGAAAACGGATTCGGGTGAAAAGTTCAGCGCGCAGACTGTTTCGCAGTCGGTGAACCGACATGGAGCCCTGTTTCAACTGGAAGAGATCGTGAAGATGGGGCAGACGATCGTTTTGATGAACGACCACACCTCACAATCGATGGAGTGCCGCGTTGTCTCGATTCACCGGGCTCGGGACGGCAAGCAGTATGTCGGAGTGGAGTTTAATTCACCCGAAATGAATTTCTGGCACATGCAGTTTCCGATCCCTGGCGCAAAGCCGCTGCGCCGGATATTTCCCAACAAAGCTTCGGCATAAAACCAACTGCAACTGCTCCCGGTATTCGCTGCAACTTTTATACCGACAGACACCCTGACTACTCATTTCTCAGCGCCACCATCGGATCGAGCCGCGCGGCGCGATGGGCAGGCAGGAAACTTGCCAAGACTGCGACCGCCGACAAGCTCAGCGCCGCCAAGAGGTAGGTAAGCAGATCCGTAGGCTTCAAATCGAAGAGCATGGAAGCAGCGGCTTTTGCAGTGGCCAGGGCCAGGGCCACTCCGGTCACAAGGCCGATTACCAGCAGGAGGCTTGTTTCGCGCAATACCAGGCGAATGATGCTTTGCTGGCCAGCACCCAGGGCCATGCGAATACCGATTTCGTTGCGCCGCCGCTCAACCATGTAAGAAATCACACCGTAGAGGCCAATAGCGGAGAGCAACGCCGCAAGAACACCAAAGAATCCTGAGAGCCTGGCCATCAAGCGATCCCGCAACAATCCATCATCGATCATTTGATGAAAACTAGAGAAGGTAATGTCCGCGTCGGGATCAGCCTGGCTGGCCATGGTTTTTATCGCTGACAGGAGGCTTGCCAGCGGAGCGCGAGAGCGGATCAGAATCTGTGCATCCGTCGCCGGATTCTCATTCTGCGCTCGGGGCGTGTACACGACAGGCCAAAGCTCCTCGCGAAGGTCGATATATTTTGTGTCTTTGACCACACCGATGATCTGGTACGGAGCGGAAGTCCGGTTCATGCGGCGAACTCGAAAAGTCATCGCCAGCGGATCCTTACCGACGGCGAGTTTCTTGATGAAGCTTTCGTTGACAATGGCAACGTTGGGCGCGCCTGCACGGTCGTGCTCGTCAAAGTCGCGGCCGGCCAGAAACGGCGTTTGCAAGGTTTCAAAAAAGTCCGGGCTTACGTAATTGAACGCCGCCACAGGAGTATCGCCCTCGGGCTCGCCCGTGTCGCCCATCAAGACGTCATGAGCCATGCCGTCACCGCTGAGAGGCACGATAGCAGCAGTCGCGGCGGCATCCACGCCGAGGATGGCTCGCACACGGCGCAAAAGTTCGTCCGAAAACGCCACGCGCGCTTCGTTCGGAAGATGCCGCGCGGTGAAATCGATGTCCGCGACGAGAATGCCGTCCCGCCGGAAGCCAGGATCGAGCTTCGCCAGATTATTCAGGCTCCTGGCAAACAGGAGCGCTCCCACCAGCAGGGTGAGCGAAAGCGCAATCTGCGACACAACCAGGATGCGGCGCAAGCCGAAGCGGGAACGGCCCTGGGTCGCTCCCCTGCCACTCTCCATGAGAACAGCGCCGGGAGCGACGCCGGTGGCGCGCAGTGCCGGGGCCACGCCAAAAAGAATACATGTCAGTAGGGCCAGCGCCGTGGTGAAGCCAAGCACACGCCAGTCCATCCCCATGTCGACAAAAAGAGGATCGTGCTGTGTGCTCAGCGAAGCCACCAGCATCTGGCTGACATTCCGCGCCAGCAAAGCGCCGAATGCTGCCCCAATTATCGCCAACAGGAGACTTTCCGCCAGCAATTGACGCATCAGCCTGGCCCGGCTGGCGCCCATCGCCATGCGCATTCCCATTTCTTTCTTGCGGGCGCTGGCCCGGGCCAGAAGCAGGTTGGCGAGATTGGCAGAAGCAATGAGTAACACGAGTCCAGCCAGGGCCAGAAGCAGCCATAGCGGATCTTCAAATTGGTGCCGCAAATCGGATATGCCGGACCCGGCGGGAGAAGCTCCAAGCTTGTACTGCAAGAATTGCTTGGCATTCGATACATTGAACTCCGCCGGCAGCGCTGCTTGGAAGATACCCGGGGAAATGGCGCGCAACTGCGCCGCCGCGCGCTCTACGCTCCAGCCAGGTTTCAGCCGGCCCATTGCCGCCAGCCACCAGCCTATGCGGCTTTTCAATTGACTGTCGTCGCCGTCGATTACCGGTTCGGCGCACAACGGGACGACCACATCGAAAGAGCGGCCCACTTCGACACCGTAAAAATCGGGCGCCGCAACGCCAATTATGGGAAAAGGATGCCGGCTAATCGTGAGTTTTCGGCCGAGCACATCGCGTTGGCCGCCGTATTCCCGTTGCCAGTACGAATAGCTAAGGATCGCCCCGGCGGATGCGCATTCGTGCTGATCGTCAGAGGGAAGGAGCAAGCTGCCCAGTGCGGGCTCGACGCCCAAGGTTTGGAAGAATTCACCGCTGACCCAGAGGCCCTGCACAATGTGAACCTCGCCCGCAGGCGAAAGGTTAAAGTGAGTGGGCCCCCAGGCAAAAATGTTGGAGAAGCCCTGCTGCTGCGAGCGAATCTGTTCCCACATGGCGTAGGTCAGGTCAGAGTAGCGGCTGGTGAAGTGGCCGCTAGCATCTGTGCGGTGGTCGATAGCGATTCGTGCAAGCTCCTGCGGGCTCTTGACGGGAAGAGTACGCAGGCGGACTGCGTCGAGAAGCTGAAAAATTGCCGTATTCGCTCCGATACCCAGCGCCAGGGACAGAATCGCGGCGGCCGCAAAACTGGTGTTGAAACGAAGGAGACGAAGGCCGAATTTCAGGTCCTGCCAGAGGGTTTCGATCACCGATTCCCAGCTTACCGCGCGGATCTGTTCCTTCAGACTTTCTGCTCCGCCCATCTCGATGCGCGCGGCACGCAACGCTTCATCGCGGTTCATCCCACGGCGCATCTTCTCCTTCACGGTGGCATCCAAGTAGCCGCGCAGTTCCTCATCCATTTCGCGCTCGACTTGCTCCTTGCGAAACAACCCTCGCAAACCACCGGCAAGATTTCGCAGCAAAGACATCGCACCCTCCCTACGACTCCACTTCGAGAATTCGCGCGATGGCCGCAGCTTGCCGCGCCCATTCGCGGGTCTCGCCCTTGAGTTGTTTCCGACCCTGCGCCGTCAGCAGGTAATATTTCGCCCGCCGGTTATTTTCTGTGTCTCGCCATTCGCTCATGAGCCAGCCGGCCCGCTCCAGCCTGCGGAATGCCGGGAAAAGCGATCCTGGATTCACCTGGAAGACGCCTTTGCTGATTTGCTCGATGCGCATGGCAATTCCGTAGCCGTGCATGGCTTCGAGCTGCAATGTTTTCAGGATCAGCATGTCCAGCGTGCCCTGGACCAGGCCGCTCGGTTTGTCCGGCATGAATTGCGCTCCTCTCGACTGTCCAGAGGAAGATGGCACCGTTACCCTAGGCTGTCAAGAGGAGAGGTTCGTTGGGGGGGGAACCAGGCGATTCCATTCGTTCCGCGGTACGATTTGGCGATGACAAATGAAGTAAAACGGATCGGCCTGATTTCGGACACCCATGGCTTGCTGCGTAAAGAAGCAGTGGAAGCCTTGCTCGGGTCGGAACTAATCCTTCATGCCGGGGACGTAGGGAGGCCCGAGATTCTAGAGGCGTTGAAGAAGATCGCGCCGGTGGTAGCCGTGAGGGGAAACGTGGATACGGAGCCATGGGGGAAAACGCTTCCGGAGACGGCCGTGGCAAAGGCAGGCGCCGTCTTGATTTACATCCTGCATGATGTAAGAGCCTTGGATTTGAATCCCGTGGCAGCCGGATTTCAGATTGTCGTCAGCGGCCACTCCCATAAAGCGGGAAAGTCGGAGCGCGAGGGCGTGCTCTACATCAATCCGGGAAGCGCCGGCCCGCGGAGATTTCAGTTACCCGTAACAGTGGCACGTCTGCGGTTGGGGGGAACTGCATACGACGTGGAATTCGTGGACCTGGAGGTTCCTGCTACGCAATAGCGTTACTTTTAACTTTATCTAGTGTGGAGCACCGACCCAAACCATGCCATCGACGCCCGGAGTGAGGTCGATCGGCGGCTCCATTTTCCAGGAGAGCAGGTCGAGCACGGCGATCTTCCCGGCGCCCGTCCCACTGACGTAAGCGATACCCCCGTCCGGACGAACCAGTATCTCCGACGATCTCTCCGGAGCCTCCAGCGCACGCACCACCTTTAGCGTCTGCAAATCAACGACGAACAGCTTGTTCGCAACCATGCTGACCGCCAGGAGCCAACGGCCATCGGGAGTTGGCTCCGACGCATAGGCCACGTTCGGCAATTCGATCCAGTTCGTGACTTTGTTCGAGGCCGTATCGATGACGGCGATGCGAGGTGCGTCCTGATCATGGGTAAAAACGCGACGGCCATCCGGCGAAATCGAAATCCGCTGAACGCTCTTGGCCACGGGAATCGTTGTGACGAGATTGCGCTTCGATAAATCCAGGACGCTCACGCTGCCCGCACTGACGTTGGCCGTGTAAGCGCGCCGACCGTCGCTTGATAGAACCAGCATGTGGGATTGCGGCTCGCCGGTGGGAATTTCCGCGAGAACCTTGCGCGTAGAGGGATCGATGACGTCGACGGCATTGGCCAGCTCCGCGGTGACATAGAGCAGGCCGTCCGGCCCGAATTCGGCGCGGTGCGGGCGGAGCGGCTTGCCCAAATCGATCGTGGCGGATAATTTGCGCGTCTGCAAGTCAATGACGTCAATCGTGCTTCCGTCTGTCCCTGGCCTGCCGACGCCGGAGTTTCCGTAAATTGGAACGTAAGCGAAACGGCCGTCTTTCGAGGCCATGACTTCATGGCCGTTCACTCCGACAACGATTTTCGCGAGTTCGCGGCGATTCTCAGGATCGACCAGGAGCAGGGTGTGCTCTTTTTGATTGGCCACGACCAGCAAGCCGCCAGCGGGCGGCGCAGGCTTTGCAACGCGCAGCACCCCCGAAGTCAGGAACATCGCGAAAGAAACAAGCAATGACAAGCGTGTGAGCATGATTCACCTCGACGAAACAACTTACTTCGCCAAAAACGCCGAATCTGAGCGCAGTATAACTTCTCCCAAAGTCAACGGCTACGCCTGAGTTTCTTCTTCCCCGCGCTTTTGCCCCGAACCTTCGGCGATAGCGATCGAGCGCTGGAAACTGCATCGCGCGCTTTCCTGGGAAGCTTCGCGAAAACCATGTCATACGATTCGCGCAGCAAACGCGCGAGTTCGTCCGGCGGTAAAGCGTCCCTGGTTTGAAGCGCTACCCATTGTGCGCGCGCCAAGTATGGAGCAGGAATAATGTTGGGACGCTCTGTGAGCTCGGCGAAATTCTCCGACGAGGCTTTGAAAGACAGACACACGGGAGCCGGCTCCAGCGGCGTCAGAGCGAACATCTTGCCGCCGACTTTGAAGAGCAAGTCGTAGCCCCACTGGATCTGTTCCGTCACGCCTGGAAACGAAAGGCAAACCTCACGCAGCCAATCGACATTCATGGGCAAGATTCTAGGACGAAGAGGGTGCCGGCCTCAATGAATGAGATGGCTGGTTAAGCGCCCTCGCTCGCCGGTCGTTCGTGCCAGGCGATTTCCTTCACCGGGCCGATCACGAAGAAATAGGAGAGAGCGGCGAGCAGCGCGACGATAGCCATAATCACGAAAGCCATGAAGAAACGTCCGGAGAAATCAACGACGAATCCCGTCACGGCCGGCGCAATGATGCCCGCAAGATTCCCAAGAAAATTCTGGAAACCAGTCCACCGGCCCGCCATTCGCGGTCCAGCAAGCGTTTGCGTGATGGCCCAAATATTGGATCCGCACATGCCTCCGGTTACAAACGCCAGCAGTAGCAGAATAACCGAAATCGTTGGGCCAGCGAGCGCGCAGCCAAGGAGGAGCAGCCCGGCGCTTCCCGCTCCGACGCCAGCAATCGATTTGCGAACCAGCGTCGGCGTTCCACCGGCGGCGATCCACCGGTCGGAGATCCAGCCGAACATCGCGGCGCCTGCGGAATAGCACAAATACCCGAGGCCAACGATCTTAACCATCGTGCCCACTGCAAAGTGCCGCTCTCGCTCCAGGTAGTAAGGTAGCCAGGTAATTTCGAAATAGAGTACGTAATTCGCGCCAAACAGGCCGCCGCACGTTCCCCACACTGAACGCTGCTTCAGGAGTTCGAGAAACCATGCACCGCCTTTCTCTACGGGCGAAACAGTCGCCGCCTTCTTCAGCGGCATCCATGCGAACCAGGGAATCAACCACGCCATGCTGACGAGGCCCAGGACGATGAAAAAGGGGCGCCAACCGTAGCGAGCCATCAGAGTCCCGCCGAAAACAGTTCCCAGAGCCGGACCGCAACCCACTCCAGCAGCGATAAGTGCGTTTGCGAATCCACGGCCCACTTCCGGAACGTGACGCACCAGCGTCCGTGCGTAGCAGGGATAGGCGACGGACTCTCCCATCCCCAGAATAAGGCGCGCGGCAAGCAACGCGCCGAACGCGTGCAAGCCGCCAGTGACAGCTGTTGCGCCGGACCACAGGAAAAAACCAAAAGCCATTACCCATTTGGCGTCAAAGCGATCTGCCAGCCAGCCGGAAACCGGGAGGAACAGTGAGTAAGTCCAGAAGAATGAGGACAGCAGGATTCCCAGCTGCGAGGCGGATAATTTTAGTTCGTCTTTCAGCAACGATGAGGCGATGGAGAGATTGCCGCGATCAATGTAATTGATCAGGGCAGCTAGGGCCAAGAGCGCGACGATGCGCCTGCCGGTGTGTGAACTTGAGCTGCTCGCATTGTCAATTGGGGAGGGCAAGTGAGATCGCCGGACATTCTCTCTGTCGTTTTGGGTTGTTGCAAGCGGGTTCTTCGCTTACTGAATCTAGTTTTCTGAAAACCCAGAAGCGTGGAAGGGAAGCGAAGGAAGGAATAAACAGCGAAGGCCCGACTACCGAGTCGGGCCCTTCACCAAGTTAAGCGAGGTTACCTGCCGCCCCAGCGGTAGACGATGCCCGACTCGATGCGGGCATTGTTCTGTCTAGTTCCGGCAAAGTGGGTGTAGAGATACTCGACTTGGATGAATCGAAAGGCGAGATGCTCCGTCCACTTGTAATCAGCACCGCCTCCCAGCGCCATCGCAAAGGAGTTCGCTGTGCCCCCACCGGTGCCCCCAAAATGCTGCCCGCCGAAAAGCACATGGGCAAACGGGGTCAATGAACCGTAGGACCGATACGTAACCCTGGGCCCAAACAGGTAGTTGACCGTGTGAGCGCTCACACCCGACGGCAGACCGGTTACCTTGCAATACCCGAAATCGCCGGCCACCCCGAGCCAGTTGTTCACGTTCCCGGCAGCCGCGCCGCCAAAACCCTGGCAGTTCGTTCCACCGGGATTGAGGCGGACGTACTGATAGCCGCCGAACACTTCGGCCTTGGGGTACTCCTGAGCCCTAACTGGTACGACGACCGCTAGGATAAATACTCCAAGAATCAGTAATTTACGCATCTTCCCTCCTGAGATGAGGCTATGCTGGGGGTACCTCCATCATCCTGAGAGGGCCTCCTCACCGCAAGGGCGTACCTGGCTGTGTTCCTTATTGGGCAACAGGTCCATTTGGACCAGGAGGATTGCGACGCAGAGCTGGCAAAGGCGGAGCAAGGAGGCTGTCAATTGCGAGGAAATGCGGGCGGTGCGCCAGCGGCGGTACGAAGGCAAGCCTTTCTTCGAGCCAAGCTTACCCATACCCAAGCGCCCTATCCCCAGCCGGCGCATCCGTCCAATTAACAAGGGGAATTGTGGCAGCAAAAGAATATATGCTGCGAGGTTAGCGCCACACCGTAAGGATGGCGCCCATCACGAGGTAGCAAACGAGTTGGTAGCCGGTATTGATGGTATAGAGCTTCCTGCTGTGCTTGCTGAAGAGCGCTCCCGTCAACTGCACAGTGGCCACGAATCCGAGCCAGACGTGGAAGCTGGTCATCAGGCCGGAGTGCAAGTCCTCCGCGCGAAGCCCGTGCAGGATCAGCGCGAGGGTGAAGGCGGACAACAGGCTGGCAACGAGGGAGCCGGCGTAGGCCGACCCAGCGCCTTTCTTCATTTCGTCTGTGCGAGCCTTATCGTTGGGATCGTAGCCCATCTCGCGCATCCAGGCTTTCGCGAAGAGCAGCGGCGAGTACCATAAGAATCCGACAACCATGGTGGATATCGCTGCTACTAGAATCGCCAGCCAATTCAAATGGTGCATTTGCAAGTGCATGAATGTTTTTCTCCTGTCAGCAATGAGGGGAAAAGTGGGCGCTATCCTATGACGCGCTTCGCCATGATGCAAACGAAAACAGGCGGAGGAAATCGGCCGGTACCAGAGTGAAAAGACCGTTCCTCATTGGTAGCGGGACAGGAAAAAGTTCTACTCTTCGCGGGGAGATAGCTTAAAAAATGGGCGTGTCAGGTCGCACGGCAAGTCTGGACGCGCCTATGGCGCTGTATGCGGATGGAGAGTAGGGGCGCAATTCGGCGGTCCGAGCCGTAAGTCGGACGAGAGGAGTGGTTTATGAAAACGAGAATCGTGAGTGTCCTGGCTTTGGCATCTTTGATCCTGGCATTTGCATTCCTAGCGACGGCGCTGGCGGCCCCGAACAAGGCCAACCTTCCGGCGGCACCGGCGGCGAATGCCCTGCCTGCAACTCCAGCTGCAATGCCGGCCGATCCGGCGGAACCGCATCGCCAAATCCGTGAGGCCCTCGCGGCGCTGCGCCGAGCAAAGGAACATATGCAACACGCTGCACACGACTTCGGTGGTCATCGCGTAGAGGCCATTGAGGCCAATCAGGCGATTAAACATCTTGAGATTTGTCTGAAATACGACAAGGACTAAAAACACTGGAAGTGTTGATTCGCCTCTTCCATTGAGCGAGTGATCCGCGAGAGAAGACCGGGCCGCTTTCATATACGGTCCGGTCTTTCTTCTGCACAGGAGGCAAGTTACTGCCGGCGGAATTCCACGTAATCGCGGCCTGCGTACAGCCGGTAGCTTCCCGCCGTAGCGGAGGCCAGCACTTGGAGCGGCACCGGCCGCTTCATTTCCGCGTCGTGCTGCGAAGCGGCCTGCAACACGTCGTTGGCACCGAGATCCATCACCACAAACTTTCCGCCGTTGAGAAAACCGATCCCGTAGGCTCCGGGCTTCAAAGTTTGACCGCCGATTTCGAGCGTGACTTCATTGAGCAGATAAGCCTGGTATTTCTCCTTGATGGCCGTGGAATAGCCCGAGCTGTCAACCATGGCCGCGACAACAAAGAGATCGTCGGCGAAGTGTACGCCGCCGCTGTTGCGGAACTGCACCGGAGCACTCTGTCCGCGGAAGAAAACTCGTTCCGGGAAAATTTTCGGAGTGATATCTGCCGCTTTGAGAACCGTATCTTGCCCCGCAGGGGAAGGATTGGCGGTCCTGGCGTCGAGCGAATGCCGGAAGAGAAGACTCAAAAGCAGTAGAGACAGGAAAACCAAACACCTCGTGAAACGCTCCATGGAAACTCCTTTCAGGATGCGGGAATCGTACAACATTTCCTTTCGCTTCAGAATAAAGAAACGGTCTCGATTCCTCGAATTTATGAGAATGGCCTAGCCGCGACTGGACTGAAGGTGTGTGATATCTTACGCGCGCGCCTGCGGGATCGCTCAATGCGGAGGATGAAAATGCTGGATCGGCGGTATTTCATGAAGACGTGCTCGGGGATGGGCCTGGCCGGAACACTTTTTCCGGGAGTGTTGTGGGCGCAAGCAAAAGCGGATGGCGCAAAGAAAATCAACAAGGAAATGATTGAGAATGCCGCGGCCATCGCGGACGTCCCCATTCCCGAAGAATACAAAGAGATGATGATCGAAAGCCTGAACGACCACGCGAAAGGCTACGAAGAAATCTATAAGCTGCACATTCCCAATTCCGTTGATCCGGCGCTGATTTTTGACCCCGTGCTTCCGGGGATGAAATTCCAAACGGAACGAAAGCCGATGAGAATCTCCAAAGCCTCGAGTTCCGCCACTGCAGGCGCGCCGAGGAACCTTGAGGACTTGGCATTCGCGAGCGCGCGCGAATTGAGTGAGCTCGTTCGAACCAAAAGGGTTTCCTCGCTTGCGCTGACCGAAATGTACCTGGGACGACTGAAGAAGTACGACGCGACGCTGAAGTTTGTCGTGACGCTAACCGAGGAGCGGGCGCTCGCCCAGGCCAAGAAGGCCGATGCTGAAATCGCCGCGGGAAAATACCGCGGCCCCTTACATGGATTGCCGTGGGGCGCAAAAGACTTGTTAGCCACGCAGGGCTATCCAACGACATGGGGCGCCGGTGGATTCGAAAGCCAGAAAATCGATGAAGACGCGACCGTTGTGAAACGGCTAGACGAAGTGGGCGCAGTGCTGGTCGCAAAGTTAACACTCGGTGCGCTGGCCATGGGCGATGTGTGGTTCGGCGGTGTAACGCGGAACCCCTGGAATACGAATCAAGGATCGAGCGGCTCTTCCGCAGGTCCAGCGTCTGCAACTGCCGCGGGATGCGTGGCCTTCAGCATCGGGTCCGAAACGCTCGGCTCGATTTCGTCGCCATCGACGCGCTGCGGATGCACGGGACTGCGGCCTTCGTTCGGGCTGGTGCCGAGGACTGGAGCCATGGCGCTCTCCTGGAGCATGGACAAGCTCGGACCCATTTGCCGAACCGTGGAAGACTGCGCGCTCGTTTTGGACGCGATTCACGGGCGCGACGGCAAAGATCGAACGGTGCAGTCCGCGGCTTTCAACTGGGACGCGAATCTGGATTGGCGAAAGCTGCGTGTGGGCTATTTGAAGGCTGCGTTCGAACGCAAACCGGACGAGCAACAAGAGGCCGCGAAGGAAGAACCGCCAGCAACTCCCGAGGAACAGAAGAAACGCGAAGAGCGCAAGAAGCGGCGGGAGGCGGCACGCGCACGGACCGAGTACGACAGAAAATTCAACGACGCCGCGCTCGCGAAGCTGCGCAAAATGGGCGTAAACCTCGTGCCCGCCGAAATGCCAAAGTTTCCTTACGACGCCATGGTAACGATGCTGACGGCGGAATCCGCGGCAGCTTTCGATGAGCTGACGCGCACCGGCAAAGACAAGCTATTGACTTCGCAGAAAGACTACGACTGGCCGAATACGTTTCGAACGGCACGATTTATCCCCGCTGTCGAATACATCCAGGCCGCGCGAGCGCGAAGGATGGCGATGGATGTCGTCGCAAAGGTCTTCAACGATTTTGATGTGATTGTGGCCCCCACAGGCGGCGAGCAACTCGTGATTACAAATTTGACAGGAAACCCCGCGGTGATTTTGCCGAACGGCCTGCGCGGCAGCGACGCACCCAAGCCGCTAAACGATGACCCCAGCGATTTCCAAAACGCAGGCGGCCCGGGAACTCCCACCAGTCTGACCTTTCTTGGGAAATTGTACGGTGAAGCGGAACTGCTCACGGTTGCGCGCGCCTACCAGGAAGCCACGGGCTTCCATCTCCAGCATCCGAAGCTGATGCCAGTGTCGTGATCGCTTCGATCGGGCCGCAGCCGCGCCCGGCTACATCCCCTTCTGAATGGGACAGCCTTTGTCGGCCCAATCTGTCGCAAAATTTGTGGGGAGGATGAGGACCCGCAATTTCTTGAACCCCATTTTGTCGAGCATAGTGAACGCCGGACGAATGTTCGGACATTTTTCCAACGGACAGCACCCGCAATAAATCACCAGATTCGTCGTTCGCGGAAGCTCCTCGGCCCATTTTTTCAAATCGGAAAGACCTTGTTCCGTGGAGGCGGAGCCGTGGAACGTAGCACCGGGGACGTGACCTCCCACGAACAGCGTACGGAATCCCACATAGACAATGGCGGGCGGCGTTCCGCCCTTATCACCAAGCTCACTGGCAAGCTCGGCCGGCTGGATGGTTTGCGCCACGGTCCACGGATCCGACGGCCGCTTTTCCTGACCTTCGATCACTGGAACTGAGACGAGCCCGGCTGAGCCAGCGAGCAAAATAGCAACGGCTGAAACCAAACAAATAGTTTGGAAACGGTTTGTTGCCGGCGCCAAAGAATTTGGAGAAACGCACCGCTTCCTGAACGAAAGGATTTGTGGATTCAAAGGACTGACCGCCTATTTCTTGAGTTCCGCGCGCGTCCGCTGAAGCTTCATGGCCGTAGTGCGGAGAGTTTCGGGAACGTTTTTGTTCGAAGTGAGCCGCTTGAGGTCGATGGCGTTAAGCATGGGGAGCATGTGCATGGTCACGTCCAGCGGCGCTTTGGGATTGTTGATGAGGTTACGGACCACGGTGTAGTTCTTGCGGAAATTGCGGTTGCCGGCGATGAGTCGAAGAATTTCATCCGTAAGGCTGGACATCGAGGCAAAGGCCTCGACTTCCTGGTCGGTGAGGCGGGGAGATTGTAGCACAGCGCGCTGCACAACTTTGTTGGTATCGCGGATGAGAGTACGGCGCGCGTCGGAGCCGCCCTTTATGGCGAATTGCACGCGCTGCGCGACGGTCATTTTCGCAAGCCGCTGAAGCAGAGTTTGCCGCCTGGAAACGTCGGGCTCAGCGGCGGCAGCCGCTTCCGCAAGGGCGGCTTCATCGATGGGGTTTCCCGGACCGTGAAGCTCACGGAGGTGACTTTTCTGCTCAACCGTTAATGAGGAAGAGTGTTCGAGAGCGGCGGCCAGCGCCGGAGATTCGCTGATGCGATCGAGCTCTTCCATCAGCGCCTGGATGCCCAGCGTCGAAAGGTGCCGAACAACAGGCACGAGATATTCCGCAGGACAGTTTTTGTTTTGCACCATGGCGTCACAGACGCCGGGTTTATCCGCCAGATTCCTTGCCGCGTAAGAGAAGAGCGGGGGGATAGCCTGCTCGCGTTTCAGCGCTAACACGAAGGATTCGAGGGGTTGCGATAGAATCGCATCCTGCGCGCGGGAGGCAATCATTTCGTCAGCGTCGCCTGCGAGCACAGCAAGAATTTCCGCGCGGTCCGCGGGGGAAAGATGCGCGCCGCCGGTGCATACGGCCATTTTTCGTTCGCGCGTGGCGCGGCCGTGGCGCAGATCTTCTAGAACTTCAGGGCTCAGAGTCTCCACTGGATTATGGCCTCAAGTCCTTCTGGCTTAGCACCATTGTACCGGAGGCGCCGGGCGCGCCAAGGGGCGGCATGGCCTTCCCGTTCAATTCCAGCAACACCGCCGTAGAGTCCCCGGCGGTCACCTCAAATTGTTGATGGGCTGAAAAGTGACGATTCTTCCAGGCAGGCAACTGGCCGTCGAAAACAAGTTTGTTATCAGCGATTATGCGGATGTGAGTTGCGGCGAAAGTGGAGACAGAAAGATCGAGAAGGGCTGCGGTCGAAGACTGCTGCGTTGGACCCGTCGTAGCGGAGCCAGATTGAGGCTGTGGCTGTGGAGACAGGGGAGCAGCGGCGGATTTATTTTCGGTACGATGCGCGGCGTAACGGTGCCAGGCATAACGGACGGTGAAAAAGAATCCGACGACGAGAAGAAGCGCCACGAGAGCCAGTGCGGCCGGAAGCCATTTCGGCGCGGAGGGAATGCGTTCCTCGGCTTTAGGAGGAGGCGGGGGCAAATGTTCCGCGCGTGCCGAGTCATACTCGCCCAGGAGCGCTTCTTCGTTGAGGCCCAGATAGCGGGCGATGCTGCGCACGAACCCGTGGCCAAAGACGCCGCCCGGAAGCTTCCCCCAGTCTTCATTCTCCAGGGCTTCGACAAAACGGGCGCTGATGCGCGTGGCCTTGGTGAGTTCGTCCATGGATACTTCGCGCAGCTCGCGCTCACGCTTCAAGCGTTCACCAAAATTTCCCTTGGCCATGAACCACAACCAATCCTTGACGATCCAAGTGCAACCGCACAGCGAACAATTTCTAGTGCAACCGCCTAGCAGTTGGCACGGCGGGCGCTCGCGAAAAAACAATTCGGGATCCCTCAACGGACTATAGGCGGAGCAATCCAACGCTGTCAAACACCGAGCAAAGTGCAGCAACGGCGTTAGAACGATCCGGACAGTTATAGCTATAGCCTGTGTTTTCAGCGGCCGGCCAGGCCTGCCGTATCGTGTCTCTCGAGACTATCCCTCCTCCTCTGCGAGGTCAGGATGGCGACGTAGCCACACCTGTACCACGAGCGGGTTGCGCACCTTTTTGCGAGAGGCCTATACTGGCAGAGATTCGCGGACGCGCGCGAGAATCCCGCGAATTTGTGTTTCTTCGCGATAGTTTAGGTGGCCAGGACCCGGCACGAGCAATGCAGGCCCAGAATCCGTAAGGGAGAGGAACAAAGACCGAGTGGAGGAAGTAAATCAGTTTCCGACCGTCGAGCGGCGGCGCAATCCTGCGGTACCGTCCGACCAACGGGTTAAGGGAGAAATCGCCGTCTTCCAGGAGCTGGGGAAGGCGCTGACGTCCTCGCTGCAACTCGATCAGGTTCTCCGCACCATCATGGAGAAGATCGATGAATTCCTGCGCCCGGATAACTGGTCGCTGCTGCTGCTGGATGAGGCCAAGCAGGAACTGTACTTTGAGCTGGCGGTGGGAAAAGCTTCGCAGGCGCTGAAAGATGTGCGGATCAAGATGGGGCAGGGAATCGCGGGCTGGGTAGCGCAGCACGGCGAGACCGTGGTCGTGCCGGACACGACGAAGGACACGCGGTTTTTCGCGAAGGTGGACGAGAAGACCAAAACCGAGACGCAGTCGATTGTCGCTGTGCCGGTGAGATTCCGCGACACTTGCCTGGGAGTGATCGAGCTGATCAATTGCATGGGGCCGGATGGATTTGATCCACGGGACCTGAAGCTGCTCGAAGCGCTTTCAGACTTTGCGGCAATTGCTCTAGAGAACGCGCGGCACGTAAAGAAAATTCACGAGCTGACCATCACCGACGACTGTACGTCGCTTTATAATGCGCGGCACATGGGCTTCATCCTCGAGACGGAGATCTACCGTTCCCAGCGCTACAACTACGAATTCTCGATTGTTTTCATCGACCTGGACCATTTCAAGCAGGTGAACGATACGCACGGGCACCTGGTAGGCTCCCGGTTGCTCGCGGAGATTGGAAATGCGCTGAAGGAGCATTGCCGGCTGATCGATTTCGCGTTCCGTTATGGCGGGGATGAATTTGTAATCCTGCTTCCACAGACTTCAAAAGAAAATGCGTTGAATGTGGCTCGCCGTTTGCACAAATTGGTGCGCGAAAGCACGTGGCTTGTGCCGGAAGGGTTGAATATCAAGCTGACGCCCAGCGTGGGCGTGGCGTCCTACCCCGTGGATTCGCGCACCAAGGAAGGCTTGCTGCATCTGGCCGATGAGGCCATGTACCTGGTGAAGAATACGAAGCGCGACAGCGTGGCCGCGGCGAACATCGGGATTCTGCCGAGCGTAGCGTCCGCGGAATCCGCCGGGTAATCCCTTTCTTTCGAACGCGCTTCTGAACCGGCGTTCCCTCTTCTATACACTCGTGCGAAATTTTGCTTAACTGAAGACATGAAGAAAAGCGAAGCGGCGAAGTACGCGCGCTGGTCGGCGGCAGCAGCATTGCTGCTGGCAAGCCTCACTGCAGGCGTGTATCTCGAGCGCAAGTGGGTTGCTTACCGGGAAAAGCAAAAGGCGCCTCCGCCGGCTCCAAACGATGTGACGCGCAGTTCGAACGGGCTCACCTTTTCCAAGATGGATGGAAACCAAAAAATTTTCACGGTGGAGGCTTCGAAGGCCACGGATTTCAGGGACAAGGACGCCAGTTTGTTGGAAGACGTGAAGATCACCATCTTCGGAAAGAAGGGAGAGCGGCACGACACGATTCATACGCAAAGCTGCCAGTACGAAAAAGAGGGCGGAAGCATCGCCTGCAGCGGCGAAGTGCAGTTTGATCTGGAAAGCCGGGCGGAGGTTGGACGCGCGGCAAGAAATCCGGATGTAAGAGCAGAGGAGAAGGTGCATGTGGAAACGCGCGAGGTGGTGTTTAACCGCACCAATGGAACGGCGCGCACGGACCAGCCCGTAAAGTTTGTCTTTCCGAATGGGACTGGGGAGGCCCTGGGAGTCGAGTATCACTCCGAAGAAGGAACAGTGCGGCTGCTGGGCAATGTTCAGTTTTCTCTGATAGCGCCGGAAAAATCCGCAACGGGGAAAAAGACGGCGAACGGGACTGAGAAAGATCCTATTCGCGTGACAGGTAAGAGCCTCGATTTTGAACGGGAATCCCGGACGATGCAGTTGTCCGGACCAGTGGAAGCGGAAGCTCGCGCCGCGCATTTGCATGCGGGAAAGCTGACGCTCACTCTGGACAAGGCATTTCGAGCAGAGAAACTGACGGTCGCGCCGGGACCGGATAGGAAAAACCCGGAATTGGAGTCGCAGGGTGCCGATGGCTCGACAAATCTGAGCGCGGAGACAATCACCGCACAATTCGCACCGGAGGGGTGGCTGACCAAAATCGAGGGAACAGGAAACGTGCGCGGTTCGCGGCGTACCGGAAAAGAGGTAGATGACTTCCGTGCGGAGCACGGCGCGATGAAGCTGTGGCCAAAGGTAAACCAGCCGAAAGAATTGAACTTGAAAGGTGGCGTGGAGTTAAAGACGCAGGCCGACGCGAACGGCGAGGTGAGAGTGCTGCAAACAGGCGAATTGCTCGCGGAGTACGCCGACGGGAAGAAAGGCGAGGGTGGCAGACTCAAGCGAGTGCAGACCGAGGGGTCAGGAAGCATCGAATGGACGGATGCGCTGGCGCAAACCGGAACGCCCGGAACTGCCGCAAACGGTGCTGCTGCGCGGACAAAACTGCAAGCGGATAAGCTCGAAATGGAATTCGGGGAGGAGGGCAATGCGCGACGGTTGATTGCGACCGGCAACGTGTTGACGGAGCGGGCCGTGAGCGGGAAACCTATGCAGATAGCGACGGCACAAAGCGGAGTGGCGCTACTGCTGGTGAGCGGCGGATGGTCGCAGATGGATCTTCAGGGGAATGTAAGACTAAAGGAAGGCGACCGGGGCGGGCAAGCGGACCACGCGACGTTCGTGCGGGCAACGCAGACGGCTTTGCTGACGGGAAAAGCGTTGGCGCGCGACGCAAATACGGAGACACAGGCGCCGCGAATCACCTTTGTGCAGACCACCGGAGAGATTCGCGCCGAGGGGGGCGTGCGCTCGACGGATTTTTCAGCCAAGGGGAGCGGAGCGCAGCTTGCGCCGGTGCCGGCAAACATTGCTGCGGACACGATGCAGGGGAATTCGAAGACGGGCAGAGCACTGTATGCCGGGCATGCGCGCTTGTGGCAGGGGGATTCAGTGCTCGAAGCGGATGCGATCGAGCTGCTGCGCGAGGCGCGGGTCATGAATGCCACTGGAAATGTGCGCGCTGTATTTCCCCAGGCCGCGGGGCACTCGACGCCTCAGACGATTGCCGTACAAGCCGGGCCGAGGAAGGCGAGATTGTGGCATGTAACGGCGGGGATGCTGTCCTACCATGACGCAGAGAGCCGCGCCCACCTGGGAAAAAACGTAGTGGCGCAATCAGCGGAGCAGAAAATGCGCGCTGCAGTGGTGGATTTGTATTTTGCGCGGGCTGAGAACCCCAATCCGAACGCCGCGAATGGCTCCCCTCCGGCAAATGCAGTGGCCGGCGCCCAGCAGATCACCCGGGCGGTCGGCACGGGCGGAGTCATCGTGGAAGAAGGATCGCGGAAAGCGACGGCGGAGCGCGGCGAGTACAGCGCGACGGACGGAAAATTCGTACTGAGCGGCGGAAATCCCACCATTTTTGACGCGGCGGAAGGCACCACAACGGGCCGTCAATTGACCTTCTTTTTAGCGGATGATACCATCATCGTCGACTCAGAAAATGGATCGCGGACGTTGACGAAGCACCGAGTCGAGAAGTGACTTACTGCTCCGCGGCCGCCCGTGAAGAGGTATGCTGAAGCTCCAGGCCGTCGAACTGAGCAAGACGTATCGTGGCCGCAAGGTCGTTGACGACGTTGAATTGGAGATTGGACAGGGTGAAGTCGTCGGGTTGCTCGGCCCCAACGGCGCAGGCAAGACGACGACATTTTATATACTCGTAGGTCTCGCCCGGCCCGACTCCGGCCGCGTACTCCTGAACGACGACGAAATCACGGACCTCCCCATGTACCTCCGGGCCCGCAGCGGAATCAGCTATCTTCCTCAGGAGCCCTCGGTCTTTCGCCAATTGACCAGCGAAGAAAATCTGCTTGCGGTGCTGGAAACGCTTCCGTTGACCCCGGAACAGCAGCGCGATCGGCTGGAGGAACTCCTGGTGCAAATGGGGCTCGAAACAGTGAGGACCAGCAAGGCGTATACGCTCTCCGGCGGAGAGCGCCGCCGGCTGGAGATCGCGCGGTCTCTCACCTTGCAGCCTTCCTTTATTCTTCTCGACGAACCTTTTTCGGGAATCGACCCTCTAACCGTCAAGGATCTTCAGGAGATTATTCGCGAACTAGCTAAATCGGGAATTGGCGTGCTAATTACGGATCATAACGTCCGGGAAACTCTCAGCGTTACGGATCGCGCTTACATCCTGAAAAGTGGCAAGATATTCCGGAAGGGCCGCCCGGATGAATTAAGCAACGATGCGGAAGTCCGGCGCGTCTATCTTGGCGATCACTTCCGCCTGAACTAGGATTAGAAGAGGGAATACGGGACCATCCATGGCCTGGCAAGGACTCAAACTCAATCTCCGCGTCTCGCAGAAACAGATTCTGACGCCAGGCTTGGTACAGATGGTGAGCGTCCTGGCGCTGAATCGCCTCGAGCTGCGCGAAATGATCAACCAGGAGATGATTGCCAATCCGGTCCTTGAAGAGCAGAACGAGGAACCCACCCAAACCGACAATTACAGCGATGAGACCTTCCTGAAAGCGGAAACCGAAAAAGTTCCAGAGAAGCCCGAAGCCAATCCCTTTGACGAATTCGATGTCGGAACCTTCTTTAACCAGTACCTGGATACCGGCGGTGACGGCGGGCAATCCCAGGAGCGCGAAGTTTCCGAGCGGCCTTCCTTTGAGAAGTTCCTCTCTTCCCCCAGCGGCTTGACGGATCATCTCCAATGGCAATTGAGCGTGACCATCTGCTCGGACGCAGTGAAAGAGATCGCGGACAGCATCATCGGCAACCTTGACGAGAACGGCTACCTGACGGCTTCGCCGGAAGAGCTGATCCAGAACGGAAAATATTCGCAGGATGACCTGGACGATGCGCTGGCCGTGGTGCAGGATTTTGATCCCATTGGGGTAGGCGCGCGTGATTTGCGCGAATGCCTTCTCCTCCAGTTAAAAACTTTCGATCCGCAGAACACTCTGGCCCAGCAAATCGTTTCCGAGCACCTCAAGCAAGTGCAATCGAACCAGTTGAAAGAAATCTCGCGCGCGCTGAACCGCCCGCTGGAAGTGCTGAAGCGTGCTCTGGACGTCATCAAGAAGCTGGATCCTCGTCCCGGCCTGCGCTACAACAAAACCGAGCCCCGCCTCGTCGAGCCCGACGTCTACTTCCGCAAAGTCGACGACCAGTGGCAAGCCTTCCTGAACGAAGACGACATGCCGCAACTGCGGCTGAGCCCTACCTACCGCCGTCTGCTCGTTAAAGATGCCGCCGACCGCGACGTGCGCAACTACGTGAAAGAGCGCTTCACCGCCGCCGTCCAGTTGATGAAGAACATCGAACAGCGCAAGCACACCATCCTGCGCGTTTGCCAGTCCATCATCGCGCGCCAGGGCGAATTCCTCGATCACGGCCAGGATGCGCTGAAGCCCATGATGATCAAGGAAGTCGCGGAAGAAGTCGGCGTGCACCCTTCGACGGTGAGCCGCGCGGTGGCCAGCAAGTACGCGCACACGACGCAGGGCGTGCTGGAGCTGCGCTCGTTTTTCAGCGAGTCCGTGAACGGGCCAGAAGGCGGCGGGATGTCGCTCCTGACCCTCAAACGCCTCGTCAAGAAAATGATCGAAGAAGAAGACGCCGCGCATCCGTTGACTGACGAACAGATTGCCAAAAAGCTGGACGATGCGGGCATCCACGTCACCCGCCGCACGGTCGCGAAATATCGCGAAGACATGCGAATTCCCAGCACCCACCAACGCCGGGAAAAGAACTGAGCGGCATCCTCCGTGAAGCCGCAAGCGCGACACGACGCCAGGCAACTCGTTATCCTCACAGGCCTTTCCGGTTCAGGGAAAAGCACCGTTCTGCACGCCTTCGAAGATATGGGCTTCTACTGCGTGGACAATCTTCCCGTCGAGCTCATTCCGATTTTTGCGGAGCTGCACGCGGCGGGTGAAGGAGACTTCGCTCGTGCGGCCCTGCTGGTGGACGCGCGCGAAGGCCTGCAACTGGAAAAGCTGCCGCCGCTCCTGAAGCACTTGAAGAAAAATCATCCCATCACGCTCGTTTTTATTGAAGCAAACGAGGATGCCCTCCTGCGCCGTTACAGTGAAACGCGCCGGCCGCATCCTCTGGGAAAGAATTTTTCCGTCCGCGAAAGCTTGTCGCACGAACGCGCGCTGATGGCGCCCATCCGCAAGCTGGCGGATGTGGCCATTGATACCACACAATTTAACGTGCATGAGTTGCGCCACTTCGTCACCGAGCGGTTCAAAAATCCGGACAAACGCCCAATGCTGGTTTCGGTCGTGAGTTTCGGGTATCGCTACGGTGTGCCCTCGGATGCCGACCTGGTTCTCGACGTGCGATTTTTACCCAATCCCCATTTCGTGCCGCGTTTGCGCCCTTTCACGGGAAAAGACCACAAAGTGCGGAAATACATCCGGTCGTTTCCACAGACCGGCGAATTCCTGCGGCGCATCGAAGGGTTGCTCACCTACTTGATTCCGCATTACATCCGCGAAGGAAAAAGTTATCTGACCATTGCGTTTGGCTGCACGGGAGGGAAGCACCGCTCCGTCATGCTCGCGGAGTCGGTGAAGGATTCACTCGTGAAGCGCGGATTTTCCGCGAAAGTCATTCACCGCGATATCGACAAGTAGAAGATTCAGGTGTGCCGCGACAGCCCGTTTTCGGCGGGTCGCGGAAACTTGACACGCCGCGACGCGGCGAATAGCGTACCAAGTGGACAAATCAGGGAGCCTGCAGCGTGGCCTTGTTGTTAACACCACAATGGAAGCGATTGCTGGGTTTCGTGCGGCCGTACACGTTCCGGCTGGCAGTAGGCGTGGTGTTGCTAGGGTTTGTCGCGCTGGCCGAAGGCGCCGTGGCTCTGCTGATCGTGCCCATTTTTGATCGCGTTCTTAATCCCACCAGCAGTGATTCCAATGTATTGCTCTTCAAGGTGCCGTTCGGAGGACCACCGCTCTACGTGAACCATCTCTTCCCGCACCGGATTCACAACGTCTGGCCTATTGTTTCCATTTCCCTGCTTGTGCTCTTCGCCTTCAAATCTTTGTGCGAGTTTGGCGGCGTCGGTCTGATTCAATATGTGGGACACCGCGCCATCACCGATTTACGGAATCGCGTTTATGCAAAGATCATTCGCCAGCCGATAGGATTCTTTCAGCAGCAATCCGCGGGAAGGGTATTTTCGGCGGTCATTAACGATGTGGAGCGCGCCCGCCTGGCCATTTCCGAGTACCTCGCTGAGTTGTTTCGCCAGGCCTTCCTGTTTCCGGTCTTCTTGACGATTTTGTTGTACATTGATTGGCGGATGACGCTGGCCTGCGCCGTCTTTCTTCCTTTGACGATCTGGCCCATCGGCAAACTGGGCCGCAGCATTCGCCATTCCGTGGAGACCAGCCAGACGCGCCTTGGCGAACTTACTCAGATTCTTCAGGAAACCGTAGGCGGCAACCGCATCGTAAAAGCATTCGGCATGGAAGACTTCGAGATCGGGAATTTCCAGGCGGCCTCGAAACGGCTTTTGCGCGAAACCATGCGCTGGGTCCGCGCGCAAGTGGCCACTTCTCCGCTCATGGATTTGCTTCAGCCGGTCATCATCTCTTTGCTGCTGCTTTACGCCCGCGACCGAATAAAGCTGAACTTAATGACCACCGGAATGTTCATCACCTTCGTTTACGCGCTGTTCAAATCCTACGAACCCGTGAAACGAATCGGCGCCGTGTATCAGCAGTTCCAGCAGGCGCAGGGGGCCACCGGGCAGGTCTTTTCCTACCTGGACCTTGCGGAAGAACGCCAGGACGCTCCCGGCGCCGTCGAACTTCCCGCCTTCTCCCGCGAGATTCGCTTTGAAGACGTGAGTTTTTCTTACGATGCCACTCCCGTCTTGCGCAACGTTCGATTCAGCGCCCGCAAAGGCGAGCTGGTTGCTTTTGTCGGCACGAGCGGCGCGGGCAAAACCACGCTCGTCAATCTCCTGCCCCGCTTTTATGATGTCACTTCTGGCGCCATCCGCATTGATGGCCGCGATGTGCGGGAAGCCACACTTCGCTCTTTGCGCGGGCAGATCGCCATGGTCACGCAGGAGAACATCCTCTTTCACGATACCGTTCGCAACAACATCTGCTACGGCCTGGCCAATATTCCCAAGGAAAAAGTCATCTCCGCCGCGCAGGCTGCCCTGGCGCACGATTTTATCATCGAGTTGCCGCAGGGCTATGACACCGTAATTGGTGAACGCGGCACACGCTTGAGCGGCGGGCAGCGGCAGCGCATTGCCATCGCGCGCGCCATTTTAAAAGATTCGCCCATTCTTATTCTCGATGAAGCTACTTCGGAATTGGATGCGGAATCCGAAATGTTCGTGCAGAAGGCGCTCGCCAACCTCATGGTGGGGCGCACCACTTTCGTCATCGCGCATCGCCTCGCCACCATTCGCCGTGCGGACAAGATTCTCGTCTTGGAAGACGGAGAAATCCGTGAAAGTGGAACGCACATGGAACTAATGTCGCGTGGCGGAACGTATGCGCGCCTTTACGATTTGCAGTTTGCCGACGACGACATGCTGGCGCAGGCCGCAGCGGCAAAGTTGAATGATGCATCGAATTCTTTATGAGCCAAACGACGCCGGCGGCAACAAAAAAAATCGAATGTTTCTCCATGACCGGCTACGCGCAAGCGCGAGCCGAGCAGGATGGCTGGGCCGTGCGCGTCAGCGTCAAAAGCGTCAACCACATGTTCCTGGACCTCAAGCTGCGCATGCCGGAAGGGTTTGATCTTTACGATTTGCGGCTGCGGCAGATCGTGCGCGAGAAGATTCACCGTGGACACGTGGAAGTAACCATTGGCGTGGAGCCGGGAAAAGCCGCGCCGGTTCAGGTGAATAAAGAATTGGTGCAATCCTATTTGAAAGCTGCCGAAGCGCTGCGGCAGGAGACGCGAGCGGCAACAGACATGGACGTAGTCGCGCTCCTGCGGCTGCCAGGAGTGATTACCGGCGTGGCCGCCTCCGTGCCGGAGACGGAGGAAGAGCAGGAACGGCTTGGAAAACTCCTGGACAGCGGCTTGCGTGATGCCCTGGCGAAGCTGGATGATATGCGCCGGACGGAAGGGCGTCATCTGGTCGAGGAGTTGCGCGACCGGCTGGCGCGCATCGGCGGTTATGTGGATCAGGTGCGCGGGCTCGCGGCGACGTTGCGTCCAGCTTTCGCGCGTCGACTGGAAACCAGGCTGAAGGAGCTACTCGGCGGAATCGGCATCGAACCGGCGCGGCTCGCGCAGGAGGCAGCGCTGCTTGCGGAACGCAGCGATATCAGCGAAGAACTAGACCGCTTGAAAAGTCATCTGCAGCAATTCACCAGACTGCTGGATGGCGCCGGCGAGCTGGGCAAGAAACTGGATTTTCTTTTGCAGGAGATGCATCGCGAGGCCAACACCATGCTTTCCAAGACGCCAGGCGTGGAAAACGATGCGCTGGCGATCACGGGAGTGGCGCTCGAAATCAAGGCGGAGATCGAAAAACTGCGCGAGCAGGTGCAGAACATCGAATGAGCACGCAGACTGAGATCGTGCCGCTGGTGTTGATCGTGTCGGGGCCGTCGGGATCGGGAAAATCGACTTTGGTGCAGCGCATTCTGGAGCTTCCTGGCACCATGCCTTCGATCTCATGTACTACACGGGCGCGCCGCGCGACCGAGGCCAGCGGGAAATGCTATGATTTTGTGACGGAAGCGGAATTCGACGCTATGGTCGCGCGCGGTGAATTTCTGGAGTACGCGCGGGTTTTCGGAAAACACTCTTACGGCACGCCGTTGAAATGGCTGGAGGAATCGCGGAAAAAGGGACTCGATCTAGTGCTGGAGATCGATGTTCAGGGCGCGGCGCAGGTAAAGCAAAAGCTTCCGGAGTCTGTCGCGATTTTTATTTTGCCGCCGTCGCGCCAGGAGCTGGAGCGCAGGCTGCGCGACCGCGGCCAGGATTCGGAAGAGGAAATTGCGCGGCGGCTCGCCAAGGCGCGCGATGAAATCGCGCAGGTCGGCAAGTATTACGACTTTTGCGTGGTGAATGAGGATGTGGAACGCGCGGGGCGCGAAGCACAGGCGATTGTGACCGCCCTGCGATGCACGAGCGCGCGGTGGAGGGCGAGAGTGGAACAACTTCTGGCGTCGTTTGGGAGGGAATGACAGAGATGACTGTGCAGACGAAAGCTCCGGAGAGCCAGTTTGCGTACGTAGTGCTGGCAGCAAGGCGCGCGCGGCAGATTATGGCAGGCGCGCCGCCGCTGATCGAGAACCCCAGAACACAGAAAGCCACGCGGATCGCGTGCGAAGAGCTGGAGCACAGCCTGATCGAGTACGACTTCACCGAGCCGTCCTCGATCGACG
>MNEA01000088.1 GCA_001917435.1 Acidobacteria bacterium 13_2_20CM_2_57_6
CATCACCGACGAAATCTATGAGCACATTCTGTACGATGGCGCCAAGCATATTTCCATGGCGTGCATCGACGGCATGCGCGACCGCACGATCGTCATCAATGGCTTGTCGAAAACGTACAGCGTCACCGGATGGCGCGTAGGCTGGGTGCTGGCTCCGCCGGAGCCGACGCAACCAATTCGCAAAGTTCACGATTTTCTGACTGTAGGCGCGGCAGCTCCGCTCCAGCAAGCCGGCGCGAGCGCGCTGCACTTTCCCCAGAGCTACTACGACAAGCTTGCCGGTTCCTATACAGCCAAGCGCGAACGTCTGCTGAAAATTCTCGAGCGCTCCGGCTTTACGGTGTTCAAACCGCGCGGCGCGTACTACATCATGACGGACATCTCGCGCTTTGCCGATCCCGATGCGGTGCGTTTCCGGGCTGATACGAAGGACGCGCGCTTCGCCAGGTATCTGGTCGAAACTATCGGGGTCGCCGTTGTCCCCGGCTCCAGCTTTTATAACAATGCGCAGGATGGCGCGTCGCAGGTCCGCTTCACTTTCTGCAAGAAGGAAGAGACGCTCCTCGCTGCCGAAGAGCGATTGTCAAAACTGCGGGCTTAGTTTCTCCTGTGTTAGAATCGTCGCCGTGTAGGCAATCGCGCGGGAGCTTCATGGCCAATCGACTTCAAATGATTCCGGAGAACACGCGCATGGAAGCGAACGGCGAAGGCGCGGCATTTGACATCACCGGTAGCGCGACACGCACGTTCCTTTGCCGGTTGACCGTGACGGATCAAATTGAGCAGGAATCGCTCGATGTGTCGATTTGGGGTTCAGCGGACGGAGAAACGTGGACGAAGAAGCCGCTCCTCAAGCTGCCTCAGCAATTCTACCGCGGCACCACCAAGCTGATCCTCGATCTCTCGCTGCGCCAGGAAACCAAATTTATTCGCGCCAGTTGGGAGTTGAACCGCTGGGGCAGGGTAGCGCCAAGCGTCGAATGGCGAATCCGACTGAGCAATTTTGACGGTCAGTCCCTCGCTTCTAAATTCCAAATAAGCTGTGTAATTTCAGGCGATTCAGGACATTTAGGGGTAGGTGGCTGACGGTCGGTTGCCCTGTGGTGGTTAGCCCCCTACCCCGCGAGTGGTCTTGCATGTATAGACGAGGTCAGGCACCAAATAGTTTCCTGACTGCTTGAAAATAATTTGTGGCCCTTCTGGGAACTATTCGCCCACAGGCACGGAATCCAAATACCGGGCCACCGCAGCCTTCCATTGAAATTTCTGCGAGATTGCTGCTTGCAGCGCCTGCGCCGCGGCCGGTTCGCCGTGGGTCAGGTAGGTCTGCTTCGGAGGGGCAGGCAGTGCCGTCAGCCAGCGCAACAACTCGCTCTTTCCGGCGTGGGCGGAAAACTGTCCCATCTCAATGATCTCCGCGCCCACCGGCACTTCCTGGCCGAAGATCCTCAGTGATTTCGTGCCTTCTTGCAGGGCACGTCCGCGAGTACCTTCCGCCTGGAATCCCGCCAGAATGACGGCGTTGCGTGCATCGGGCAGCCGCTGGACGAGGTGATGCAACACCCGCCCGCCGCTGATCATCCCACTCGCTGAGATAATGATGCACGGCGCCTTGACATTATTGATGGCCTTGGATTCCTCGACTGACCGGGTCAGGTGGAATTCATGCACGTTCAGGGGATCGCCCTTGCCGTCGCTTCCTTCCTCGCGCGCGAACTCCAGGTCGTGATCCTCTTTGTGCTTCACGTACAAATCCGTCGCGCTGAGCGCCATCGGGCTATCCACGTAAACCGGCAAGCGCGGAATCCTTTGCTGGTCCTCCAGCTGCCGCAGGTAGTACATGAACGTCTGCGTCCGCCCGATGGCGAACGACGGAATCACGATCGACCCGCCGCGCTTTGCCACACGATCCACGATTTGCGCCAGCAATTCCGCGGGATCGCCTTCGGGATGCTCCCGATCACCGTATGTTGATTCGCAAATCAGCACGTCCGCGCTCGATGGTGGCGTGGCCGGATCTTTCAAAATCGCCTGGTTGTAACGTCCGATGTCTCCAGAGAACACCACGACGGTCTTCTTGCTGCCCTCGGTGACCCTTAACTCCAGGCTGGAAGATCCCAGGATGTGGCCAGCGTCGTAAGACGTCACGCGGAATTCCGGGCTGATGTCGAAGCTGCCGCTGCGGGGCATCATCTTGATGAGCTTCAGTGTGGGATCAACGTCCTCGGCCGTATATAACGGCTCTGGATTAGCGTGACGGCTGTCCTTATGAATCCGCGCGTGCAGCGTATCCTCTTGCTGCAAATGAGCGGAGTCCTTCAACAGAATAGTCGTAAGCTCAATCGTCGCAGGATTTGCGAAGATTGGCCCGCGATAGCCCGATTTCGCCAGCACCGGCAGCCATCCCGTGTGGTCCAGGTGCGCGTGCGTGAGAACGAGATAGTCGATCGTTTTCGCGTCGACTGGCAGCGGCTTGTAGTTGCGATCCTGCAGCTCCTGCGAACCCTGAAAAATCCCGCAGTCCACCAGCAGGCGTTTGCCCGCTGCTTCGACGAGATATTTCGAACCCGTAACGCTTCCCGCCGCGCCCAGAAAAGTGAGTTTTGCCATAGGTTCGTATTCTAAACGAACACTGTGGTCAGACAAGCTACTGGTCGTGGACGCAGCCTTTGCGCTCATGTAAAATGGTTTTCGTTGTTTCATCCCGGTGGGGCCGTGGCGCAGTTGGGAGCGCGCCTCGATGGCATCGAGGAGGTCGTGGGTTCGAATCCCATCGGCTCCACCAACTTACTTGGGTCCGGCCCGGAGACATGGGCGTTACACAACGTACCTAAGACATGGGTAACACTTTTGGGCCGAAGGGTTTTCGAGTGGTTCGAGCACTCGCGTCTCCAGATCGAAATATCCCAGATCATAATCCATAAAGCTCACTGCCAAATGTCGTGGGCTTCTTTGATGCCCACGGCTTGGCCGGCGAAGACCGTGCTGAAGTTAATTTTTTGCGTCCCAGACAAATGCGACCGCGTCGGGTGACCACGATTGTTTTGTCGTGGAGGGGATAGTCGACGTCCGGCAGTCCGCTGTACACGCGCTGGGAAGGTTGGTAGACCTCCGCCGGGCACTTCATGTCCAGCGCCTCGTGCGGCCGCTGGTTGTTGAAGACCTCGATACCCGAGGAATACATTCCAAAGAAGCAGGATTCTGAGGTTGACAGGCATTCGCCACTGTATACAATATGCACGTTTTCATCTGCTCCCAACCTCTTGCACCAAGCTTCCCCCTTGGGGTGGGGGATGCAAGACTTCCTGGGAAGCAATTCTAAGTCCGAGGTGGCCCATGTCCCTTCCTGTCCCTTCCGGCTACAAATCCATTCTTAGTTCGATGATTCTCACGTGTTTGGTCGCTTTACTATGCTTCCTCGTTTTGCCACAGACGTTGACGGCGCAGGTATCAACGACTGGAAAGATAGCCGGCACCGTTACCGATAGTTCAGGTGCGGCAGTGCCGGGCGCGGCAGTTTCGGTTAAGAGCGACGCGCTTTTGGCCGCGCGCAGCACGCACACAGAAGCGGACGGCAGCTACCTGTTTGACCTGCTTCCACCGGGCAGCTATGAGCTGACCGTCACCGCTCCCGGATTCAGAACGCAGAGCCAGACGGGGATCGTGCTCACGGCGGGGTTCACGGCCACGGTCAATTCCAAGATGCAGGTCGGCGAAGTGACGCAGGTTGTCAAGGTTGAAGGGGAACCGGTGATCGATTTGCAAAACAACCAGACTTCGACGACGTTTGACCAGAATCTACTGCAAGAGATTCCGAGCGGACGCGACCCCTGGTCTACGGTCGCCCAAATGCCGGGCGCGACGGTCGGCACATTCGACGTCGCAGGCAACAACAGCTACCAGCAATCTGCCATGCAGGTGCACGGGAGCACCCAAGCAGAGCAGGTTTACAGCTATAACGGTCTGGACCTCAATTGGCCCGGTGCGAACGGCGGTTATACACAGTTCTACACCAATCATGACTCGTTCGATGAGTTTCAAGTGGTGGCGGACAACGCGCCTGCTTCCGTTCCCATTGGCGGAATTTACATGAACATGGTCACCAAGTCTGGCTCGAACCAGCTGCATGGCCTAGCTGCCGCCTACTATTTGACGGCTGCTACCCAGGCTGGCGTAAAGCAGCCAGTATTCCAAGGCTCGCCAGTGCCTACGGGCTCGCCTTTCGACATGACCCGGGACACTTCTGCCAGCCTCGGCGGCCCACTCATGAAGGACAGATGGTGGCTATTCGGCTCTTATCGCCGTTACGACCTGAACCAGCGCATTCTCGCGGTGACCGATCAGGCAGGCAACGCTGTGAAAGACATCAATCATCAGACCAATACCGACCTGCGCAGCGATTTCCAGGTCAACTCGAAGAACAAGTTCAGCTTCATCTGGCTCTACAACGAGCAGAATCGCTTTTTCCGCCGGGACACCGCGTATCAGTTTGTTACTGCGGACGCCAGTTGGAAGCAAATTGAGCCTGCCTACATCTTGCAAGGACTGTGGACCAGCCAAATCACCAATAACTTTTTGCTCGATTTTCGCGTCGGCTGGAACAAGATCATCTTCCCCCTCAGCTATCAGGCCAACTCGACAGGTCTCAACAAGCAGGACCTTGGATTCTCAACCGAGACAGGCGCAGCACCCAACGAATTTCAAAATCCGGCGTGGGTGCTGAAATGGTCCGCAGGCGGCTCGTGGTACAAGGCGAATTGGGGCGGCAATCACAATTTCCAATTTGGTTTCGAGTGGGGCGACAGCTACAACTCCTACATTAACAAAGTTAGTCAAGGCATCAACGCTATCTACAACGGCGGGACGCAGGCCTTCTCGACGCCCTTCGAAGTTGTGGCCTACAACACCCCAACGACTCAAAAGAACTATTTTCGGGATACCAGCTTCTACCTGCAGGACACTTGGGCTCTTAAACGCCACATCACGCTGAACCTCGGGATGCGCTATGACCGGTTCACGACCTACTTCCCGGCACAGACGACGGACTCTAATCTTACGTTCCCGCAGCTTTTCAAGGCTGGCTTTACGTTTCCAGCGTCGGGGGACCTGGTGGATTGGAACACGGTTTCTCCCCGTATAGGGGTAGCATTCGATCCTACCGGTAAAGGTACCTCCGTGTTGCGCTTCGGTTACGGCATCTACTACATCATGCAGGGAACGGGGCTGGCGGAGACATCGAACCCAAATGGACTAGTCACGTTAACTTTCCCTTGGGGACCTTTCTCTCCAGGTTGCACCCAATGTGACGCAAACAACGACGGTATTCCGCAACTTAGCGAATGGCTTCCCGCGGGAGCGAAGCCGATAAACTCGTCCGGAGGGGCGCAGATCAACCACAACATGAGCCGCCCTTATTCTGAGGAAATCAGTGCCGCATACGAAAGACAGCTGTGGCAGGACCTCCGCGTGGCCGCTACGTATTATTACCGTACAAAAAAGAACCTGTATGGGATCGAGAACACCGCTGTGCAACCTTCGGATTACACGCCGATCACGACGCTCCTGGACGATAACGGGGTTCCCCAGCCGATTACGAACGGCCTCACCGGGCAGCCGATGACCCTATTCAATCTGAATCCCGCCAAGGTGGGGCAGTTCAACATGTTGGTCACCAACATTCCGCAGCTCGACAATAATTCCTACAACGCTGTCGAGTTCACCGCGGTTAAGCGCTTGTCCCACAAGTGGCAAGTTCTCGGTGGATTCACAATTCAGCGCCAGAAGGGTATTTTTGGCCGTGGCTTCTCGGATGAAGCCACCGGTGACAATTTTACGGATCCCAACAACGACATTAACAGAAAGAATAACTATCTCAATCTTGATGCTACATATGTCTTCAAGGTGGATAGCACCTACGAGCTGCCATGGAAGTTCGGTACCAGCGTCAACTTCCAGCATTACACGGGCTTCCCGATTCTGCCAACCGAGACGTTTGGAGGCTTGACAAACGCTGGGGTAAACAAAGGGTTAAACCAAGGCTCGGAGACGGTTATTCTCCAACCAGCGGGTATCCAGCGTCTGCCCAGCGTGAACCAACTCAATCTGCGTTTTTCGCGCGAGTTTGTGCTGAATGATCGGTGGCATCTCACTCCGACTGTCGATTTCTTCAATTTAACCAACTCGCAAACCACTATTTCGGAGGTATCTCAGTGGAGTCCTCCCACTGGAGGGAGCTACTTGTTGCCTTCCCTCGCCATCAATCCGTTCGTGACCCGCTTCGGCCTGCGATTCACGTTTTAACGGCGCGGGCCTCGTTTGAGGCCGGCACTTTCCTATCCGGCGGGTTGGGCCTAAGATTGCGCCCACCCGCCGGTCTCGTGTTTAGAACTCAATTCTCAGTTTGTGTAGTGTGAGGGCGTTATGCCGAGATGGAACAAAGCGATTGGAATCATGGTTGGGATGGCGGTGATGTTTGCGGCCTCGGCCGCGGCGCAGAACAGCACGAAATCCTCCAAGCTGACCATCGAGCAATTGATTGAGATCAAGCATCCGTCCAACCCGGTGTGGTCTCCCGACGGCAAACATGTTGTCTTCACCTGGGATCGCGCAGGGGTTGGCAACCTTTATGTGGCCAATGCTGACGGCCATGGCCAACCCCAAGCGCTCACTTCGTTTCCCGAAGGCCAAGTGGAGGGCGCGTTCTGGAATGAGGACGGCGATACCGTTTATTTTCCACACGACGGCGATTTGTGGCAGGTCCCCGTTTCTGTGGGTATCCCCAAGCCGGTGTGGAGCAAGCAGGATCGTGGGACGGATATCGTCCCGTCGCCAGACAGCAGGCGCGTAGCGTTCGTACGGGGCAATCCAACGCCGAGTGAAGGGAACCAGCGCGGGAGCGACCTGATCATACGGTGGCTCTCCGACGGAACGGAATCAACCGTCGCGCACGATGACGTAAGCATTCGCGGTATCGTTTGGTCCCCCGACGGCGCATCCGTCGCCTACACCGGCGGTTCGAAGATCGTCCATCACGACGAGTCCCCAGCGTACTCCGGCGCAAAAATCATCTATCGAGTGTCGGAATACGTGCGGGGTCAAATGTATGCGTTGCGGCTCGCGGGCGGCAAACCGATCGCCATCAGCAAGCCCGGCGAGTACGGAGGTTTGGCTTGGATTGACCCAACGCATCTCGTATTCGACGGAGAATCCGAAGATTTCAAAAAATATTTCATTTATCTCGCTGACGCCTCGTCTGGTTCCACGCGAGCGATTCATGAAATAGACGAAGAAAAATTTTGGAGCATTCCCGACTGGGGCGAAGCGGGGGCGCAGCCGTGGCCCTCGCCCAACGGCAAGTGGATTGCCTTTCTCAGCGATCAAGACGGCTGGGACCATATCTATGTGATGGCCGCGTCCGGCGGGGACGCCGTCCAAATCACGAAAGGGCACTTTGAGGCTTGGCGCCCCGCGTGGTCACACGACAGCACGCGCATCGCCTTCGACGCGAACTTGGAAGACCACCCCGGCGACCGCGCCATTGGCATCGCCAGCATCGGCGATGATCCTGCGCGCGCAACCATCACTTACATCACAACGGGGCCGGGCACGAATATCGAGCCGCACTGGTCCGAGGGGGACGGGCGCCTTGTCTACCAGCACACCGACACGCGCAACAGCGCGGACTTTTTCACTATCGGCACCAACACTGGCGCACAACCAGTGAGGCTGACCGACTCGATGCCCGCGGGCATCGACCGCTCAAGATTTATCGAACCTCAGTTCGTGCACTATCTCGGACCCGACGGCCAGCAGGTTCCCGGCTGGCTCTTCGTGCCTAAAAACCTGGATCGTACAAAGAAGCATCCGGCGATTATCTGGATTCATGGGGACGGCGTGAATCAGAACTACGATGGCTGGCATGTGCAGCGGAATTATGCCGTCTACTACAGCTTTCACCAGTATTTGCTGCAGCAAGGTTATGTCGTTTTCGCCCCGGACTATCGCGGCAGCATCGGCTACGGCCGGAATTGGCGAAATGGCGTGTACATGGACGTCGGCGGAAAAGACGCCAAAGACGCATGGATGTCGGCAAACTATCTAAAGACGCTGCCTTACGTGGATAGTGACCGAATCGGTGTTTGGGGCTTGAGCTATGGCGGGTTTTTCACGCTCATTGCGATGACCGATCAGCCCAAGTTATTCCGCGCCGGTGTGGACGTAGCAGGCGTCGTTGACTATGTAATGTATTACTCGGACCCCTATCATGGCGATTGGACGGCCAGCCGTATTGGGACGCCGCAGCAAAATCCACAGGTCTATGCCAACGCCTCACCGATTTCCCACATCGATCGCCTCGAACGCCCTTTGCTCGTGCTTCACGGGACGTCCGATGTCAACGTGCCGTATCTCGAGTCCGTATGGCTCATTGACGAAGCCCTCAAGAAAGGCAAAGGCGAATTGCTTTCCTACATGATGTATCCGGGCGAATTCCACTATTTTACCAGAGCGCATGTCTTGCTGGACGCGTGGCACCGGGTGGACGACTTCTTTGCGTTTCACCTGCAGGGCAGGATAAAGCAGCCTCGCTGAGTACTTCCCAACGAGACTGTGGCGGGATCTTTGAGCGGCACTTATTCGCTCTCCAGTCCACGACTATGAAGCATCTCAGTGCCCATGATATAAGCAGCGATTGGCTGACGGCGAATGATCGGGTGCGGCGACCTTCCGAGGAATTCGTTTTGTGACTTCAGGAGTGTAAGAAATCCTACTTGGCCGGAGGTTTTTCCGTGGCTCCAAATCGCAGCCGAAAATATTATTTCGCTCTGATCCTGGTCCTTGCGTGCGCGGTGGCGGGAAACGCGCAATAGGAAAGTACTTCTAAGTATATTGCTCGATAGTTTACATCTTTCATCGCAAGTAGTTATGGAGAACGCACAAGCGCCATAAAGGGGCAACATCAAGTCGATGAGCCTAAGCGGTCAGCCCGCGCCGAGACGACCACTGGAGTTGGCCGTTGGATGACAATCCCAACACCCTTGATGCAATGACCTGTCAGGCATCTCAGTAAAGGATGCGGCAAGGGATCCGGGCAGGGAACTGCGACCGGCCACGTGCAATCTTCCATCAACCCCGGCGAAGAAACGCGACAACCGCAAAGCACAGTGAGCCGTGAAAACCGATTACAAATCGCCTCAATTACTCGCGGGGAATATACTGACCGTTTTATTCACAGATTATTCACAGAATTATGTTCAGGGTTCTGCTGACACGCCGCTGAATGTACCGTAACAGAAATAACACCGGCAAAAATACTAAGAATTTTAACACTGATAGTCATAGCTGACGGAGGGGTATCTACGCTTGCCATGCCTTCCGCGTGTTGTACGCCACACGGCGGCACCAAAATGGTGTCGACATCGAGACCCTCCGGCAGGAACTCGGACATTCGGATATCTCAACAACTCAGATCTACCTGCGCTCGGCGGACAGGAAGTCCGACAAGCATCGTGCCCGAATCAATGAGGCTGACAAGTTCTCGTTGCTGCCCGCAGGCGGACTCTTTGTCCGCCGCAGCGCTTCGTAAGCCTCCGAGCAATTGCCGCTTCGGCTGTCCCCAAAATTGACTTCTGGCCCGCGTCGGGGGTCCATCCTAGCCATAACTTCAGAGTTGCCCGTGATCCAGGCACAATCGCTAAGGGAACCAAGCAGACCCTTCACCTGTTGTCGACTACACTATCAACCTCGCGCGATAGGTCAGAAATTGAGCTTTAGGCCGAGCTGCAAGACGCGATTCGGCTCGCCGATGGCGATCACCGTTGCCGAGGACGGCAATGAAGCCGTAACGCAGCAAGTCCGCGCAAAAATGCTGCTGCGAATGCTGGGCGAACCGGATGTCGCATTCCGTGGGTTTTCCCAATTGACATGGTTCAAAACGTTGAAGAATTCCGCTCGGAACTGCAATTTAAAGCGCTCCGTAAGGCCGAAATCTTTCAGAAGGCCCGAATCCAAATTCCAGAAGTTCGGTCCTTGAACAATATTGCGGCCGTTACCTTGCTGTCCTGGCAGCGGGATGCAGAAATAGGTCTGCGTGCCAGTAACGTTGACACAGTTAAAGTTTGGGTCGGATGGGTTCGTGATGCGCTGGCCCGCGTTGTACATCACGGGGCCCTCCACGCCATTAATGAATTGCACGTGGCCCTTGTCTAATCGCCCTCTCACCTGAGCGTAACTGACGTGCGCCCCGTTGGCGGTAAGCGATCCGCTGGTGATGCTATAGGGTTCGCCACTCTGGTACGCAAAGATGCCGGTGTAGGACCAACCACCGATGATCTGGTTGGCCCAGCCCGGTGCCGACGAAGCAAGTCTCTTGCCTTTGCCGATCGGCAATTCGTATAGCAAGTTTGCCAGCAGCACGTGCGTATTGTTGAAGTCCGATAGCGCGCGGTCCAGGCGCCAGTTGTGGATGTCCGCTGGCGTGCGGCTGTTCGTCGTGCTTAGGCCGCCGCCAGTTGCGGCGCCAGTCGGATCCACGGACATGTCATCGATGGACTTGCTGAAGGTGTAAGAGAAGCCGAAATCCAGCCCCTGTTCAAACCGATGGCGCGCGGCGATGAACAAGCCGTGGTAGTAGGAATCGCCGCCAGAATCCTGGAAGAAAATTTGCCCGAATTGCGGATTCGGCCGGAAGAAATTGGCTGGGAATCCGTGAGCGGTGATAGCGTTCGCTCCCGTCAGCCCATCCGCAAAGTTAGCAAAATTGCCGATGTTATATGTATCGAAGTCGGCCGTCCTCCGGTTCAGATTGGCGGCACTCATCATCTGTAACAATAGAGTCGGCGACTGACCGGTTACCCCGGCCGGGCAGTTCGTCCCATCAGGCGTGCACCCCATTTGTCGGTTCTTCATAGCGATGTTGAACGAGTCCAGAAAGCCTGCGCCGTTAATGGAAACCTGGTTCAGATCATATGCTCTGTATAAATGCGTGCCGCGCTTTCCGATGTAGCCGATCTCCGCAACGAAATGTTTCGGGAGTTCCCGCTGAATGGTCAAATCCCACTCGTGCACTGAGGGATTCTTGAGATTCGCATCGAACGCGCCCACCGCCGGAGCCTGTGTCGCTGGCTGAGGGCCAGGGGACAAAGCCGCCGAAGGCGTAATCGTCGGTGTCGGCACGGTTACCGGAAAACCTGTCGAAATCCGCGCTCCGGGGTTGGCGACCAGAGCTGGGGGCACCACGCAACCGCTCGTTGCAGTGGCCGGGCCCTGGCCGGTTGTTGTGGCCGTAGGGATGTTTATCAAACAATTTTGCAAAAAGCCCGGTATCTTTCCCGCTATCGCCGTAACTTGGAATGTGGAAAGCGTGTCAAAGAGCCAGCCGTAACCGGCCCGCACCGAGGTCTTGTTGTCGGGCGACCAGGCAACGCCTACACGCGGCCCAACGGCACCAATATTGTCGTTCTTGAACCAACGGTCTGCTTTTGCGTACGTTACTGTCCCTTGTGACCCGTCCGGAAAAACATTGGGCACCAGGGCCTGCTTGGCGTTGTAGGGCGCGGGATTGTACTCCCAGCGCAACCCCAGATTGAGGGTCAGATTTGGCCGCAGCTTCCACTCATCTTGCAGGTACGAATCGTACTGGTGCGCGCGCGTATACACGGTCGCGAAATTGGTGCTTCCATAAGTGTTATTGCTGAAATTAGCCAGAAACGCCTGTTGGATGCGGCTTGGAATTCCTGCCAATTCGTCGATAGCCTGCTGAAGAAGGTTGATGTCGGTCGAATTCGCGCAGGTCGCGCACGTGGCCCCGCTGCCTGTCGTTGGAATGTTTGTGAAATTCCCTTGGCGGTTATTCTGGTTGAAGCGGATAATCGGAGTAACCACGCTGCCGCCGAAGAAGCCGCGGCTGTCATTGTGGATGTAGAACCGGAAGTTGATTCCCGCTCGAAGCGTGTGTGCCCCGTGAACCCACGTGATGTTGTCCACGAGCTGGGGCGTGGTGATCGCGCGTTGTGTGTGTGGCGAGAGACAGTACGGCGGGTCCACGTTCAGCATCGATCCCAGCACGCAGTCGTCAGCCCAGATGGGAACTTTCTGGGGGTTCGGAAAGTCCGGATTTGACTCCCCAAACGTGAATTGAAACGCGAAACGGTTAAACCCGGCCGTGAACTCATTCACTAACGTCGGCGAGAAATTGTGCCGGTAACTGATGGCCAGATTCTTGCCCAAGCGGTTCACCTCACCCAACGGCGGAAATCCGGGGTACACCTCAGGTCGCGCATTGAGGAAGTCGCCCTGCTTGGTATCGAAAGTATTTTGTAGCCACCGGACGAAGACGCTGTCATTGGGACCAAAAGTGTGATCCACCCGCACGTAATAGTTGGGCCCTTTGAATTGCGAAGGCGGGTTCCAATTGAATCCTGCTTGATTGAGCCCATCACCCAGGTTGAACGCGTTGGCCGCCGGCAATTTGTTCATCAATGCCAGCACTGCCGGGTCTCCTCCGATTCCCTGGGGATCGTTCGCGAAAATGTTATAGGTGTCCACGCAGTTCCCAGTGATGGTCGTGCTGCACACTGGAACGCCAGGCTTCAGATTGCCGCTGGCGTCGACCAGAAGCGGCGAATTGCCGGTGACTGTTGTTCCGCCCACGTTGATCGCTCCCCGTACGAACCGAAACATCCCGTTTCGTGCCGGCGACGTATAGACGGTCGGCGCGCCAAAGAGAGCGATGCCCACGTTGGTGGCCGAGATAGGCTCGGTCTGCTTGATCTGGTTGTTCTGAAAGCTCCCGAAGAAAAACGTCTTATTCTTGACGATGGGACCGCCAACAGCAAATCCGTATTCGTTAAGTTTCAGGTCAGGGCGATTTCTGCCTTCGTAATTGCTGAACCATTCGTTTGCGTTGTAGTCCGTATTCCGATTGAAATAAAACACGGACCCGTGAAGCGAGTTGGTGCCGGGCCTGGTGGCCACGATTACATTGGCGCCGCTGTTGCGCCCGTCTTCCGCAGTGGCTCCCAGCGTGACGGTGCGGAACTCTTCGACGTTGTCGGGATTCAACCGCTGGATATTCCCTTGGGGGTTGGGGACCGTCGACTCATTGGCGTCAATGCCGTCAATCGTCACGTTATGGGCGCGGTCGCGCGACCCAAAGACGTGTGTCCCAGACCCGGCGCCGTTGGTGGTGCGCTGCACCACGCCCGGCTCGAGCGTCAGCAACGCCAGCGGATTGCGACCGTTCAGGGGTAGGTCCTGCACCTGTTTCGTGTCCATGACATCGCTCACGGTGGCGTTCGAAGTTTCTAGGCGCTGATAGTTCGATTCCACAACCTCCACACTCTCGCCGACAGCGCCTACTTTCAGCGTGACATCTACAACCAGCGGCGTGCCGACGGTAAGGATATTGTGCGTGCTGGTGAAGGTTCGAAAGCCAGCCATTGTTACTGTAATGCTGTAGCTGCCCGGCGTCAGTGAGGAGAACGTATAAGTGCCCGCGCCGGTGGTGTGCTGCTCAAACACCACCCCGTTGTCGTCGTTCTTCGCTTCTATTTTTGCGTTAACCACCATGGCGCCGGAAGAATCGGTCACGGCTCCTGTGATGGATGATGTGCTAACCTGCGCTGAAACGAAAGAAACACCTAAGAGCAGCAAAACCCCCGCCGTGGCGGCGTACTTTCTTGTCATGGAACACCCCCCGTTACTCGCAGAATGCATAGAGTCCAAGTAGGCGTGAGCGAGGCAGCAACCTGACCTTGCAAACTACGAAGTTATTGGCCTATTTACTCTGCGAAATCGATTTAGTCAACCCCTTGATTCAGTTGAGTAAAGACGTGCCAATATCGGCAAAGCG